>URTS01000197.1 GCA_900550685.1 uncultured Oscillibacter sp. | reverse complement strand
CATCCGGCTGCGGAACCGCAGCCGCGCCCGGCTCTCCGGATGGCTCAGGGCATCCAGCCGCACCCGGCGGTAGGGCTTTCCTGGAAACTCCATCCCCGGTTTGGAGGTGACAAAGGCTACCCCCAACTCCGGGATCAGCAGATGCTCCAGCCGCTCCGGCTCCTCCGGGGCAGAGCAGGCGATCACATCATAGCTCCGCCGCACCGCCTCGGCACACAGGGCCGCCAGCAGCGGCCCCGCCTGCTCATAGCTGTCCTCCAACTCGTAAATCTTGGGGCACAGGGCTTCCACGCTGTCGAACCGCCAGATGGGACCTTTGTGGGTAACGCTGCCCAGGAACCGGCGGGTGATCTTCCCGGTGCCGGTGCCCCGGCCCCGCAGTTCCCGGGCCATGATGCCGGAAATGCGCCGGGCGGCCCGCTGGCGGTCAAAGCTCTGGCCCATCTCCGCCGCCGTATCCAGTTCCACCTGCCGGGCCGCCTTCAGGCTGCGGTAGGCCCGGACATAGGCGGCTTTATAGTCATGGGTGTGCTGCTTTACCTCCTCCGCCTGGGCCTTGGCCGCAGGCAGGTCATAAAACCGCCCCAGGTCCACGTACCGGTCCACCGCCGCCGGATAGCGGGGCTCCACAACGTGGGCAGTGTAACATAAGGACACCGCGTCGCCACGAGTGTTAGACGGCACAATTCCGTGGTCATGGTACCTGAACTCAGAATTTCCACACGATATTTACCTTTTGCTCGCCCGTTTCCGCATCTCGCTCACCGATCTCGATCCGTTCAATCAGCGCCACCGCCAGTTCCCTCGGCAGGGTTTTCAGTTCCAAAAGTTCCTGCGCCCGTTCCATCAGATCTGCCTGTTCCTGCGGCTGTGCTGATTCCGACAATTCTTCATCAATTTGCGCCAGCCGCCGTTCCAGCCGGCTTTTCTCAGCAAGAAAGTCATGGTTCAAATCCACAAACTGTCCCTCGCTCAAAACGCCGGAGACCTTATCCAGATACAGATTCTTCAAAGCCGCGCTGCGCTTTTCCAGTTGGGACAGCAGTGTTTTCTGCTCCTGAAGCAGCACCTCCCGCCGGGTGTTTTCCGGCGTTGGCAGGTTGAGTTCCTCCGGTGTGTAGTAGGTCTGCACATGATACCTCAGCCGTTCCAACACCAGCTCAATCAGTTGATCTAAGCGGATGGAATGACGGGTACAGAGCTTTTGTTCCCCGCTGTCGGCGTATAGCTTGCACCGAAGATAGCTGACTCGCTTTGCGCCCTTTCTGCCATTGCTGGTTTTACTCATAGTGCTTCCGCAATCCATGCACTTTACCAGTCCCGCCAGAGGATGGATCGTTCCCGATCCGTCCTCCCGGGTACGTACTGCCATCAGTCTCTGCACCGTTCGGAAGGTTTCCTCGTCGATGATAGCCTCATGCGTCCCCTTCACCAGAAACCATTGTTCCTCCGGCATCGTGATCAGTGTCTTGGATTTGTAGCTCACCTTTTTTGTCCGGCCCTGCACCATGTTGCCAATGTACATCTCGTTATGCAGGATCCGCCATACCGTGTTCTTGTTCCATAGGCCATAGTCATTTTTTATGGGATGGTTGCAACTCCATCCCCGCTCTGCCTTGTAGCGGGTCGGGTTCACAACGCCTTGCGTATTCAGCATGAAGGTGATGCTCTGCTTGCCGTGCCCGTCCAACGCCCACTGAAAGATCTGCCGCACCACTCCCGCCGCCTCCGGCTCCACAATGAGATGATGTTTGTCGTTCGGATCTTTCTGATAGCCGTAGACCGGAAAGCCGCCGATGTACTGCCCCTGTCTCCGCTTCATGTCAAAGACCATGCGGATGTTCTCGGACAGATCCTCCAAATACCACTCATTGATGAGTCCGTTGATCTGGCGGGCTTTTTTGTTGCCCTTGACCTCGGTATCGGCGTTGTCCGCTACCGCAATAAAACGAATGCCCCAGATGGGAAACAGCGTGTGGATGTACTTTTCTACCAGTTCCATGTCGCGGGTAAAGCGG
>URTS01000196.1 GCA_900550685.1 uncultured Oscillibacter sp. | reverse complement strand
CCGAGCTTCAGCGGGAGATCCGCAGGCAGGAGAAGGAACTGGCAGCCATGCGGAAACGGAAAGCGGAACTGGACGCGATCTTCAAAAAGCTGTATGAGGACAGTGTGCTGGGCCGCATCACAACAGAGCAGTTTCAGATGCTCTCCGGCAGCTACACGGAAGAACAGAACCGTATCACCGCCGGCATCCCACAGAAAGAGAGTGAGATCCAGCGTCTGCGTGAAACCGTGAACGGGACGGACAGCTTCCTCGACAAAGCGAAGCGGTATACGGATATCACGGAGCTGACGCCGGAGCTGCTGCGGCTGTTCATTGAGAGGATCGTGGTCCACGAGAAAGAGGTGAAGTGGTCTAAGCACGCGCCTCAGACCGTGGAGATTTACTACAACGGTATCGGCTTCGTGGACAGCCAACAGCAAGACACGGAAAGCCTGCAACCCCGAAAAACAGAAGAACCCCGACAGGCATCGTAAACACGATAATCTGTCGGGGTATCCCCGGAATTAGTTATTACCCCTGTCAGGGAGGACAAAAAGTCCACGCTTTTTCATTTCCAATTCTGATTACAGGCTGATGGCGCCGTCGGCAGTCTCCGTGTCTACCAGCAGCGGCGCATACTCTGCCAGCAGGTTTTCCACCTGCTCCTTGCAGCGGCCGATATACAAGGAAGGCTCCATCACCGCGTCCAGCTCCGCCCGGGTCATGCCGAAGGCCGGGTCGGCGGCCAGACGGTCCAGCAGGTCGCAGGGCTCCCCCTCCTTCATCCGGGCAGTGGCGGCCATGGAGTGCTGCCGGATCTTCTCGTGCAGCTCCTGACGGTTGCCGCCCCGCTTCACCGCCTCCATCATGATATTCTCCGTGGCCAGGAAGGGAAGATACTCCCGGATGGTCCGGTCCACGATCTTCTCGTTGACGTGCAGGCCGTTGGTCACGTTCTGGCACAGCCGCAGCACCGCGTCGGCACAGAGGAAGCCCTCCGGCAGGGAGATGCGGCGGTTGGCGGAGTCGTCCAGCGTCCGCTCCATCCACTGGACGGAGGCGGTCATAGGCGCGTTGGCGGCGTCCGCCATCAGGTAGCGGCTGAGGGAGCAGATGCGCTCAGAGCGCATGGGGTTGCGCTTGTAGGCCATGGCGCTGGAGCCGATCTGGTTCTTCTCGAAGGGCTCCTCCACCTGGCGGTCGTGCTGCAAGAGCCGGATGTCGTTGGCCATGCGGTAGGCGCTCTGGGCAATGGAGGACAGCACGTTCAAAATTCGGCTGTCGGTTTTTCGGGGATAAGTCTGGCCACAGACGGAGAAGCATTTTTCAAAGCCGAAGGCGGCGGCGATCCGGCGATTCATCTCGTCGATCTTTGCACCGTCCCCCTCAAAGAGGTCCATGAAGCTGGCCTCGGTGCCGGTGGTGCCCCGGCAGCCCAGGAAGCGCATGGTGGCCAGCACATGGTCCAGCTCTTCCAGGTCGGACCGGAAATCCTGCATCCACAGCGCCGCCCGCTTGCCCACCGTCACCGGCTGGGCAGGCTGATAATGGGTGTAGCCCAGGGTGGGGGTGGCGGCATACCGCCGGGCAAAGGCCGCCAGATTCACCAGCACGGACAGGATCTGGCCCCGGAGATACCGCAGGCCGTCCCGGTAGAGGATCAGGTCCGCGTTGTCGGTCACATAGCAGCTGGTGGCCCCCAGGTGGATGATGCCCGCCGCAGAGGGGGCCGCCAGGCCATAAGCATACACATGGGCCATGACATCGTGGCGGACCTCCTTCTCCCGCTGCTCCGCGGCGGCGTAGTCGATATCGGTGACGTGGGCTTCCAGCTCCGCCACCTGCTCCGCCGTGATGGGCAGGCCCAGGTCATGCTCCGCCCGGGCCAGCTCCACCCACAGCCGCCGCCAGGTCTGAAACCGCATGTCCGGAGAGAACAGGTGCAGCATGTATTTCGACGCATACCGGGAAGCCAGGGGGGATTCGTAAATGTCCTTGCTCATAAAAGTCCCTCTTTTACATTTGAAGATTCGATTCAATTCA
>URTS01000195.1 GCA_900550685.1 uncultured Oscillibacter sp. | reverse complement strand
ACCTCCATCCCCGCCCGCTTGGCCAGAAACCGGACGGCGTCCGGGAAAGGGAGGTTTTCAATGTCCATGATGAAGTTGATGACACCGCCGCCCTTTTTACAGCCGAAGCAGTAGAAGATCTGCTTGTCCGGCGAGACGGAAAAGGAGCCGGTTTTCTCATTGTGGAAGGGGCACAGGCCGAAGAGGTTGCCGCCCTTCCGGGTCAGCTGGACGTAACTGCCCACTACGTCCACAATATCGTTCCGGGCGGTGAGCTCGTCCATAAAGCTTTGGGGAAACGGCATGACTGCGCCTCCTTTCCTGGTATCCCAATGGTTTATGTTAAGTTATACCCCGCCGAAGTCAATTTTCCTCTTTTTTTTCGAAAAATTATTGCAAAAATTTGAAAATATGTCTTTACAGCAAAAAATCCCGGCGTTAAAATTTAAAAATTGGAAAAAACAACGGAAAATGGAGGGCGGTTATGGTCCATGTGTGGATGGTGAAAACGGACAGGGTGCTTTCGGAGGAGGAAGCCGCTGCCCTGACGGCCTGCCTGCCTCCGGAGCGGCGGGTGCGGCTGGCAGGCCAGCTGCCCCGGCAGCAGGCGGAAGTTCTGTGGGCTTACGGCCTTTTGCTGGCGCTGCTGCGGGAGCGGTGCGGCTGGCGGGAGATACCGTCCATGGACCGGACGGACAGCGGCAAGCCCTTCTTTCCCGGGCACCCTCAGGTCCATTTCAGCATCAGTCACACGGAGGGAGCCGCGGCCGCAGCCGTGGCCGACGCCCCGGTGGGGGTGGATATCCAGCGGATCCAGACGCCGCCCAGGCATCTGGCCCGGCTGACAGGGCTGGAAGAGCCGGAGCCGTTTTTTGAAAGCTGGGTGCGGTGGGAAGCCCGGGCCAAACGGTCCGGCACAGGGATTCTGGACATGGTCCGGCACCGGCCGCCTCTGGCGCCGGGGGAAGTCTGTACCGCCATCGCTGCCTTCCCGGGCTATGCCGCCGCTGCCGCCGGGGCGGAGACGGTCCTGCCGGAGCAGGTGCGGAGGCTGACAGGGGCGGATCTGCTGGGCCGCCTTGACATTTGGGCCTGAGCTTGTATAATATGTACGGAAAAGAAATGCACGGCATATCCAAATAGAGACAGGAAATTTGAGGAGGCAAGGACTATGACATATCCTATCGAGGTGGCGGGCCTGAAGCGGGAACTGCCCATCTGCAAGGTGACGGACGATCTGTACATCGGCGCGTTTATCTGCTTCGGCGACGCGGAACTGACCGAGGCCTGCGCACGGGAGCTTTTGAAGCTGGTGCCTGCTGACAGCTATGATTATATCTTCACCGCTGAGGCCAAGAGCATCCCCCTGATCCACGAAATGGCCCGGCAGTCCGGGGCCAAGAAGTATTTCATTGCCCGGAAGGGTGCCAAGGTCTACATGCCGGACCCCATCCACGTGGAGGACCAGTCCATCACCACCGCCGGTGTCCAGAAGCTGTTCCTGGGCCGGGATGACGCGGACATCATCCGGGGCAAGCGCATCCTCATTATGGATGATGTGATCTCCACCGGCGGCTCCCTGAAAGCCATGGAAGCCCTGGTGGAAAAGGCCGGGGGCATCGTCACCGGCAAGATCGCCGTTCTGGCCGAGGGCGGCGCGGCGGACCGCACCGACATCAAGTTCCTGGCCAAGCTGCCGGTGTTCAATGCCGACGGCACTGTGAAAGGTTAACCCTTTACACATTGTGCGAAAACAAGAAAAGCTGCATAGAGCGGATGCTCTGTGCAGCTTTTTTGCATGTTCAGCGGATCAGGAGCAGGCCCAGGCCCGCGGAAATGAGAATGACCTTAAAAATGCTGACCTTGTATTTCAGCAGCAGGATCAGTCCCGCCACGCCGATAAACACGGCGGTATAACTGACGGTCCCTGCGGCGGTGGCATAGTTGGTGAGGGCTAAGGACAGCAGCACCCCGGCGATCAGCCCCAGGCAGGAGGGGCGGACACCCAGCATCACCTTGTGCATAAAATCGGAGTCCTTGAACTTCTCAAACATCACGGCGGCGATGGAGCAGACCAGCAGGGTGGGGGACAGG
>URTS01000194.1 GCA_900550685.1 uncultured Oscillibacter sp. | reverse complement strand
TGCGCACCAGGTTTTCCTCGGTGCGCTCCAGCTTCCGCTCCGCCTCCTCTTTCCGGTGGCGGAATTTGGAGATCCCGGCGGCCTCCTCAAAAATCTCCCGGCGGTCGGTGCTCTTGGTGGATAAAATCTCATCTACCCGGCCCTGGCCCACGATGGAGTAGCCCTCCCGGCCCATGCCGGTGTCCATGAACAGCTCCGTCACGTCCTTCAAGCGGACGGACTGGCGGTTGATGTAGTATTCGCTCTCCCCGCTGCGGTAATACCGGCGGGTGACGGCTACCTCGGCCTCCTCCATGGCGGGAAAGATGTGGCCGGTGTTGTCCAGCACCAGCGTCACTTGGGCAAAGCCCACCGGGGCCCGCTTCTCCGTACCGCCGAAGATCACGTCCTCCATCTTGCCGCCCCGGAGGGCCTTGCTGGACTGCTCGCCCATGACCCAGCGGATGGCGTCGGAAATATTGGATTTGCCGGAGCCGTTGGGGCCCACGATGGCGGTGATATCCTCTCCGAAATTCAGAACCGTCTTGTCCGGGAAGGACTTGAAGCCCTGAATTTCCAGCGCTTTTAGGTACACAGTTTCACCCCTGTCATTTTTACATACTTTAACTAAATTACTATATCAGAAAAATATTCCCATTTCAAGCCGTATCTCCATGAAAAAAGAGGGGTCTCACCCCCTCTTTTCGTCCATTTTCCGGTAAAGCCAGGCCAGCCCCTCCGGCAGTCCCCCCAGCTGGTCGATGATGCCCAGCTCCACCGCCTCTTCACCGTAGACCACACTGCCCACATCCGCCGCCATGTCGTCCTTGGCCAGCATCAGCGCCTGGAACCGCTCCGCCGAAATGTGGCTGTGGCCCGCCACAAAGGCTACGATCCGCTCCTGGAGCCGCTGGAAATAGCTGAAGGTCTGGGGCGCGGCGATAACGGTGCCGCTGATCCGCACCGGGTGGATGGTCATGGCGGCGGAGGGCACTGCAAAGCTCCGCTGGGCTGCCACCGCCAGAGGAACACCGATGGAATGGCTGCCCCCCAGCACGATGGCCGCTGTGGGCTTCGTCAGCCCGGCGATCAGCTCCGCCATGGCGAGGCCCGCCTCCACATCGCCGCCCACCGTGTTCAGCAGGAACAAAATGCCGTCCACCTCCCGGCTCTCCTCCAGCTTGGCCAGCAGGGGCAGCATGTGCTCATACTGGGTGGTCTTGGTGCCGCTGGGGGCCGCCGTGTGGCCCTCGATCTGGCCGATGATGGCCATGGTATACACGGTGCCGTGGGCCGTCCTAGTCATGGCGGAGCCGAAGTCCACCACGTTCTGGGCCGTCTGGCCGCTGTTTTTGCTTTCGTTTTCCTGATCCTTATCCATATGCACGCCTCCTTTTCCCTCTAGTGTCCGCAGGTTTCGGATTTTTACCCGGAAAGCCGGATTTCTATGGTAATTTCCGCCGGGACGTGGTATACTCTGGGCAGCAAGCATGGAAAGGAAGGGTCATTATGCGCACGCTGTTCAAGGGCGGCACCGTCATCACCGGCCGCGGGCCGAAACGAGCCGATGTTCTTATCGAGGGCGAAAAGGTGAAGCAGGTGGGCCGCCTCATCCTCACGCCGGCGGACCGGACGGTGGATGTGGAGGGCTGTCTCCTGTTCCCCGGCTTTATCGACGCCCACACCCACTTTGACCTGGACGTCTGCAACACCACCACGGCGGACGATTTCACCACCGGCAGCCGTGCGGCCCTGAAGGGCGGCACCACCACCGTCATCGACTTCGCCTGCCCCAACAAGGGGGAAAGCCTGCAATACGGTCTGGACCTCTGGCACAAGAAGGCTGACGGCCGCACCTTCTGCGACTACGGCTTCCACATGACCATTGACGACTGGACCGAGTCCATCCGGGCGGAGCTGCCGGAGATGTTCCGCCAGGGGGTTTCTTCCTTCAAAATGTACATGACCTACCCCGCCATGATGGTGGGGGACCGGGATATGTACTGGGCCCTGAAGGAGCTGCGGCATCTGGGAGGCATCTGCGGTGTCCACTGTGAAAATGCCGGCGTTATTGACGGCATGATCGCCGAAAAGAAGGCCGCCGGACTGCTG
>URTS01000193.1 GCA_900550685.1 uncultured Oscillibacter sp. | reverse complement strand
GCGCCGTAGGTATACTCCGGGTGGATGGCCGTCACATCCGGCAGGAAGTTTCCCGCCCCGGCCCACTCCGCAAACACCTTGTTGGGTGCCTGGGCGTCCATGTTGATGAGGATGTTTCCCTTTTCCACGGCGATGAGGTCATAGGCGGTTTTGCGGCCGGGATTCGTCCCCTTTTCCAGATAGACGGTGCACCCCGGCACCAGCAGCTCCCGGCACCGGCCTGTATTTTTCACATGGACGGTCTCGGTCTTCCCGTCCAGCTCCACATGGGCAATGAAGCGGTTGGGCCGGTCGAGAAATTTCGCCGCCCGGACATTCTGATAGCGCATTTATGTCTCCTTGGTACCATCGATTGACGAGGGCAGACACGGTTTTGTCCGGCAAAACTGCAAAGCACCTGCCAACGATGATTTTTCGAGTGATTTTGGGCTTTTGAGACGCAGGCTTGCTGGCGCAAGCCAAGGCGAAAAGGGCAAAAAGCGCCGGAAAGACACGCTGGCAGGCGTGCTTGCCCTTGTTAATCGTTGGTATTTTCAGCCGCCAGCAGGGGGCTGTACATCATGATGGCGTCGTTGGTGCAGAGGTACTGCTCCTCCAGTAAGGCACCGGAGCAGTCATACACCTGCCGCCACAGCTGGTTGTGGCGGATGTAGCCGCCCCAGGCGGCCTGGTCGATCCGGGCATCCTTTTCCACCACCTGGAATTGAAAAGCAGGCGGCTCCACGGAGCGCCACGCCCCCTCCAGATGGGTCTCTCCCACCCGGAGGCACAGCTGGTAAGGCCGGTCCGTGTCGTTGCGGATCATCAGGTCCCGGTGGGGATAGGCGCAGGTGGCCCCGCTGCCGAAGGGCTGGGTCCGGTTGGCATCCGGGAATACGTCGTGGGAGTGGCGGTAGCGCTCCACTACCGTCAAGGGCGTGTGGAGGGTCATCCAGAAGATCAGATTGGACAGCTGGCATAATCCGCCGCCGATATCCCCGCCGATGCGGCCCAGGAACAGCACCATGCCTTCCTTATAGCCCTTCCGGGCGGTGGGCCTGCCGATGAGCCGCCAGTAGCTGAAGGTCTCACCGGGGGACAGCACCAGGCCGTCCAGCCGCTGCACGGCAAGCTTCAGATTCGTCACCTTGTTCTCCTGCCAGACCATTTCCTCGCCCCGGAGATGCCGCAGAAGAGGTGTGGCATGGGAAAACTGGATCTCCGGCAGCCGCTCCGCCTGCCGCTTTTTCGCCCATTTGTACTTAGGCGAACACCACAGGAGATACCGCTTTCCGGCATAGTACGCCTTCCCCAGCCGCAGGCGCAGCCAGCTGCGCCGAATGGGCGGCCGCAGGTCCATGGACTGATCCATCCCCTTCCCTCCTCTGCCATTTTTACCAGTATGCCACACTGCCTGTCCCAAATCCACAACAAAACGGTAACAGAAGAATCATTTGACGATTTCTCTTGACTCTCACACCGTGTCAGGGAGTATCATTCCAATATGAGCTCAAAAACACCTGCACGGAGGTACCGCCTATGCTGAAAATCGGAGATTTTTCAAAACTGTCCAGAGTCAGCGTCCGCATGCTGCGCCATTATGACGCAATCGGCCTGCTGAAGCCCGCCGAGACCGACCCCTTCACCGACTACCGCTATTACAGCGAAGCCCAGCTGCCCGTCATGTGCCGGATCACGGCCCTGCGGGACATGGGCTTTGGCTTGGCGGAGATCCGGGCCATCCTGCCGGTTTATGAGGACCGGGAGAAGCTGGACGGCTATCTTGCCGCCCGGCAGGCAGAGCTGAACGCCCTGGCGGAGGATACGGCACAGAAGCTGCGCCTTCTGGACACAGCCCGGAAACGGCTGAGAAAGGAAGAAAATATGAACTACAATATCACCATCAAAACCCTACCGGAGCGCTATGCCGCCACCGTCCGCATGACGATCCCCCGCTATCAGGACGAGAGCATGGTCTGGCAGGTCCTCTGCCGGGAGACCCACGCCATGAAGCTGGCCCCCGGCGATCCCGACTATTGCTGCGTGACCTTCCTGGACGGGGAATACAAGGAGCTGAATGTAGAAGTGGAAGCCCAGAAAACCGTGAAGGGCCGCTATCCA
>URTS01000192.1 GCA_900550685.1 uncultured Oscillibacter sp. | reverse complement strand
TTCGGCAAGACGAAAAGAAAATGGGGATTCAATCCGGTGCGGCATAGCCGCACATCTCCGTACCAATCTGGTGCGTTTGATGTCTCAAAAGAAAATGTGGGGTGCATTCTGCGCGGCAAAGCCGCGCTTCCTGCGGCGAACCGTCGCCTGTCTACGGATCGTCCCGGATCAGCGGCATGCTCATGCACCGGGGGCCGCCCCGGCCCCGGCTCAGTTCCGCGCTGGGGATGGCGTGGATACGGATGCCCGCCTCCTCAAGGGAGCGGTTGGTGACATGGTTCCGGGTGTAGACCACCACCTCGCCGGGGGCGATGGCCAGGGTGTTGCTGCCGTCGCTCCACTGCTCCCGGGCGGCGTCGATGGTGTGGCCCTGGCCGCAGGGGATCAGTGTCACCTGACTGAGGCCCAGGTGCTCCTTCAGAATGTCCTCCAGTCGGCCGTTTTCCTGCTGAATGTGCATCTGCCGGTCATCGTCCAGCTCCATGACGAACACGGTGATGTCGCTCAAAATATTGGGGTGGACAGTGAACTTGTCCCGGTCCACCATGGTGAACACGGTGTCCAGGTGCATGAAGGAGCGGCTTTTGGGAATGTTGAAGGCCAGGACCTTTTGGAAGGTCTTGCTCTGGGAGAGGACGGTCTGGGCCAGCTGGTCGATGGAGTCCCCCTCCGTCCGCTCTGAAATACCCACCGCCAGCACCTGGGGAGACAGCACCAGAATGTCGCCGCCCTCCAGAGAGGAGGATGCACTGCGGTCGTACCAGCGGGGAGCGTTTTTGTACCAGGGGTTGTGCTCAAAGATGAACCGGCCGAAAAGGGTCTCCCGGTTCCGGGTGACGGTGTGCATCCGGTGGATGGACACGCCGGTGCCGATGGTGGCGAAGGGGTCCCGGGTGAAATAGAGGTTGGGCATAGGGTCCACCGCGAAGGGATAGTCCTCGTCCATGGCGGAGAGGTGCTCGCTGAGCCTGCCGCCCCGCTTCCGCAGGTCGCTGCGGCGGACGCCCGCCATCATGGCGGACACCATCTCCCGGTCATCCAGGCCGGAGAGGTACTCTGCCACTGCCTCCCGGGCGGCCGCGTCCGGCAGATTGGCTTCTTCCAAAAACTGATGCAGAAATGCCTGCCGCACCTCCGGGGAGGTCAGGGAATTGACCACCAGGTCGATGAGGTACACCACCTCCACCCCGGCGTCCCGGAGACACTGGGCAAAGGCGTCGTGCTCCGCCTGGGCCTCTTTCAGATAGGGGATATCGTCAAACAGCAGCCGTTCCAGATATTCCGGCATGAGGTTTTCCAACTCCTGACCGGGCCGGTGCAGAAGGACCTTCCGCAGCTGGCCGATCTCCGAGGTGTTATGGATGCCTGTTTCCATGCGATCACTCCTTTTTCCAGTTACGACATTAGGGTCCCGTGTTTTTTGCGTTTTATCCATAAAAAGATTGCGGCGGAAAAGAAATCGGGGTATGATACAGGCAAAGGATGTGATACGCATGAAGCGCTGTGTGATCGTCGGCGGAGCGGAGATCCGGACCTATGACCGGGTGAAACGGTATTTCCGGGCGGACGACTTTTTCATTTACTGTGACTGCGGCCTGCGGCACCGGGCGAGACTGGGAGCGGAGCCGGACCTTATCGTGGGGGACTTCGATTCCCACGAAAAGCCGGAAACGGACAAGGAGACCATCGTCCTGCCGGTGCGGAAAGACGACACCGACACGGTATTTGCCGTAAAGGAAGCCCTGCGGCGGGGGTTCGACGAATTTTTGCTGGTGGGCGTCTCCGGCGGGCGGATGGACCACACGCTGGTGAACGTCTACCTGCTGGTGATGCTCCGGGAGCAGGGCAAGCGGGCCCTGCTGCTGGACGACTACTCGGAAATGGAGCTGATCGGAGCGGAGCCGGTGGAGATCCCGGAGAGGTTCCCCTTCTATTCCCTGGTGAACATCACCGGCACCGCCCGGGGCATCATGGAGACAGGCTGCAAGTTTCCCCTGGACAACGGGGAGATCAGGTGCGATTACCAGTACGGCACCAGCAACGAGGTGCTGCCGGGGCAGACCGCCGTGGTATCCGTGAAGGAGGGCAGTCTGCTGCTCATCAAAGACTTTCCGGAATAAAAAGGAAGCGCGGCCGCTAT
>URTS01000191.1 GCA_900550685.1 uncultured Oscillibacter sp. | reverse complement strand
ATCAAGTCTGCGCATCCGATTAAAATGTGCCGCTCAGATAAACTTGGGATCAAAGAAAAAAATAAGTCGAGGAAATTTCCCTCGACTTATTTTTTCGTGCCCTGTACCGTCCGGTCTGCCCCATAGGTCACATTGTGTACCTATGAACATGAACCGTTGGGATGCCGGGGTTTTGCAAAAGGTCAGGTGTGGGTCAGCAGGGACTTGACAATAATGCTGATGCCGCCCAGCAGGAAGAACACAATGGCCAGCCTTTGCAGGGTGTCGCTCTTGACCCGCCGGATGATGGGCTTTGCGGCGCCCAGGGCCAGCATGGCGGAGACCATGGAGATGACGGAGAACTGGAGGCTGGCGGCGTCCAGCAGGCCGGTGGCGGTGTACAGGATGATGCGGAACAGGTTCTCGCCCCAGAACAAAAAGCAGATGCTGCCCTTGAATTCGTCGTAATTCTTGGTGGTCCGCTGGAGGTAGGCCACCAGGAACAGATTGATGCCGAACAGGCCGGCGCACACGCCGGAGAAGAAGGCCACCAGATAGCGGACGGCAGGGTGGTCCTTCCGGCCGGGGCGGACGGGACGCAGGTTCCGGGTGGCCATTTCCAGGCCCAGGAACAGCACCACGATGCCCAGCACCGTTTTGATGACCCAGGGCATGGAGAACCGCAGCAGCCAGGTGCCGGGGATCACACCGGCCAGCAGAACGATCAGCAGGGGCAGGATCTGCCGCAGGTCCAGCAGCTTCCGTCTCTTCCAGGAAATATAGGTATTGATGCAGAAATCCGGCACCAGGCTGCCGGGGGTGATGAGGGCGTTGTCCAGACGCATGGACAGCAGGGGCGCGGAGACCAATGGGGTGCCGAAGCCGATGACCCATTTGATGATGTAGCCGAAAAAATGGATCAGAAAAATAACCAGCGCAATGTCCCATGTGAATTTCATAGGTGTGCCTCCTGTGCAGAATATGTTGACCGGCACGAAAAAATTGATAAATGAAAAAAATACTTGACATTTGCCGGATTTCTTATATAATGATAAGGCTTGCATTATGTGAGTAAATCCTTGCTCTCATCTGAGAATGAGGGCCATTTGTCCAGAAGGAGGTGCAAATATGGCAAAGATTACTGCCAATTACGAGGTCGTGTTCGTGCTCGATCCTGCACAGGGTGAGGAGGCTATCGCCGCCCAGGTGGCGAACTTCAAGACTCTGGCTGAGCAGAACGGCTCCGACGTCGTGGTCGAGGAGTGGGGCAGCCGCAAGCTGGCTTATCCCATCAACTACAAGACCGAGGGCTACTACGTGCTGATGACGTTTGTCAGCGGTCCGGAGTTCCCCCGCGAGCTGGATCGTAAGCTGCGTATCGCCGAAGGCGTTATGCGTTCCCTGATCGTCTGCAAGGACGAGTAAGGAGCCAGCGACATGCTGAATCGAATCATTCTCATGGGTCGTTTGACCCGTGACCCCGAGCTCCGGCGCACCGGCAGCGGTACGGCGGTGACGTCCTTCTCCCTGGCTGTTGACCGGGATTTCAAGTCCCAGTCCGGCGAAAAGGAGACGGATTTCATCGACATCGTGGCCTGGCGTTCCACCGCCGAGTTTGTAAGCAAGTACTTCACCAAGGGCCGCATGGCCGTGGTGGAGGGCCGCCTGCAGATCCGGGACTGGACCGACAAGGACGGCGGCAAGCGCCGCAGTGCCGAAGTCGTGGCCGACAATGTGTATTTCGGGGACTCCAAGCGTGACGGCGGAGATACCTCCGGCTACAATTCCGGGTATGCCCCCGCCCCCGCTTCCCGCAGTGCCGCCCCCAGCAATTTCAGCGCAGGCGGCTCTGACTTCGCCGAGATCGGCGAGGATGACGGCGAACTGCCGTTTTGATATTACTATAAGGAGGAAGCAATCATGGCTTTCGATCGTGAAGCTCGTCCCGCCCGTCCCGCCCGCGGCAACAAGCGCCGTAAGGTCTGCCAGTTCTGCGCCGATCACATCGACGAGATCGATTACAAAGATGTAGCACGCCTGAGAAAGTACATCTCCGAGCGCGCGAAGATCCTTCCGAGAAGAATCTCCGGCACCTGCGCAAAGCATCAGCGCCAGCTGACCATCGCTATCAAGCGTTCGCGTCACGTCGCGCTTCTGCCTTATATCAGCGACTGAAGCTGAGTCTGGCGTGTTAAAAGACCGCCGGAGCCCATTGGGCT
>URTS01000190.1 GCA_900550685.1 uncultured Oscillibacter sp. | reverse complement strand
CTGCGGAAGATCAAGGAGGAGGGCGTCACCTTCGCCAGCCATATCGACGGCCACCGGATCTTCATGGGACCGGAGGAGTCCATGCAGATCCAGTCCAACCTGGGCAGCGATATTGCCATGGCTTTTGACGAATGCGTGGAGAACCCGGCCCGGTACGAGTATGCCAAGGCGTCCGTGGAACGGACCCTCCGCTGGCTCCAGCGCTGCAAGATCGAGCATGACCGGCTCAACAGCCTGCCGGACACGGTGAACCCCCAGCAGATGCTCTTCGGCATCAACCAGGGCGCCACCTTTGCGGATCTCCGGGCCTGGCACATGCAGGAGATCGCCAAGCTGGACTGCGACGGCTACGCCATCGGCGGCCTGGCGGTGGGGGAGCCTGCCGAGGTGATGTACGAGATGATCGATGTGGTGGAGCCCTTCGCCCCGGCGGACAAGCCCCGGTATCTCATGGGCGTGGGCACCCCCAGCAACATCATTGAGGCGGTGGCCCGGGGCGTGGATTTCTTCGACTGCGTGATGCCCTCCCGCAATGGCCGTCACGGAAAGCTCTTTACCTGGGAGGGCACCGTGAACATCATGAACGAGAAGTATATCACCGACGAGCGGCCCATCAGCGAAAGCTGCGGCTGCCCGGTGTGCCGCAGCCATTCCCGGGCCTACCTGCGCCACTTGTTCAAGGCAGACGAAGTGCTGGCCCTGCGGCTGGCGGTGCTCCACAATCTCTGGTTCTACAACGAACTGATGGCGAAGATCCGGGAGGCCCTGGACAACGGCACGTTCGCGGATTTCCGGGAAAAATACAGCGGCAATCTGGAAAAGCGGGCCTGATTTTGCAAAACGCAGGGAAAAAAGCTTGCAAATAGTGTTAGCTTTGGTATAATAATACTATTCTGATTTTGAAAACCGAAGGAGAAGCTTGGAACTATGGAAAGTATCATTATGATCGTACTGCTCATGGCGGTGATGTATTTCTTCATGATCCGCCCTGAGAACAAGCGGAAGAAGCAGGCGCAGGCCATGCGGGACTCTCTGACCGTTGGGGACGAGATCACCACCATCGGCGGCATCGTGGGCAAGATCGTTATGGTGAACCCCAACACCATCGTGATCGAGACCAGCGACGACCGGGTCCGCATGGAGCTGACCAAGTGGGCCGTGTCCCAGACCGGCGTGCAGACCGGCGACCAGCCTGCCGCTGATAAGAAGGAGAAGAAGGCCGAGAAGAAGGAAGAGGCTCCCGCTGTGGAGGCTCCCAAGGCCGAAGAAGCTCCGAAGGCAGAGGAAGCCCCTGCCGAGGAGGAGAAGAAGGACTGAATCTGTAAGGCGCGGTGATCTCACCGCGCCTTTCTCTTTTGCGTGGCATAAGATGCCCCTCTCTCGGAATATGCTGGTTTGAAAGCATAGCCTGAGAGAGGGGGATTTTTTATGTCCGGAAAGAAAACGATGGGGTGGAGGAGCATCCTGCTGGGACTTGCCGCGGCGATGGCTGTGGACCTGCTGAGCGTCCTGCTGGTGACACTGCTGACCGTTCGCGGAGCGGTGGGGGAGGGGAGCGGCTTGCCGCTGCTGGCGGGGGCTGCCCTCTGTGCGGCATTTACCGGCGGAATGATCGCCGGAGGAGGCGGAGCGGGTGCTGCGGGCGCCCTGCTGCATACAGGACTATTCGGCGTGCTGCTGGTGCTGATCTGCTTCGGCGCCTGGGATGGCGTAACGATCCATGGGCTGATCCTGCTGGCAATGGTGCTGCTGGGAGGTCTTCTTTCCGGCGCAGTCCGGGGGAAAGTGGGGAAGCGCCGCAGAAAAGGATTGGTCAAATCTCACAAAAAACGGATTTGATCAGAAAGCGGACTGTCCGGTGGGGAAAAAGCCCCGTTTTTGGGGCGGAACAGATATGGGTATCCCATGATGGGAAAATCCACTATATCTAGCATTTTTTGCCAGCGAGTGGGGCACTGCGGCCACAACTTTACATGATTTACATAATACAGTTTACATAATATTTTAGCATAAATGCTGAAAAGCGGCTTTTTTCAGAAAACGCCTTGCGAAACGGATGAAATTGAACTATATTTTAATAAAAGATGTTTTACGTCAACCGAACATAAATCTTGTCCCACGCTCATACGCTGGGGTGAGGTGATGGAGCGTGAGACTGAGACGAAGTGGACGGGAGCCGTCCTCCGTCTGGCGATACAGCCTGTCGCTGGCGGTATGTTTCTTTTTGGGGATTCTGGCAGGGACAGTCT
>URTS01000189.1 GCA_900550685.1 uncultured Oscillibacter sp. | reverse complement strand
TGTTCTACTGTCTGAGCGGAGAAGGTCAGTTTTATTTAAGCGGTCAGCTTTATCCGGTCAAGCCGGATGATATGGTCATCGTCAATCCACAGGTGGAGCACACGGAATTGAGTCTGAACGCTTCACCGCTTGAATATATCGTTCTGGGTGTGGCTGGCATAGAGATCTTATTCGGCAAGACTGATTCTTCTTATGCTATCTTCAACTGCCGTGCAAACCGGGAACGGATGGTCACTCTGCTGCATATGCTGCTTGCCGAAGCCGACCGCAGTCTGGATGGCTGCGAAACCGTCTGTCAGGATTTGCTGGAGGTGTTGCTGATCTGGCTGGTACGCTGCACAACGCTCTCTTTGCAGGTGGAAGAAACGCCACGGTCTGACAGCCGGGAGTGTGTAGAGATCAAGCGATATCTGGACAGCAACTTCCGGGAGGACATCTCGCTTGACCGTCTGGCAGAGATCGCACACATCAATAAGTATTATCTGGCCCACACCTTTCAAAAAGAGTACGGCATCTCTCCCATCACCTATCTGAATCGCCGCCGCATTGAGGAAAGCAAATATATGCTGGGCAATACAGGTTACAGCTTGGCTCAGATCAGCGAACTGATGGGCTTTTCGTCCCCCAGCTATTTTTCCCAGTGTTTCCGCAAAGCGGAGGGGCTGACTCCCAACGAATACCGCCGTCAGGTGCGGCAGGGACAACGCCCTGCCCCAGCAAAACGGCATGAAAGATAAAAAGAAACGAGGAACTTCAAATGAAACCTGTCACCGAACCCATTCTCTGCGCTGCTGCATCCGCCTTTGATTTTGGTGGGCCGATGGTCTGCGATCCACACCACTATGGTGAGGGCCACATCAATGACACCTTTGTGGTCTGGCGGGCCAATCATACCAAACGCTTTATCTTACAGCGCATCAACACCGATACATTCACTGATCCAGCAGGACTGATGGAAAACATCTGTGGCGTGACCCGGCATTTACGGGCAAAGATTCAGGCAGAGGGCGGCGACCCTGGCCGGGAATGCCTGAATGTCATTCCAACTCTGTCCGGCGCAGCGTACTATATTGATTCTGAAGGCAATGCCTGGAGAGCCTACGATTTTGTAGAGAATACCGTCTGTCTGCAACAGGTCGGCTGTGAGGCAGACTTCCGCACTGTGGCAGAAACACTGGGCAAGTTCCAGAACCAGCTGGCCGATTATCCTGCTTCAACCCTTCACGAAACCATTGCCCGTTTTCACGATACGCCCAACCGTTACGCAAACTTTGAAAAAGCTCTTGCAGCCGATGCACTGGGTCGAGCCAAAACCATTGCGCCGGAGATTGCTTTTATCCATGCACGGGAAAAGGACTGCCACGTTCTGCTGGATCAGCTGGCCGCTGGTGAGATCCCGCTGCGTGTCACCCATAATGATACCAAAATCAATAATGTTCTACTCGATGAAGCCACTGGCAAAGGCATCTGTGTCATTGACCTCGACACCGTGATGCCGGGTCTTTCGGCTTATGATTTCGGTGATTCCATCCGCACCGGTGCCAACGACTGCGCCGAGGATGAACCCGACCAGAGCAAAGTCCACTTTGACCTGCATCTGTATGAAGTGTTTGCCAAAGGCTATCTTTCCACTGCCGGCTCCACCATGCACACAGCCGAAAAAAGGAGTCTTGCTTGGGGTGCCAAACTCATGACGCTGGAATGCGGCATCCGTTTCCTGACCGACTATCTGGAGGGCGACCATTATTTCCATATTGCCCGCCCGAACCACAACCTCGACCGTGCCCGCACCCAGTTCACACTGGTGCGGCAGATGGAAGATGTATTCGATCAGATGACCGCGATCGTCTGCCCGGACAATCACTGATTTCGCAATCTCCTCCATTCGGATACAGCAAGAAGCATGGACGCTCTCCTTTTCGGGGGCGTCCATGCTTCTTTTTACAGCTTATCCCTACACACCCATCAAATCGTCCTTTGAGGACGCTGGGAGCGTCGAGGACATGATGCGCTGCAGCAAATCATGAAAGCCCTTTTCAGCCCTGACCAATCACAATCCCCCAATGGCTATCATTGTAGCTGTAAATAGAAAAAACAGCTCAAGCAGCCTCCTATAAGTCCTACTATCACCGCTTTGCCGCAATAATTTTTTTCAAATTATCTTGACGCACCGTTCAATGCGTGATATTCTCTGTCACAAATCCCGCTGCTTTTGTGGATTGGCTTGAAGCCATCCACAAGATGTGGTCGTGTTCATTTTGA
>URTS01000188.1 GCA_900550685.1 uncultured Oscillibacter sp. | reverse complement strand
CGCAGCAACCCGCTCTCACAGAAAAAGGGCTCGTCCTTTGGTGAACTTATCATCACCAACTATGATCCCCGTCCCTACATGACCAGCCAGATGAACCTCTTCGACGAGCCGTTGGGCGAATGGGAGCTGAAGCTGGTCCATATCCCAAAATATCCACCAAGGAGGAAAACAGCATGAAATTCAATTTGAACCATGATCCTAACAATAAAACTCTTTCCATCCCTCGCGCCGCTCTGCAGCTCTCCGGACTTGCGGACGTCAGCGACCTGATCCTCCATACCGACAGCGGCTGTATTCTCCTGCTTCCGGGAGATCCCACCGTGGCGGAACTGCTGAAAACCATTTCTCTCATCTCCGCTGTTACACCGCAATTGATCTCCCGTCTGGCGGAGCGAAGCCAGATGGCAATGGAGACCGGAATGACGGAAACGGCATGCGGCGCCTGTGAACGCAAACCCCAATGCTCCGGCCTTGAAATTCCACCCTGTCAGCTGGCGGAGGCGGGGATCTCGCCCACTGCCGCGCTGGAGTCTTTCGTGGAGGATGGCAAAGTCATCGTGCAGGCAGCGGAGAAAACCGCCGCAGATGTGCTCATCGACGAGCTGGACGATGATGTTCGCACCATGCTGGAGGATTCCGGTGTGCAGCTGGAGGGCGTATGCCGTCTGTTGGAAAAGGAGGAGATCTCGGGATGAACAATACTTATCCCTACCCGTATTCCGCTGCTGAAGCCCGCGAGCGGAATGAGCTTTCCCTTTGGCGGGAGAGCCACAAGGCAAACATCGCCTGCCGTAACGCTATCGAGGAAGCCATTCGCCAGAATTTCGATGGGATGCATCTAGACAAGAACTGTATCACGCCGGTGCTGGACGAATACGGCTTCAAGCGCACCGCATGGGTGCTCGCCAATACGCTGCACGAACTCAAGTGGGATGGGCGTTTTAGCTACGCCAACAAGCATTGGGCAGAGAAGATATATATTCCCACGGATCTCAACCACAACAGCGATTTTGTTGTCCGAAGCCATCCGGCCGTGCTGGATGGCTTCGTCACTTTCTACCGCAAGGCAGTGCAGGCGTTAAATCTCTTTGGCGCGGAGCATTGTGTCGGTGACCGCGCCGAGCAGGACTATACCGGCAAGGTGCTGGTACTCAGCCCTGACACGCTGAAAGAATCCTGCTGGAGTCAAGAAAACCAGCTCTGGTATGCCCATGACGGCTTTGGCTGTTCGCCTCACACCATTGGCCGCTCGGTGCGCTGCACCTGCCTCGGGGATGGCGAGATGACACACTGGAACCGCAACGAGTTCATTGGCGTACTGGATGACAAGTTCCTTCCGGAATGGGCAAAGCCGAAGCTGGCGGAGTTGAGCGCGCAGGAACAGACCGAGGCCCTTGGCGGCATGAGTATGAAGTGAGGAGGACATCTGAATGTGCATGACCTATTACACCGTGGACGATCTCCGCCCCGGAAGACCCGGATGGGATGTGAGGCAGTTTTCTGCATTGGCGGAGGCCATCGACCATTACCGGACGCTCCCCATGGATGGGACCCGCGTCCTTGGTATGGCGGATGACGCCCACGCTTATGAACTCATCCGCTGTGTACGCCTTTTCCCCGGCGACGCCCAGGGCGAGGATGTTCTGGCGGCGGATTACCGGCGCAGCGGCTTGACGAAAAAGAATGCCGCCCTGAAAGTTGCGCTGGACGGTTGCTTAGAAACCCTGCATCCGCGCTTTTTGTTGGAGCCGGAGCGTCTGGTTCCCGTTCCCCAGCGCAGAAAGCTGCGGGAAGAACTGCGGGAGGCACTTCTCTGGCAGGGTTATGAAGAAAACTACGATTCCGCCATCCGTTCCGTTTTTGCGGGCGGCGTTGGTTGGATCTCACCTCATGACGTGAAAAAGCAGCGGCAGCTTCCACTTGTGCTGAGCTACCGTGTAGACGGTATGTCGAAAGACGGCGCCTACCTCTCCTTAGAGCTGGAGCCTTGGGAATATGACCTTCTGCTGGAGCAGACGAAAAATCACTATAAAAATAAAGAAAAGAGGAACACAAAATGAAACGAATGCTATCTCTCTGCGCCGCGGCGCTGTGCCTGACTTTGGCGCTGACACCCACTGCGCTGGCGGCGGACTTTGAACCCGCGGTGCCGGACGCCAAGGTCTGCTATCCCACTTCCATCGTCCGAAACGACGATGGCACAGAACTGAAGAAAATCTATGATCTGAGTCCGGAAGACGATCCTGCGGGCATTCCCCGCTCGGACTTTCGGCAGGACGGCTTTCACTACACCCTGACGGACCTTCTGAAGCAGGAGCTTCCGGAAAACGAGAGCCGCCAGCATA
>URTS01000187.1 GCA_900550685.1 uncultured Oscillibacter sp. | reverse complement strand
GGCGTTTTCACGCGGTATGCATTTAAAACAGGCCCTGGACCAGAATAATGACGATCAGAATGGGCAGCACCCACTGGAAGTAGGGCTTCAGCTTGGGGGAGAACTTCATGCCCTGGCCCCGGTTGGCCTCGGCCAGGTACTTGTCGAAGCCCCAGCCCCACTTGGTGACGCAGAACAGCAGATACACCAGAGAGCCGATGGGCAGCAGCAGGTTGCTCACCAGGAAGTCCTCGCTGTCCAGCACGTCCTTGCCCAGCAGGGGATGGAAATCGCTCCAGATGTTGTAGCCGAACACGCAGGGCAGGCTCAGGATGGCCAGCAGAATGCCGTTGATGACCACGGCCTTTTTCCGCTCCCAGCCAAAGGTGTCCATGCAGATGGCGATGATGTTTTCAAACACGGCCAGCACCGTGGAAAAGCTGGCAAACACCATGAAGAGGAAGAACAGCGTACCCCAGAACCGGCCGCCGCCCATGTTCACAAACACCTGGGGCAGGGTCATAAAGATCAGAGAGGGGCCCTGGCCCGGCTCCACGCCGAAGGTGAAGCAGGCGGGGAAAATGATGGTGCCCGCCAT
Organism: uncultured Oscillibacter sp.; assembly: GCA_900550685.1. Lineage (GTDB taxonomy): Bacteria > Bacillota > Clostridia > Oscillospirales > Oscillospiraceae > Oscillibacter. Next base: position 1,808 of record URTS01000187.1, on the reverse strand, counting down.
CAGGGCCACGAAGGTGTCCAGGGCGCAGATGCGGACAGCCTCGCCGGGAAGGGTGTGCTCCTCGCTCATATAGCTGCCGAAGATCTCCATGGCGGCGATGCCCAAAGAGAGGGTGAAGAAGGCCTGGTTCATGGCGTCGGTAATGAGGCTGCCCAGGCCGTTCTGGCGGATGGAATCCACAGAGGGCAGCAGGTAGAACTTCATGCCCTCCGCCGCGCCGGAAAGGGTCAGGCTATGGCCAGCCAGCACCAGGATCAGCACCAGCAGAGCAAGCATCATCACCTTGGTGACCCGCTCCAGGCCCTTCTGCAGACCGAAGCTGCACACAATGAGACCCATCACCACTACGATCTCCGTAAACAGCGCCATGGAGCCGGGATTGCCCAGCATCTCACCGAAAACGTTGGACGCCGCCTCCGCCTCCATACCGGTGTGGAACACGCCGGTGAGGAACTTGCAGAAATAGCTGACCATCCAGCCGGTGACGGTGGTGTAGTACATCATCAGCAGGTAGCAGCCGATCAGGCAGAACCAGCCGTGGATATGCCACTTGGCGCCGGGCTTTTCCAGGGCCTTGTAGGCCAGCACGGCGCTCTTGCGTCCGGCGCGGCCCACTGCCAGTTCCATGGTCAGCACGGGGACGCCCATGACCAACAGACAGATCAGATAGAACAGCACAAAATAACCGCCGCCGTTTTTACCGGCAATGTAAGGGAAACGCCAGACGTTGCCGATGCCGATGGCGCAGCCCGCGCTCACCAGCAGGAAGCCCAACCGGGAACCGAAGGATTCTCGTTTCATGGACACACACCTCATAACACACATACTATGCCGGATGTCAACCGACAGTAAGCTTATCTTACAGCAAACTTTTTTCCTTTACAACGGTGTATTCCGGATGATAAAATAAGAAAAACTTATTTTATACCTGTAGGAGGGCTTATGAACCGGAATCAGCTGAAGTATTTCGTGGCGGCGGCGGAGACCCGCAGCTTCACCAAAGCCGCCGAGCAGTACTACATTTCCCAGACCGCCGTGACCCAGCAGATCCATCTTCTGGAAGAAACTCTGGGCTGCGCCCTCTTTGACCGCAGCACCCGGCCCGTCAGCCTGACCCCGGCGGGAAAGGCCTTCCTGCTGGATGCCAAGGCCATTCTGGAGCGGATGAGCCGGGCGGCGGAGCGGGTCCACGATGCCTCCACCGGCCTCAGCGGCACGCTGCGGGTGGGGTATGTCCGGGGCTATGAACGCAGCGACCTGTCCATTCTCATGCGCCGCTTCCACCAGCAGAACGGCAACGTGCTCATCACCTTTTACCGCTGCTCTTCCGACACTCTGGCCGCCGGGCTGATGCACCAGAAATACGACATCATTTTCACCTGGGACAGCACCAACCTGAAGACCCAGGCGGGCGTATCCTACCGGACGGTGGAAAAGGCGGGGCTGGTGGTGGCCATGTACGCCGGCCATCCCCTGGCCCAGCGGCGGCAGCTCCGCCGCCAGGAGCTGAGGGGAGAGAACATCCTCTACATGTCCCCAGACGCTGCCGACGATTCCTACGGCGACGCCTTGTTCATGCACCTCTACCAGGCGGCGGGGTACAAGCCCAACATCCTCTTCCGCTCCGCCGACACGGAGAGCATCCTCATGATGGTCTCCGCCGAGGAAGGCATTTCCATCCTCCCCGCCTACTGCGTGGAAAAGCTCTACAATGCCGACAATCTGGTGTTTGTCCCCCTCATCGGCGAGGGAGAGGTGGAGGAGATCATCGCCGCCGGGAAAAACCGGATCAGTGCGGAGCAGGACTT
>URTS01000186.1 GCA_900550685.1 uncultured Oscillibacter sp. | reverse complement strand
CCGTCCTTGTGCCCAACGAGAGCATCGGGAGCGAAATGCCCGAGGCGCTGCCCGACAAGGAAGCCACGCTGCTGGTCTACTGCCGCAGCGGCCGCCGCAGCAAGGATGCCGCCCAAAAGCTGCTGAAGCTTGGGTATCAGAGCGTCTACGACTTTGGCGGCGTCATCGACTGGCCCTACGAGCTTGTAAAGGAGGGATAAGGGTGGACAGTTCTTTTAATCTGGCCGTCCACGCGCTGGTCTGCCTGAGCCACAGCGGGCGCTCTCTCAGCAGCGAGGCGCTGGCGGAGAACATCTGCACCAACCCCACCCGCGTCCGCCGCGTGCTGGCGGGGCTGAAAAAGGCGGGGATGGTGGAGACCCGGGAGGGCCTGGACGGCGGCTACCGCCTTTGTGCGGATCCTGCGGCACTTTCTCTCCGGCAGGTGGCGGAGGCGATAAATACCCGCTTTGTAGACTGCGCGTGGCACAGCGGCGACATTGACCGGGACTGCGCCATCTGCTCCGGTATGGCGGGCGTGATGGATGCACTGTACCGGAGCATGAACGAGGAATGCGCCGCCTATCTCTCGCACATTACGATCACAGATATTGAAACACAACTTTTTGCACACAAATAGGAGGATTTTACGATGCTTACCATTACGACCAACAGCTTTGAAAACGACGTTCTGCACGCGGACAAGCCCGTGCTGGTGGACTTCTGGGCCCAGTGGTGCCCCTACTGCCGCCGCATTGCCCTGGCCTTTGACAAGGTGGGTGAGCAGTACGCCGACACGCTCATCGCCGGAAAGATCAACTACGATGAGGAGCCGCAGCTCATCGAGCGCTTCGGCATCGACACCATCCCCACGCTGATGCTCTTTAAAAACGGCGAGGCGATTGGCTCTATTGTCGCGCCCGGCTCCAAGGCGGCCATTGAGACATTTATCCAGGAAACGCTTTCTCAATAAGGAGACAGCCATGGAAAAAATCTACGATATGATCATCATCGGCGGCGGCCCCGCCGGATACACCGCCGCCCTGTATGCCGCCCGTGCCGGACTTTCCACGCTGGTGCTGGAAAAGCTCTCCGCCGGCGGGCAGATGGCGCTGACGGAGCAGATCGACAACTATCCCGGCTTTGAAAGCGGCATCGACGGCTTTACGCTGGGCGAAAAAATGCAGCAGAGCGCCGAGCGCTTCGGCGCGGTGACGGAGCTGGCAGAGGTCTACAAGGTAAGACTTTCCGGCAAAATCAAGACGCTGGAGACCAGCGAGGGCGTTTTTCAGAGCCGCACGGTGGTCGTCGCCACCGGCGCGTCGCCCCGCTCCCTGGGCGTTCCCGGCGAAGAAGCGCTTGTTGGAAAGGGCGTTCACTACTGCGCCGCCTGCGACGGCGCGCCCTATCGGGGCAAGACCGTGGCGGTGGTGGGCGGCGGCAATTCCGCCGCGGCGGATGCACTTGCCCTGTCCCGTATTGCCCAAAAGGTCTACCTCATCCACCGCCGGGACAGCCTGCGGGCAACGAAGGTCTATCATGCACCGCTGATGAACGCGCCCAACGTAGAATTTTGCTGGAACAGCACCGTTTCCGCTCTGCTGCACGACAACCGCCTGACGGGGTTGCGGCTGCAAGACGTCAACACCGGCGCGGAGCACGACCTTTCCTGTGACAGCGTGTTCATCAGCGTGGGACGCGCCCCGGCCACGGAGCTGTTCCAAGGGGAGCTGGCGCTGGACAAGTCCGGCTATATCGTGGCGGACGAATCCACCCGCACCAGCATCCCCGGCGTGTTCGCCGTGGGCGACGTGCGCACCAAGGCGCTGCGGCAGGTGGTCACCGCCGTATCGGACGGCGCGGTGGCTGTCCACTACGCAGAGGAATATCTGGCGGAGAACCGATAAAGAGGCTGCGAACGATCCTCTCATCGGCAGTTCCTGTCCGTAAGCAATACGATTGTGAGCCTTGCCTCAAGAGAGCGCAGGGTATGTTAGATTAAGGAGGTCATATATATGTGGCTGTTTTTCGGAATTTCTGCAATGATTTTTACGGGCTTCAATCTGATTTACTCTTTTAAAAATAAGAATGAAAAGTGGTTTAGATTCGCAGCCCTATCTTTCACTGCCCTGACCGTATGTTCGTTTTATTCAGACGGAGCGATGCGTGTGCTAAATGAAGATTGGGGAGGCTTGATGGATATTATGCCAACCATGAGCAAGGCTCTGTGGGTATGTGTAGGAATATCCATTCTATTGAACTCTGTTTCGCTCTTTAGAAAGAAATAACCACATTTCTATGATTTGAAGTCACTTCGCAGCGTTGATGTGCTTTATCTGGTTTTCTCCACAGCTTCAGCAGAGGATAATATAAGAAATCCCCGACTCCGGTCGGGGATTTCTTATATTGGCAGCAACGCGCAGTCCTTAGTCGATCGCGGAGCT
>URTS01000185.1 GCA_900550685.1 uncultured Oscillibacter sp. | reverse complement strand
GGGGCCGAGGCTTTTCCCGCATGACTTCATCGGTATGGGGCTCCAGTCCCAGCGCAATGGCGGGCAGGGAGTCTGTCAGCAGATTGATGAACAGCAGATGGACCGCCGCAAAGGGCACCGGCAGCCCCAGCAGGGAGGCGTATAGCACCGTCAGGATCCCGGCGGTATTGCCGGAGAGCAGGAATTGAATGGCCCGCTTGATGTTGGCATATACGTTCCGGCCGTTTTTTACCGCCTTCACAATGGTAGCGAAGTTGTCATCCGCCAGCACCATACCGGCGGCGTCCTTGGCAACCTCCGTTCCCGTAATGCCCATAGCCACGCCAATATCCGCCTGCTTCAGAGCAGGGGCGTCATTGACACCGTCGCCGGTCATGGCCACCAGGTTGCCCCGATGCTGCCAGGCCCGGACAATGCGGATCTTATGCTCCGGAGATACCCGAGCGTAGACGCTGACCTGCGGCACAAAGTCCCGCAGCTCCGCGTCGCTCATTTTGTCGATGACCGCGCCCTCCACGGCTTCCGTGCCGTCACGCAGAATACCGATCTCCCGGGCAATGGCAGCTGCCGTGATCTTATGGTCGCCGGTGATCATAATGGGACGGATTCCGGCGCGGATGCACTCCGCCACCGCCGCCTTTGATTCCTCTCTGGGCGGGTCCATCATGGCAATGAGGCCCAAAAAGTTCAGGCCGTTTTCATCCGCCAAACTGACTGCCGTACTGTCCACGCGGCGACAGGCGAAAGCAAGCACCCGCAGGCCTTCGTTGGAAAATTGCTCGTTGACCTGCTCGATCTTCCTCCGCTCTTCCGGTGTCACGATACTGCGTTCCAGCAGTACATCCACGGCGCCCTTGGTGACCATCAGGAAGCCGCCCGCCAGCTTGTGGACGGTGGACATCATCTTCCGGTCGGAATCGAAGGGAATCTCCGTCAGCCGGGGCCAGCGGTTTCGGACAACGTCCTCATCAAAGCCGTTGCTTTCTCCCAGCCGTACCAACGCGGTTTCTGTGGGATCGCCGATCTCATTGTCACCGCTGATGGTGGCATCGCTGCACAGCAGGGCCGTCCGCAGCAGCGGCTCCTGTATCGGGTCATGGAAATCGGCGTCCTTCGCGTCGATCACCCTTCCGCCGGTATACAGCTTCTTGACCGTCATGCGGTTCTGAGTCAGCGTACCGGTCTTATCCGAGCAGATCACGGACACGCTGCCCAGCCCCTCCACCGCCTGCAAATGGCGGATGATGGCGTTTTCCTTGGCCATTTTCCGGGTGCCGAAGGACAGCACAATGGTGACGATGGAGCTGAGCGCCTCGGGGATGGCCGCTACTGCCAACGCGACGGCAAAGAGGAAGGCGTTCATCACGTTTTCGTGCCGCCACAGCACGCTGACGGCAAACAGCACCGCACAGATCACCAGAATGATGATGGAGAGCTTCCTGCCGAACTGATCCAGACTGACCTGCAGCGGGGTTTTCCGTTCCTCCGTGTTTTTCAACAGCAGAGCGATCTTTCCCATTTCAGTATCCATGCCGGTGGCCGTCACCAGGAAGCGCCCCCGGCCATAGGTGACGAAGCTGCCGGAAAACACCATGTTCTTCCGGTCACCCAGCGCGGGTTCTCCGGTGATCTCATCCGTATCCTTTTCTACCGGAAGACTTTCGCCAGTGAGGGCGCTTTCCGCGCACTTCAGACTGGCACATTCCAGCAGACGACCATCCGCGCAGACGGAATCTCCCGCTTCCAGTATAACCACATCACCGGGAACTACCTCTCGCCCCGGGATCTGTATGATTTGGCCGTCCCGCAGCACCTTGGCGGTAGGAGCGGACATCTGTTTCAAACTGTCCAACGAGGCTGCTGCCTTGACGGTCTGAATGGTGCCCAGAATTGCGTTCATGGTGATGACCGCTAAAATAACGACCATGCTTTCCACATCGCCCATACAGGCGGAAATGATAGCCGCAAAAATCAGAATCAAAACCAAAAAATCTGCGAACTGCCCCAGAAAGATTTGCAAAACGCTCTTCTGCTTTCCGGCGTGCAGCTCGTTGGCACCGTATTTCGCCAGTCGGCTTTCCGCATCCGCCTGGGTCAGACCTGATTCCTGACAGCCCAGTTCCCGGAACAGTTCCGCCCGGGATTTTTCCCAAACCTGTTTTTCATGTTTCATGTTCCGTGACTCCTTTCAACAGACGCAAAAAAGGCGAACCCTTTTGCGTCAATGTCTTTCCATTGATACAAAAGTCTCGCCTTTTCAATCCGCGGCGGAGCCAAACGGCTCGTACTGACGCTGACGGATACACAAAGCTGTGCCAGCTACTCCCTTTTGAGGGTAGGATAAGCGTCTGCCTCGGTAAACTCCTCCGGCGTTTTTCCATTCCATAGCCGTTCCCGTCTTTCTCCGGGCGGGCAAGACCGGGAACCATTACACCGTTTACGCGGATAGAAG
>URTS01000184.1 GCA_900550685.1 uncultured Oscillibacter sp. | reverse complement strand
CCGTATTTCAAGGGCGGCAGTGCAAAACCGGCGGGCGGGTATCTGCGCTACATCGTGACACGCGAACGGGTAGAAATTCTGCCGGACGACCGACCGCCGACGAAACGGCAGACGCAGCTCATCGAAAAACTGACGAAGGATTTTCCGGATACGAAAACGCTTCTGGAATATGGAGACTACACGTCGCACCCGACAAAGTTCAACGCCTCGCAGTTTCTCACGCTGGCGATGGAGGAAAACTGGAGCAAGGTGCAGGAGATCGACGGCTACGCCAAGTATATCGCAACCCGTCCTCGCGCGGAGCGGATGGGCGAACACGGACTGTTCGGTGATGAAGATGCAGTCGATCTGAACGCAGCGATGGCGGAGGTGAACAGTTAGGCTTCTGCCTTTTGGCAAACGAGATCGGTGGCATCCTTGTGCTGACGGGCACTTTGCGTGCTGACCACACCATTCTCACGGAAGTCATCCACACGCTGGCGACTATAGACCGCATGATGATCTGTGGCCGTCAGCGTATATGCGATATCCCGCTGATACCCGATCCCGTTGCCGCCATTCTGCGGCTGCCGGTCAATGGCGTTTCCCGTGATGCAGAAGGTTTCTTCCTGTTCTACGAGCGGCACGTTGTTGCCGCCTGTTCCGTATCTTGCGGACATGGTAGGCACCACCTGGTGAGGGCCGGTGTATCGGGCATCAATGCCATGGTTTTCATAGACGAGCGGTTGGTGTCCATGCTCCTGCGCCCGCAGGGTACCGGACACATCCTCAGAGCACTCCATAACGCTTCCGCCCTGGTCATTCAGGCACAGGACGGATGGCATACAGTTTCCGCTGGCAGAGCCCTTCAGCGTAGGTGCCAGTTCCTCGCCATACCCAATGCTCCCAGCAGAGGCACCGGCTCCTGCCGAGAATGCGGCGGCTACAAAGGTCTGCTGTTTCATTCCCGGTTGCGCATTCAAAGCACCCGCAACATCATGTAAGTCACGAACCTCGTCCCTTTGGTTGGCAGCAAAGGCCATGACACCGTTTCTGCCGGTGGACATCCCGCAGTTCGCGCCGAGCGTGGCGGCAACATCGCCGGTCAGGTCACCATTGTAACCGTCAAAGCCCTCGACGGTGTCATCCGGCTGCGTCACGAAGGTCTGCATCTGCATATTGGTGGTTGCCATCAAGGCACCGGACACACCGTGCAGGTCGATACCCTCGTCCCGCTGATTGATATGGAAGGCATTCAAATCCGTAGGTTGCCCGTCCGGGCGCATCAACCCGGCTTGGATCTTCAAGGCCCGTTCCAGCTTCGGCGGCAGTGCTTTCCCGCGTTCAGAAGCTCGGCGCAGGATCCCCAAACATGCCTTCGGGGATAAATAGTATTTTATCGGCGGTGCGTCCTGCAAAATCTGCGACAAGGAAGATTCTCTTGCGTCGTTGGGCGACACCCCAGTATTGAGCATCCAGGCACCGCCAAGCCAGGGAGAAATCAGTTCCCAGTAGGATTCGCCCAGCAGATTGCCATGGCCAGGGGTAAGGTCCAGGGACATAAACGGAACCGCACTTAACTCGGACGATCTCTTCGAGGACGATACGGAAGTCCTCGCCTTTGGGGGTTCCGCTGGAGAAGGCTCCTGGAACATTTTCCCACAGCATATACCGAGGTCGGACAGCGTGACCTGCTCGGCCTCTTTGTTCGTCTGCATTTCTCATCTCCTTTACCAGTCGAACCTGCTCCATAAACAAACCGGAGCGGGCGCCGGATAATCCGGCTCTCGCTCCAGCCACGGATAAATCCTGGCACGGGCTGCCGCCGCAGATGATATCTACGGGCGGCAGTTCTGCGCCGTTGAGCTTTGTGATGTCACCCACATGGATCATGCTTGGGAAGCGCTGCTTCGTGACCTCAATGGGAAAGGCTTCAATCTCCGAAGCCCACACCGGCGTAATGCCGCTGCGAATGGCAGCCAGAGGAAAACCACCGATGCCGTCAAACAGGCTTCCCATAGTGAGCCCGCTCATTTTGACACCGCCTGCACGATCGTGCGCGTGGTGTTTACAGCGGCCTGCGCCGTATATACTGCGCTCATAATGTTGGCTCTTGTTGTCGTATCCAGGCCAAACGCTCCGGCAATGCGGGGAATCTCGCCAGCCGAAAGCATCAAACCAAGTCCCAACAGTGCGTGATCCTTAAACACCATAAGTCCGGCGATGAGGATAGAGGGTGCGAAGCAGTCCCGCACGAACTCATTCAGATTCAGTACACCTGCCTCGATCCGTTCATCCAGGCAGGTACATTCACATAGACGGCACGGGTGCTTGCGGACATAGTTCTGGCAGTATTCGCACGCCACATCTTTGGGCGTGTAATGAAATGGGCTGCGGTATATTCCACCGCCTCTGGGTTTTTGACCGGGTTGAGACATCATCAACTGCTCCAACGCCTGCAGCGGCGTGTCTCGCATGAAATAGT
>URTS01000183.1 GCA_900550685.1 uncultured Oscillibacter sp. | reverse complement strand
AATTTTCCCCTATCTCACCATCGGCTGCAGCTGCTTCCCTTCCAGCGCCGCCGCATCACCATTATATTATATAGTATCGTTTCCACCTCATCCCCCAATAGCAAACAGAACCCCCGGTTTCCCGGAGGTCCTGCCGCACTTATTTATCAAAATGCTGGTGATTGAAAATATGGTCCGAGCAGAAGCAGTGATAGCCCTGGCACTTGGAGCAGTACCGGAACTCCAGTTCCGGATGGTCAGCGTCAGTACGTCCGCAGATCTCGCACTTGTGGCGATAGCCCCGCTCTGCCTCCGCCCGCTTCTGCTGCCGGACGGCAGACTTGAACTGGATGGTCTGTCGGGAGCGCTGGCGGCTCTGGATGCCCAGTATCCCCTTGATATCCTCCCAGAAAAAGATGACAAAATTCAGAATCGCCACCACGGCGGCCAGTGCACTGCCGTAAGCGCCATAGGTCAAGGATCTGAAAATGTTCCAGCCAAACAGGGCAATGTCCGCCCAGGCTATCCACTTGGCTTTCAGTGGGATCACCATATAGAACCAGATCTGGGCATCCGGATACAATGCCGCATAGGCCAGGAACATCGTCAGGTTGATGTAATAGGCGTCGGACAGGCTCCATCCATAGTAACCCGTGGCCAGGGACAGAATCACCGTGGACAACACGCTGAGGATCATTCCGCTGAGATAATATAAGGTAAACTTGGCAGTGCCCCATTCCCGTTCCAGCGTGCCGCCCACAAAATAGTAAAAGGACAGCATAATAAAAAGAGAAAACGGCCTGTAGCTGAAGGGCAGCAGCACAAAGGTCACCAGTCGCCACACTTCGCCGTGAAGCAGGTGGTACAGATCGAACTCCAAAAAGCTCAGCGCCTCCGATCCGGCAAACATGGTAAGGATGTAGGTGGCCGCATTGGCGATGACGATATACAGCATAAGATTCGGGATGCCAAAGCGGGGATGGCTGTAGGCAAACCGGTCGATCCATTGATTCAGTTTCTTCAAAACAGAACCTCCTGTCATTTGTTTGGATGCATCAGGCTGCAAAACCAGTTGTTTATTGGCACTATTATAACCGTTCCCCCCACAAAAGTCATTCCTAAATTGTGAACGTTTTCCCCCGTCGTGAATTTTCTTGGAATATTCTTTACTTTTTCGGTTGACAAACCGGTGCCGGGTATGGTAAACTAACTAAGCGTTTGAGAGCCGGAGAACCTGCCACGCTGATGGAGAGATGTCCGAGCGGTTTAAGGAACCGGTCTTGAAAACCGGCGAGGCGCAAGTCTCCGTGGGTTCGAATCCCACTCTCTCCGCCATTTTATAGAACACCATCGACCTGCGGAAGTACCCAAGAGGCCGAAGGGGCTCCCCTGCTAAGGGAGTAGGGTGGCTAAAACCGCCGCGAGGGTTCAAATCCCTCCTTCCGCGCCAAAAGGACCGTTGCTGAACAGCAGCGGTCCTTTTGTTTTCAATCTCTTCAAATCACCGGCTGCAAATGCCATCCTTATCCGTCTTGCCGGCTGATTCCGCAAGTCAAGTCAAGCGGTTCTTCTTTAACCATGCTATACTTTTTCCAGCACGGTCGAAGCGGAGGTATCTGTATGTACGAATGGCAGCGGCAGATTCAAATGATCGTAGATGAGATCGACGCCTGTCTGGCCCGCCACGACAGCGAGGCCACGGCCCTGCGGACCCTGTCCGGCTCCCTGGGCTACTCGGAGTACCACACCACCCGGAAATTCCGGGAAATTTCCGGCATGTCCTTTCGGGACTACCTGTTCCGCCGGAAACTGGCCTTCGCCCTGAAGGAGGTGCGGGACAACCGCCGTCCCCTGCTGGACATTGCCCTGGACTACGGCTTTTCCTCTCACGAAGCCTTCACCCGGGCCTTCAAAAGTGCCTACAGCATCACCCCCGGCGCATACCGGAAGCATCCGGTGCCGGTGGTGCTCCGCACCAAGATTCACCCCTTTGACCGTTACTTTTTAGGTTTAGGAGAGATCGGCATGGTCAAATCAACTGACGGGATTAAGACCTATTTCGTCACCATTCCCGCCCACAAATTTCTGCACATCGAAAACCGGGAGAGCAACGGCTACTGGGACTTCTGGCAGAAGCAGTCCAAAATCCCCGGACAGGACTGCGAAACCATCTGCGGTCTGCTGGACAGCATCCAGGGCAAACTGGACGACAACGGCGGCAGCGAAAGCGACGGCACCGCCGGGCAGATCATGGCTTACCTCAATGATCCCACCGGCCGCCTGTGCGATTGGGGCTTTCTGCGGACGGAGTGCTACGGCGTCCGGCTCCCGGCGGATTACAGCGGCCCTGTGCCGTCCCAGATGCTCCTGACCGCCATCCCGGAGGGGGAATATGTGGTCTTTGAGCACGGCCCCTTTGACTATGACCAGGAGTGCCGCACGGTGGAGGAAAAAGTCGAGGCCGCCATGAAGGCCTTTGATTACAAGGCGGCAGGCTGCTGCTTGGACACCGCGCCGGGGCGGATCA
>URTS01000182.1 GCA_900550685.1 uncultured Oscillibacter sp. | reverse complement strand
CCCCACCCAGGGCAGCGCCTCTGCGTTCATCCAGCAGGTGCAGGAAGACTACATGGAGGCGTTGGAGCAAAAGGAAAATTTTATCGACTACATCTCCCACCGCCCTGGCGTCCAGAAAGACGGCGAGCACGGGTTGTGGGACGCCAACGGTAAGGTAAAAAATCTCGCGCAGGCGGTACGGGAGGTAGCGGAGCATCCGGGAAATGTGTGGACGCCGGTGATCGCGCTGCGCCGTGAGGACGCGGAGCGGCTGGGCTATGACAGTGCGAAAAACTGGCAGGCGCTGGTCAAGGCCTCTGCCAACGACATCGCGGCGGCGTACAAGATCCAATCGGACAACCTGCGCTGGTATGTCGCCTTTCATCGCAAGCCGAAGCAGGTGCACATTCACATGATCGTGTTCTCGACCGATCCCCGCGAGGGCTATCTCACGAAAGAAGGCATCCGGCAGGTGAAGTCTGCCTTTGCCAGACGAATCTATTATGCGGATCGGATGCACATCTACCAGCAAAAAGATACCGCACGGCAGGAACTCCAAGAACAGACCCGCAGGGCCATGGTGGAGTGCGTCGCGCAGTTGGGCAGCGGAGCGGTCGAGAACCCGCGGCTGGAACAGCTCACCGAGGAGCTGGCGGAACGCCTGCTGACGGTCAAAGGCCGAAAGGTCTACGGCTACCTGCCGCCAAGGGTCAAGGCCATCGTGGACGCCATCGTGGAGGAGCTGGCGAAGGACGAGCGGGTGTCCGCCGCACACAAAACGTGGCAGACGCTCTACGAGCAGGTGTGTCTGGACTACGATCAGCGGCCGCCCAAGCGGTTGCCGCTCTCCCGGCAAAAGGAGTTCCGGAGCGTCCGCAACATGGTCATTCAGGAAACGCTGCAATGGATGGCGGATTGGCAGAGGTACGCGGACGCACGGAGATCTTCTGCCACATCGGTGGAATCCATTTCGCCTGAGAATTCCGCGGCGGCCACGAAAGCCGAAGTAGAATCCACAGCACCAGCCGTTCCCGCACAGCCCAAATCTGACCGTGCGGCCAGCGCCACATCGGAAGATACCGGCTCCGCTGACGCTGCTGCCTCCAAAGACAGCGTGCCGCCTGTGGGCGAAATGACTCCGACGCACTCACAGCCATCCAGTCAAGCAGGGCAAACCGCACCGGCAGGATCAGATTATCGTGCTCCCACGGTGGGTGAAACCGTCGTGCGGATGCTGCATCACATGAGCAGAATTTTTGAGGACAACAGCAAGATCGATCAGATCCACCGCGGCTTGCAGATCGACCATAAGCGCCGTCAGGAATTGCAGCGCAAGCGGCTGGCGATGGGGCACAAGCCGGATGACCATGAGGAACAAATGTTCAGATAGCGCAAAGCAGAATTTTGAAAGGACACATCATGAGCAAATATATTTATTTCACGCCGGAGGAAAAAGCGCGGGCGCAGAACACGGATCTCGTGTCTCTGCTGCGTGCCCAGGGGGAGCGACCTGTGCGCTCCGGCCGGGAATTCCGTACGCCCAACGATCCCAGCATCACCGTCCGGGGCAACAAGTGGTTCGACCACTCCAAGCGCGAGGGCGGCTATGCCGTCAGCTTTGTCCAGCGTTATTACCGTCTCCCTTATCAGGAGGCGGTTTTGCTTTTGCTGGGCAGAAAGAATGGAAAATCGTATGAGCAGGCAAAGCCCGCAAAGGAGGCTCCGAAGCCCTTCGCTCTGCCGGAGCCTTACGGGACCATGCGGCGTATGTACGCCTACCTCATGCGCCAGCGGCACATCGACCGGGAGGTCATCTCCTATTTCGTACACGAAAAGCTGCTCTACGAGGACAAGCATCACAACTGTGTTTTCGTGGGGCTGGATGGCAGCGGCGAGGCAAAGCACGCCCACATCCGCAGCACCAACAGTGAGGGACGGGTGTTCCGCATGAACATTGAGAGCAGCGCCAGCGAACACTGCTTTCATAAGGACGGCACGGACAAGTCCCTCTATGTGTTCGAGGCCCCCATCGATCTCCTGTCCCACATCACCCTCTACCCATACGGCTGGCAGGAGCACAGCTACGTCGCCTGCTGCGGGACATCCATCCAACCGGTGCTGGAACGGCTGCGGCAGAACCCCAAGCTGGACACGGTGTACCTCTGCCTTGACAACGATGACGCGGGCAATGATGCCTGCGACCGCATGACAGATACGCTGGAGGACATGGGCTTGGAGGTACAGCGGCTCTGTCCGGTACACAAGGACTGGAACGACGATCTGTGCGCCAAATTTGAGAGAAAGGAGAACTAACCATGAACGGGGATACATGGATCTTCCTCGCCCTCTGCGGCGCTCTGCTGGTGTTTTTGCTCATGGCATCCTTCCTCTCCAAGAGCTACTCCCTTGATTGCATCAAGAGCAAGACGGTGGGCGACGGTCAGCACGGCACGGCGCGGTGGGCAACGCCCAAGGAGATCGGCAAGACCTACCACACCGTACCCTTCCGCCCCCGCCGCTGGCGCAAGGGGAAGGAACTGCCCACGGAGCAGGGGCTCATCCTCGGCAGCGTGGGCGGCAGAAAGCGTAAAG
>URTS01000181.1 GCA_900550685.1 uncultured Oscillibacter sp. | reverse complement strand
AAATCGACTGACCTTTCTTTTTTACCCAACAATATCTTTAATTAAGGGAAACGGGCCGGGGGGCGCCGGACATCTCCCTCCTCCCGGCACTGTCGGAGGCCCTGGGGGTGGATACCAAAGCCCTCCTCCAGGGGGATTTGGAGGAAAATGAAATGACCAACGGAAACCTGAAGAAAATGCGGTTTTACGTCTGTCCGGACTGCGGCAACCAGCTGACGTCCACAGACGGCGGGACCCTGAACTGCTGCGGAAAGCAGCTGGAGCCCCTGCCGGTGCAGAAGGCGGCGGGAGAGGAGCGGATGGATATCTCCGTCAGCGATGGGGAGTGGTATGTTACCGGCGGACACGCAATGGTCCGGGAACACTATCTCTCTTTTATGGCCTTTCTCACCGGGGATACCCTGGTGATGAAGAAGCTGTATCCGGAGTGGGGCCTGGAGGTGCGTCTGCCCCACTTTGCCCACGGCACGCTGCTGTGGTACTGCGCCCGCCACGGTCTGTTTGCCAAGGAAGTATAAGAGCACCTGCCTGCGTCAAAGCGGCTCCCGGGAGGATACATCCCGGGAGCTGTTGGCATCCGGCTGCCTGTGGTTTCCCTGAAAAAGCGGATAAATGTTGCATAAATATTGGCTTGCCGCAAAAGAAAAAATTATTTTGCCTGCCGAAATTGGGGGAAAACCGGCGGCAGGGTGTTGACAAATCCCCTGCAGAAGTTTATTGTGACAACCGTTCAATCAGTCAAATGCCAGGAGCAGGACAAGACTTCCCCGGATACCGCTTTCAGAGAGCCGTTGGCGGTGCAAAACGGCAGCAAGGAACGGGCAGGCCATCCCCTGTGAGCAGCTTCGGCGAAAGGCGCATTTCCGCCCAGTAGCCCCAGCCGGTACCCACCGTTAAAGGGGACTGCCCTCCGGGTCTTACGCCGGGCGGCGGATGAGTGGCCGACAGTTCTGCCGGCAAGCAAAGTGGTATCGCGGAAGTTATGCCGCGGGCGCACGGCGTCCCGGATGAGCCTTCGTCTTTGCACAGCAATTCCCCCTGCGGGGGCTGCTGCGGAAAGGTGAAGGTTTTTTTGTTCCCCTTTGACCGCTTGAACGGAAATTCGTTTTAGGAAAGAGAAAGGAATTGACCATGAATACCTTAGTGATCGTGCTGCTGGCAGCTGTTGTTCTGGTAGCGGCGTACACCCTCTACGGCCGGTGGCTGGCCAACAAGTGGGGCATCGACCCCAAGGCCAAGACCCCTGCCGTGAAGTACAACGACGGCAAGGACTATGTTCCCGCCAACGGCTGGACCGTGTTCAGCCACCAGTTTTCCTCCATTGCCGGTGCTGGCCCTGTTACCGGTGCTATCCAGGCTGCCGCCTTCGGCTGGCTGCCGGTGCTGCTGTGGGTGCTGATCGGCGGTGTGTTCTTCGGCGCTGTTACCGACTTCGGCGCGCTGTATGCCTCCGTGAAGAACGAGGGCAAGTCCATGGGCATGCTCATCGAGAAGTACATCGGCAAGCTGGGCCGGAAGCTGTTCCTGCTGTTCTGCTGGCTGTTCTGCCTCATTGTCATCGCCGCCTTTGCCGACATGGTGGCAGGCACCTTCAACGCCTACACCGTGGTGGACGGCACCACTCAGCTCGCTGATGCCGCCCAGACCAACGGCGCCGCCGGTATGGTGTCCATCATGTTCATGGTGTTCGCCGTGGTGATGGGCCTGGTGCAGAAGAAGTGGAACCTCACCGGCTGGAAGGAAGCGGTGCTGGCCATCGTGTGCATCCTGGCCTCCTTCGCCGTGGGCATGAACTGCCCCTTGATCTTCGGCAAGGCTACCTGGAGCTACATCACCTTTGTGTACATCTTCTTCGCCGCCGTGCTGCCCATGTGGCTTCTGAAGCAGCCCCGGGACTACATGACCACCTTCATGTTCATCTGCATGATCGCCGGGGCCGTGGTGGGCCTGCTGGTGGCCCATCCCACCATGAACCTGCCGGTGTTCACAGGTTTTACCAATGAGAAGCTGGGAACCATGTTCCCCATCCTGTTCGTCACCGTGGCCTGCGGCGCCGTGTCCGGCTTCCACAGCCTGGTGTCCTCCGGCACCTCCTCAAAGACCGTTGAAAACGAGAAGGATATGCTGAAGGTGGGCTACGGCGCCATGGTGCTGGAGAGCCTGCTGGCGGTCCTGGCCCTGTGCGTGGCCGGTGCCGCCGCAGCCGCCGACGGCACCCCTGCCGCCGGTACCCCCTTCCAGATCTTCAGCAGCGGCGTGGCCGGCTTCTTTGAGATGTTCGGCGTGCCGGTGTACACCGCCACCGTGTTTATGACCATGTGCGTTTCCGCCCTGGCCCTCACCAGCCTGGACGCTGTGGCCCGCATTGCCCGCATGAGCTTCCAGGAGCTGTTCAGCGTGGACGATATGGAGCACGCCGAGGGCTGGCGGAAGCTGCTGTGCAACACCTATTTCTCTACGGTCCTCACCCTGGTGCTGGGCTATGTGCTGACCAAGATCGGCTATTCCAACATCTGGCCCCTGTTCGGCTCCGCCAACCAGCTCCTCAGCGCCCTGGTGCTCATCACCCTGTGCGTGTTCCTGAAGGTCACCGGCCGCAGCAACAAGATGCTCTTCCCCCCGCTGGTCATCA
>URTS01000180.1 GCA_900550685.1 uncultured Oscillibacter sp. | reverse complement strand
CAGCCGCTTCCTCATGGGCAGCATGAGCGCCGCCGTGGGGGAAAAGCTGACCCGGGCCATTGAATACGCCGCCAGGAACAAGCTACCTCTGATCCTCTTCGCCGCCAGCGGCGGCGCCCGGATGCAGGAGGGCATCCTGTCCCTGATGCAGATGGCAAAAACCAGCGCCGCACTGGCCCGGTTTTCGGAAAAGGGACTGCTGTACATCTCTGTTCTCACGGACCCCACCACCGGCGGCGTCACCGCCAGCTTTGCCTCGTTGGGTGACATTATTCTGGCCGAACCCGGCGCTTTGATTGGCTTTGCCGGGCCCCGGGTGATCCAGCAGACCATCGGCGAGACTTTGCCGGAGGGCTTCCAGCGCTCGGAATTTCAGATGGAGCACGGCTTTGTGGACGCCGTGGTTCCCCGCAGTGAACTGCGGAGCACCCTGGCCCAACTGCTGAAACTCCACGGGAAAGGAGACCGCCATGGCTGAGAAAACCGCCGCGGAGCGGGTGGCGCTGGCCCGCCATCCCCAGCGGCCCAATATCACGGACTATATCGCCGGCCTGTTTATCGATTTCTTTGAACAGCGGGGAGACCGGGCCTGCCGGGAGGACCCCGCCGTTTTAGGCGGCATCGCCCTGTTCCACGGCCAGCCTATTACCGTGATCGGCACCCGGAAGGGCAAAAATCTGGAGGAAAACCTCCGGTGCAATTTCGGCATGCCGGGGCCGGAGGGCTACCGCAAGGCCCTGCGGCTGATGAAGCAGGCGGAAAAGTTCCGTCGTCCCATTTTTACCTTGATTGACACCTCCGGCGCCTACCCCGGCCTGGAGGCCGAGGAACACGGCCAGGGGGAAGCCATCGCCCGGAACCTCTTTGAGATGAGCCGCCTGACCGTGCCGGTCATCGCCGTCATCACCGGGGAGGGCAACAGCGGCGGCGCTCTGGCCCTGGCGGTGGCCGACCGGGTGCTGATGCTGGAAAACGCGGTGTACGCCATTTTGTCCCCGGAGGGCTTCGCCTCCATTTTGTGGAAGGACGCCCAGCGCTCCGGCGAGGCGGCGGAGCTGATGAAGCTCACCGCCCCGGACCTGAAGGCCCTGGGCATCATTGACGACATCATTCCAGAACCTTCCGGCGGCGCACAGGCCGATCCCGCCCGGATGATACAGAATCTGGACCGGGCTCTGACCCACCACCTGACCGCCCTCTCCAAGGAGAGCGGCGCCGCCCTGGTCCGGCAGAGATACGAAAAATTCCGCGCTATGGGCGGCGGAAAGGAGGCGCCATGAACGGCATCAAGCTCCGGGGCACAGGCCGCTGTGTTCCCGCCAATACCGTCACCAATGACGACCTGGCCCAGCTGGTGGACACCAACGACGCCTGGATCACCGCCCGCACCGGCATCCGCAGCCGTTACCGCTGCACCACGGAGACCCACACGGACCTCTGCGTGAACGCCGCCCGGGCCGCCCTGAAAAAAGCCGGGGTCTCCCCGGCGGAGATCGGGGCCTGCATCGTGGCCACCGTTTCGGCGGACACCGTGGTGCCCTCCGCCGCCTGCATGCTGCAAAAGGCCCTGGGCCTGCCGGAGGACACCCCCTGCTTTGATCTGAACGCCGCCTGCACCGGCTTTGTCTATGCCCTCCACACCATGGAGTGTCTCCTGAACGCCGCTCCCCGGAAATTCGGGCTGGTGGTGGGGGCGGAGGCTCTCAGCAAGGTAGTGGACTGGACGGACCGGAGCACCTGCATCCTCTTCGGCGACGGCGCGGCCGCCGCCGTGGTGGAGTGCCGGGAGGGCTGGCCCTCCATCGGGGCCGTGCTGGGCAGCCGGGGAAACGACACCCTTCTCCGCCTGCCGGGCCTGGGGCGAGGTGAGCCAAACGTACTCTCCATGGAAGGCACCCAGGTTTTCAAGTTCGCCGTGGAGACCGTGCCCGCCTGTATGGACGCCGTGCTGGCAAAGTCCGGCCTGACCATCGATGACATCGACTTCTTCGTCTTTCACCAGGCCAACGCCCGGATCATCGACCTGGCGGTGTACGGCTGGCTGCGCGGGTACGATCTATTGGAAATCAATCCGGAACGGGGACGCGAGCGTTCCGAGCAGTACTGGGATACGGCGCTTTCGGCCGGGATCTATTCGACCCTGATCGGCGACGACGACGCGCACAATATCCGCAACCGGTCGTCGTGGTTCCAGCGCTGCTTCACGATGGTCAATACGCCGTCGTTACGTCCCGGAGATATTATGAAGTCTTTGAAAAAAGGGGCCGCTTATGCGGTATACGTTCCGCACGACGTTAATAACCGTCCCGATCCGCACGGAGACCTGCCCCGAATGGAGCGCATTTCGATGCAGGGCGATACGATTCGCATCCGGGTCGACCGGCCCGCTTCGGCAATCCGGTTTATCGGACAAAACGGAACGCTGCTTGCAGAGGAAAGCGGGGCCGAGGCCGTTTATGCTTTTCGGAAGAACGATGCCTACGCGCGTGCCGAAGCGCATTTCGACGACGGAACGATTCTGTTTTTCAATCCTTTCGTACGGACTGCCGACGGTAATCGTCCCGTCAACGTATTCGTTCCGGTGGTGAATTACCCGCTCACGGTGTTGTGCCACCTGCTTTGGTTCGCCTTGTTGGC
>URTS01000179.1 GCA_900550685.1 uncultured Oscillibacter sp. | reverse complement strand
CGACATTTCCGCCATCTGCATGCACACGAATCTGGACGCCGCGGACGGCGGCGTGAACGACTGTCTGGCGAAAAAACTGGGCCTGAACGACATTCTTTTGCTCAACGACGAAAAAATTGGCCGGATCGGCACACTTTCCTGCGAAAAAGGGCTTGAAGAGTTCCTGCGGGATGTGATAGAATTACTCGGCTGCGGCGGCTTGCGCTATTGCCGCGGCAGCGGGCGGGTGTACCGCGTGGCCGTCGGCGGCGGCGCGTGCGGCGAATACATCCCGCAGGCCATTGCGCAGGGCTGCGATACGTTCGTGACGAGCGATCTGCGCTACAACGATTTTCTGGATACGCGGGGACTCAACCTGATCGACGCGGGGCATTTTCCGACGGAGAACGTCGTCTGCCCGGCGGTCAAGGCGTATTTGGAGGAGCATTTCCCCGAGGTGAAAACCGTAATATCGACGTCGCACAGAGACGTCATTCAATACTATCTGTAAGGAGAGATCACATCATGTCCGGACATTCCAAGTGGCACAATATTCAAAAGACGAAGGGCGCGGCTGACGCCAAGCGCAGCGCCGCCTTCACTAAGATCGCCAAGGAGATCATCGTCGCCGTCAAGCAGGGCGGCTCGGGCGATCCGAATAACAACTCCCGTCTCGCGACCGTCATCGCCAAGGCGAAGGCTGCCAACATGCCCAACGACAACATCAAGCGCACCATCGACAAGGCTCTGGGTGCCGGCAGCACCGAGAACTTCGAGTCTGTCACCTACGAGGGCTACGGTCCCGGCGGCGTGGCCGTCATCGTGGACGCCCTGACCGACAACCGTCAGCGTACCGCCCCCGAGGTCCGCCACGCGTTCGACAAGTGCAACGGCAACCTGGGCGCACAGGGCTGCGTGTCCTGGAGCTTCGACAAAAAGGGCGTTATCGTCATTGACAACGAGGACCAGGAGCTGGACGAGGACACCGTTATGATGGATGCCCTGGAGGCCGGCGCCGCCGACTTTGAGGCTGACGGCATGGTCATGGAAGTCCGCTGCGAGCCCGATGACTTCAACACCGTGGTCAAGGCCCTGGAGGACAAGGGCTACACCTTCCTCTCCGCCGACATCGCCATGGTGCCCCAGAACTACATCTCTCTCACCGATGAGGGCGACCTGAAGAATATGCAGAAGCTCATTGATATGCTGGAGGACAATGATGATGTCCAGAACGTCTGGCATAACTGGGAGAATGACTGAAGCCGTTGCGCCGCAGCGGATTGACGGATTTGCATATTGCCAGCAGCGGCATACATGAGCAGATTTTGAGATACGAAAGCATAAAAGGACAGCGGAAGATTTTCTTCCGCTGTCCTTTTTGCATGTTTAGCCAGGAGAGGGGGCCGTCAGGCGCCCAGTTCCGCCGGCGTTTTGGGGTAGTCGGCGTAATAGCCATCATTGGGATTTGCCAGGTAGTACCGCAGCAGCTTGGCCCAGCCGTTTTCCTCCGCCGTCAGGGCATTGGTGTCGATCACAGCATCCAGGGCCTCTACGGCGGCATCGGCCCGGTGGGGCGGATAGTCGATGCCGTAAGCGGTTCCCATCAGGATACGGGTACGGAGCTCAGATTCGTCCCCACCGGAATCATAGGCCAGCTCTTTGGCGAACGATACCGGGTCGTAGGCCACGGCGGAAGCCAGGATGGAACAGTAATTTTCTGAATAAGCGCCATCAAGGCCGCCGGCGGCATAGCCGCGCTGAATGTAGTAGATCTCGCTGGAGGAGTAGCTGTCCTGCTCCCGCAGCCAGTCCATCAAAGCAAAGATAGTGTCATCACCGTTGATACCGCCCAGTTCCCCAAATTCCTGCCAATCCATATCCGGCAGGTTGGTGAAAACATCCCGGCGGTAGGCATACCGCTCCTCGGCGGAGAGGTTTTCATTGGTTACAAGCTGGTTCCACGCAATATAGACCTGCCGGGTAGCGTCTACCGGCTCCTGGTAAATGTCCTGCCGGTTGGAGTAGTCCGGGTCGCCGTTCCGCTGGATGGGGAAAATGGAAATATTGTTGACGGCATAGGCTTGATTGCCGGCATCCAGCATATTTTCCACCCGGATGCCGGATACCAGCCCGTCCTTCATGAAAAAGCAAATGCTGTTGGAGAATGCCTCCTGAGGCTGATAGGCGTAAAAGTAATCGTGTTCAACGAGGGTGTCATTCTCCTCCTTGACGCAGTATACCAGCTCACTGCCGTAGGTTCCTACCACCTCCGCCTTGGTGCTGCCTACATGGATGCCACGGGGCGTGGAGATCTCCTTGGTGTATGCGGTTTCCAGCTTCCAAATCGTATCCGGCTGTCCGTCCATATGGGCGTAGGTCAACCGGATGCCGTCTGTTTTCGGGTCACCGATGGTGTGGACCGTGTCGCCGTTGTCGCCCTTTGCTGCCGCCTCCTCGCTGTCCGGAAGCAGCGGTACGCCAAAGGGATACTCGCCCTCCTGAGCGCCTAACTCCAAAAACGAGCCGTCTTCCGTCCAGCCCAGGATCAGGGCAAAGTCCGATTGAGGCACTTTGGCTTCTGCTTCATTGGCGGGAATAGGATCGGGGGTAATGGTCTCTGAGGGCTTGGATGCGGACAGTGCCAGCACAGCCAATATCAACAG
>URTS01000178.1 GCA_900550685.1 uncultured Oscillibacter sp. | reverse complement strand
CTGGCGGTGCGGAAATACCGCATCCCGCCGGAAAAATACTACAAAAACATCGACCACTACGGCAACACAGCCGCCGCCAGCGTTCCTCTGGTCCTCTCCGAACTGGAGGACCAGGGCCGCATCGGCCCCGGCAGCCGCCTGTTGATGGTGGCCTTCGGCGGCGGCCTCACCTGGGGCGGCGCCGTCCTTGAAATGGCATGAAATTTTCCACAGTCTGCCGCCGGGACCCGGCGTATGATAACAGGAGCACACCATGAAAAAACTCAATGAACTTCTGGGGACGGAGTTCCCCATCATTCAGGGCGGCATGGCCAACATCGCCACCGGCGAATTTGCCGCCGCCTGTTCCAACGCCGGAGCCTTAGGCGTCATCGCCACCGGCGGCATGCTGCAGGCCGACCTTCTGCGCCAGCAGATCCGCATCTGCAAAGAGCGGACGGACAAGCCCTTCGGGGTGAACCTGATGCTGATGAACCCCTGTGCCGACGAAATGGCCCAGATCATCATGGAAGAGGGCGTCCGGGTGGTGACCACCGGGGCGGGCAGCCCCGGCAAGTACATCCCCGCCTGGAAGGAAGCCGGGATCAAGGTACTGCCCGTGGTGGCGGCCTCCATCCTTGCCAAGCGGCTGGTGAATCAGGGAGCCGACGCCATCATCGCTGAGGGCATGGAGTCTGGCGGCCATGTGGGCGAAATGACCACCATGGCCCTGGTGCCCCAGGTCATCGACGCGGTGGACGTTCCCGTCATCGCCGCCGGCGGCATTGCCGACGGCCGTCAGGCTGCCGCCGCCTTCGCCCTGGGTGCCTGCGGCATCCAGGTGGGCACCTGCCTGCTGGCAAGCCGGGAATGTCCCATTCACGACAACTATAAGCAGGCCCTGCTGAAGGCCAAGGACAGCGACACCACCGTCACAGGCCGCTCCATCGGCGGCCCGGTCCGGGTGCTGAAAAACAAGATGGCCCGAGAGTACCTGGCCCTGGAAAAGCGGGGGGCCACGCTGGAGGAGCTGGAACACGTGACCCTGGGCGGGCTCCGCCGGGCGGTGTTCGACGGCGACATGGACCGCGGCAGCGTCATGGCGGGCCAGGTGGCCGGGATGCTCCACGAGATCCGTCCCCTGCGGCAGATCTTTGAGGAACTGTACAACAGCAGCCGGGCCGTTCTGAAGGCCACGGAGGAAGCATGGCGGTGACGATCCGGGGCAGGACCCTGCCCCTGCCCATTTTACAGGGCGGCATGGGGGTGGGCATCAGCCTGGAACACCTGGCCGGGGCCGTGGCCGCCTGCGGCGGCATGGGGACCCTCTCCACCGCCCTCTGCGGCTTTCAGGAGCCGGATTTCGCCCAGCATCCCTTTGAAGCCAACCTCCGGGCCCTAGACCGCCAGGTCCGCCGGGCCAAGGAGCTTGCCCGCGGCGTGGGCCTGGTGGCCGTCAACGCCATGGTGGCCACCACCCAGTATGCCGACAGCGTCCACACCGCTCTCCGGGCGGGGGCCGACGCCATCGTCTGCGGCGCGGGACTTCCCAAGGATCTCCCCGCGCTGGCTTCCGAAGTTTCCGACAGTGACGCCGCCATTGCCCCCATCGTCAGCAGCGGCCGGGCGGCGGGACTGCTGTGCAAGCTGTGGGACCGGCATTATGGCCGCATCCCCGACTTTTTGATCTTGGAGGGACCGGAGGCCGGGGGGCATCTGGGCTTTTCCCGACAGGATTTAGACGCGCCCCCCTCCCTTTCCGACCTTTTGCGGGAGGTCCTGACCGCCATCGCCCCCTTCCGGGACAAGGCGGGCCGGGACATTCCGGTTTTCGTGGCCGGCGGCGTGAAAAACGGCGCAGACATGGCCCGCTACATGAAGGAGGGCGCTGCCGGGGCGCAGTTTGCCACCCGGTTCATCGCCACGGAGGAGTGCGACGCCTCCGAGGGCTACAAGCAGCGGCTCTTAGCGGCAAAGGCCGATGACATCACCCTGGTGAAAAGCCCCGTGGGGATGCCGGGACGGGCGCTGCGCAGCCCCCTGATCCGGCGTGTGGAGGATGGGACCCAGCCGCCCCCGGACCGGTGCATGAAGTGCATCACCACCTGCGATGGCAAAAACGCCCCCTACTGTATCTCCCGGGCCCTCATCGCCGCCCGGAACGGAGACTGGGAAAACGGCCTGTTTTTCTGCGGGGCCAACGCCGGGGAGATCAACACCCTCTCCACCGTGCAGCAGCAGATGGCCCAGATCATGGACGAATGGAGAAACGCGCAATGAAGCTAGGATTTTTATACGCCGGACAGGGCAGCCAGCACCCCGGCATGGGGGCCGACCTGTACAAGGCGTTCCCCGCCTTCCGAAAGGTGCTGGACAGCGCCGCCCAACAAGTGGATTTTGACTTGAAGGAAGTCTCCTTCACCGACCGGGCGGGTGTTTTGAACCAGACCCGGTTCACCCAGCCCTGCATGGTGGCCTTTGCCGCCGGAATGACGGCCCTGCTGGCGGAACGGGGCATCGTCCCCTCTGCCGCCGCCGGACTTTCCCTGGGCGAGTACTCCGCCCTCCACGCCGCCGGAGTCTTTGACGCCGACACCGCCGTGGAGCTGGTGGCCTTCCGTGGCAAAGCCATGGAGGAAGCCGCAGCCGGACGGCCCTCTGCCATGGTAGCGGTGCTGGGGCT
>URTS01000177.1 GCA_900550685.1 uncultured Oscillibacter sp. | reverse complement strand
CTCATGGGCTTCCCCCGGAAATGGACGGACGTATCCTCTGGGCCGCCGAGCCGGAAGGAGTCCCCCGTATTACCGAAAACACCGCAGACCGCGCCCTCCGGCTGAAAACCCTGGGCAACGCGGTCTGCCCGCCGCAGGCATACCCCATTTTCAAATATATCTCTATGATCGAGACGGGCGAGTGCGTGAGCATTTGCCCCTACGGAAAGGCAGGTGGTGACGCATGAAGGAATGGAAGGCCGCCGAGAAGGAGGCGCAGAAGATGACCCGCGACGGAGCCATTTCCGTCAACATGGTCACAGGCGAGGCGAGCCATGTTTCAGACCGTGCGCCGGAGCAGGACTATTCCCCCTCCGGCGATTCCACGGTGCTGGCGAGGACTGTCCTCCACCATCTGGACGACCGGCGCGTCCGGAAGTCTCAGAAGAAAAAGCGGCGGAACCGCCGCAAAGCCTACCGGGAGGGTACGGTGGCAAATAGCCGCCCATCCTCCCGTTTGCAATTCACCGAGGAGGAACGTGCCGCGCCGGAGCTGCAAAAGGCGATCCGAAAATCCGATAAAGCGGCGGATAAGCTGGACGCGGCAAGGGCCTCTATCCCCAAAAAGCGCGTCCTGGGCACGGAGCGTGTCTTTGACGAGGCTTCCGGCGCCGGGCGTACAAGACTGGTATTCCATGAGACGGATAAGCCGGCTTCGATCCGGCAGCCGGGGCCGAACCCGCTGGCGCGGCCTTTGCAGGAGGTCGCCCACGCCGCCCACGCCAAGGTGCGGGAGGTGGAGCAGGAGAACTCCGGCGTGGCGGCGGGCCATCTCACCGAGCGCGGCATGGAAAAAGCCGTGGGCTATGGGAACCGCAAGCTGCAAAACTGGCGGGCGGAGCGGCAGGTGAAGCCCTGGCGGGACGCGGCAAAGGCGGAGCAGGCGGCGGTCAGGGCCAACGCGGAGGCACTTTACCAAAAGGCGCTCCATGATAACCCCCAGCTTGCGTCCGGCAGCCCCATCTCCCGCATCTGGCAGAAGAAGCGGATGCAGCGGCAGTACGCGGCGGCCTACCGGGCGTCGCGCGGCGCGGAGGGTGCAAAGGCGGCAACGCAGACGGCAGCCAAGAGTGCAAAGAAGGGCGCGGAGGCGGCGAAGAAGGCCGGCGAGTTCATAGCCCGGCACAAGAAGGTGTTCCTTATCATCGGCGGGATCGGCCTTGTGCTGGTGCTGCTGCTGGGACTGCTGCAATCCTGCTCCTCCATGTTCGGAGGAGGCGTGTCCAACATTGTGGCCTCCTCCTATCTCTCCGAGGATGCTGACCTGCTGGCAGCGGAGGCTGCCTACTGCGCCAAAGAGGACGAGCTGCGGCGGTATCTGGACACCTATGAGCAGACCCACGACTATGACGAGTATCACTATGATCTGGACGAGATCGAGCACGATCCCTATGTGCTGCTGTCCATCCTGTCGGCGCTCCATGAGGGGACCTTCACCATAGACCAGGTGCAGGGCGACCTTCAAATGCTGTTCGACAAGCAATACATCCTCACCGAGACGGTGGAAGTGGAACGACGGTACTACATTGAGACGGATACCTGGACGGACGAGGAGGGCAACACCCATACGGAGAGCTACCGGGTCTATTACGATTATTATATCTGCACCGTGAAGCTGGAAAACTTCGACCTCTCCCATCTGCCGGTCTACATGATGGATCAGGAGACGCTTTCCATGTACGCCGTGTATATGTCCACGCTGGGCAACCGCCCCGACCTGTTCCCGTCCTCCGGCTATGTTCCCAAGTATGTGACCAACCCGCCCGCCAAGTACGAGATCCCGGCGGAGTACCTGTCCGACGAGCGCTTTGCGGCGCTTATTACGGAGGCGGAGAAGTATCTGGGATTCCCCTATGTGTGGGGCGGCAGCAGTCCCCAGACCTCCTTTGATTGCAGCGGCTTTGTCAGCTATGTTCTGACCAGCAGCGGCCTGTGCAATACCGGGCGGCTGGGGGCGCAGGGTCTCTACAACATTTCTACGCCGGTGTCCGAGCCGCGGCCGGGGGATCTGGTGTTCTTTGTGGGCACCTACGACACGCCGGGGGTCAGCCATGTGGGCTTTTATGTGGGGGACGGGATGCTCCTGCACTGTGGGGATCCCATCCAGTACACCAGTCTCAACTCGAATTACTGGCAGTCCCACCTTTACGCCTACGGCAGACCGCCGTACAACTGATGGAGGCGGAGTCGATGCTGACCGTAAAACCAATGTCCCTTGCCGACGCAAACAGGTTTGTCGCAGAGCATCACCGCCACCATAAGCCGGTGCGAGGGCATAAGTTCTCCCTGGGCTGTATGGCGAACGGCCATCTGGCGGGCGTCGCCATCGTGGGGCGGCCGGTGAGCCGATACCTGGACAATGGGCTGACCTTGGAGGTCAACCGCCTCTGCACGGACGGGACAAAAAACGCTTGCAGCTTCCTCTATGGCGCGGCGGCGCGGGCGGCGAAGGTCCTGGGCTACCATAGGATCGTCACCTACATTCTGGACACGGAGAATGGCAGCTCCCTGAAAGCTGCCGGCTACACCTGTGAGGGCAGAGCCGGAGGCTTGGAATGGAACGGTGCAAAAGCACCAAAACAGGCCGACCAATATCCGCGCCAGATGAAAACACGATGGGTCAAGAAAAAGGAGG
>URTS01000176.1 GCA_900550685.1 uncultured Oscillibacter sp. | reverse complement strand
CAGTTGACAGGGCTGAAAAGCAATGCTAAGATGCAGTCAAAATTGAATCGCTTGATAGAGGCGCGGTATCCATCAGTACCTCCCGCAAGGCCAGGCAGCCGGGGAAGGGAAAGGGGCCACCGCCGAAGTGTCCGGACAATGCCTGGTATCCGGATGCTGGGTCGGCAGAGAAGATCTGCCGGACTGTCACAAGTTTTTTTGTGAAGCGCTATCATTGGCTGTTCGGAAAGGCCCGTTGGGGCCGGTTTTCCGTATATTCCATGGACCGCTTGACAAAGCGGTTCATTTTTTTACATTTCCCTGCCGGTGGGGAATCTGATGCACCGGACAAGAAGGAGACAATGATGAGAAGAAGATGGATGAGCGCGATTCTGGCCCTGACCATGGCTCTGGCCCTCACCGCCTGCGGCGGCAACAGCAATTCCTCCAGCAATGACAGCACCCCTGCGGAGTCCACCCCCGCCGCTCCCGCCGTGGAGATCCCCCCTGTGGAGGATCTGACCGGCACGGACACCAGCGCCATTCCGGGCCTGGAGGACGGTGTGTTCACCGTTGGCATGGAGTGCGCCTACGCGCCCTACAACTGGACGCAGATGGACGATTCCAACGGTGCGGTGCCCATTTCCAACGTTCCCGGCGCTTACGCCAACGGCTACGATGTGATGATCGCCCAGCGCATCTGTGAGACCTATGGCTGGGAGCTTGAGATCGTTTCCTCCGCGTGGGATTCCCTGTGTCCCGCCGTGCAGTCCGGTACGATGGACGCCAACATCGCCGGTCAGTCCATGACCGCCGACCGCATGAAGGAAGTGGATATGGCAGGCCCCTACTACTACGCCACCATCGTGGTTCTGACCACCAAGGACAGCCAGTATGCCAACGCAGCCTCCATCGCTGATCTGGCCGGCGGCACCTGCACCTCCCAGTCCGGCACCATCTGGTATGATTCCTGCCTGCCCCAGATTGAGAACACCAACCTGCTGGCTCCCGCCGACAGCGCGCCCGCAATGATCATGCAGCTCCAGACCGGCGCCGTGGACTATGTCTGCACCGATATGCCCACCGCTCTGGCCGCCGTCGCCAAGGACGACAATCTGGTGATCCTGAACTTCTCCGGCACCGACGGCGACTTCCAGTTTGCTACTGAAGAAGAGCGGGCCGAGAACGTGAACATCGGCATCTCTGTCCAGAAGGGCAACACCCAGCTGACCGATGCCATCGACACCGTTCTCTCCGTTCTGAACGAGGAGCAGTTCAACGCCCTGATGGATCAGGCCATCGCTATCCAGCCCGAGGTTTGATCTCCACGCCGCCTGGGTCCCCGCTGGGGCCCCGGTGCGTTTGGCTCCGTCTTTTTCCGGCGGAGCAGAAGTCGGTCCCTATACCTTATTGAAATGGAGAGTTATCATGGACAAGTTTGTAAAGCTGGGACAGGACATGGCCCTGCTGATGGATAAATACCGTCCCATGTATATGAGCGGTATCTGGAACACGCTGAAGCTGGCCTTTCTGGCCACGCTGATCGGCTGCTTCATCGGCCTGCTGTGCGGTATCCTGAATACCATCCCCTATACGAAGAACGATCCCCTGCCCAAGCGGTTCCTTCTGAAGCTGCTGCGGGTCATCATCCGCATTTATGTGGAGGTCTTTCGTGGCACGCCCATGGTGCTGCAGTCCGTGTTTATTTACTACGGCCTGCCCTACTTCTCCAACAACGCCCTGCGGTTCGACAACATCTTTGCCGCCGCCCTGCTGATCGTGTCCATCAACACCGGCGCGTACATGGCGGAATCCGTCCGAGGCGGCATCATCTCCATCGACCCCGGCCAGACGGAGGGCGCCAAGGCCATCGGCATGACCCACTTCCAGACCATGGTGAATGTCATCATGCCCCAGGCCCTGCGGAACATCATGCCCCAGATCGGCAACAACTACATCATCAACGTGAAGGATACCTCCGTCATGTTCATCATCGGCTTTACGGAGTTCTTCGCCCAGCACCGCTACATCGTGGGCGTGAACAACCTGTACTTCCCCTCCGCCACCATTGAGATGATCGGCTACCTGATCCTGACTCTGGTAGCCTCCCTGCTCCTGCGGCTGATTGAAAAGCTGATGGACGGCTCCGACAGCTACGAGCTGGCCCAGGGGGACCAGCTGGTGATGGCCGCCGGCACCTACAATCATCCCGTGGCAGGCAGCCCCTTCGATGAAAAGAACGAGGAAGAACGCAGCCGCATCCGTCTGGGCCTGAAGAGCCGCAGCGGAAGCGCGAGAGGAGACCGGTGATATGAGCGAGAACATTTTAGAGATCCGCCATCTGGGCAAGTCCTTCGGCACCCATGAGGTCCTGCGGGACATTGATTTCAATGTCAAAAAGGGCGATGTCATCTCCATCATCGGTGCCTCCGGCTCCGGCAAGTCCACCCTGCTGCGGTGCGTCAACCTGCTGGAAACTCCCAGCAGCGGCCAGATCCTCTACCACGGCCAGAACGTCACCGGTCCCAAGGTCAATGCCCCCCAGTACCGCTCCCATGTGGGCATGGTGTTCCAGTCCTTCAACCTGTTCAACAACATGACTGTCCTCAAAAACTGCATGGTGGGCCAGATGAAGGTCCTCAAGCGCAGCAAGGAGGAAGCCCGACAGCAGGCCATGAAGTATCTGGAAAAGGTAGGCATGGCCCCCTACATCAACGCCAAGCCCCGG
>URTS01000175.1 GCA_900550685.1 uncultured Oscillibacter sp. | reverse complement strand
CTTTGGAGGAACGCCTTATGAAAAATGCTAAAATTTCCCGCCGCAGCTTTCTGCTGGGCCTTGCCGCCTGCTCTGCCGCCGGGGTCCTGACGGCCTGCTCCGGCAGTAGCGAGCCTGCTTCGTCTGCTTCCACCGCCCCGGATTCCCCTGCTTCCTCGGCTGCCAGTGAGGTGACCGCCGCACCGTTCCTGACCGTGGAGGACTTCCCTGCCCTGGACGGCAGCACGGCCTGCATCCCCCTGATGGCGCAAATGCTGGCCGACACCACCGGCATGGACCTGGAAGAAGCCCAGAGCAGCATTTCGGTCAGCACCACCGCTTATGCCTGGGAGAGCTTTGGTCTGTACAACACCGACACCAAAATGCTGGTGGTGTACGAAGCCCCGGATTCCGTCAAGGAAGAGCTGGAGGCCGCCAACGTCCAGCTGGAGCAGAAGCCCATCGGCGTGGACGCACTGGTGTTCATCGTGAACGAGGACAACCCCGTGACCGACCTGACCCAGCAGCAGCTGCGGGACATCTACGCCGGAAAGATCACCAACTGGAAGGATGTGGGCGGCAAGGATCAGGAGATCGTTGCCTTCCAGCGCGGCGAGGATATCAGCATCGGTGTTGTTGTTCAGTTTCAAGCCGATGAAGGTGGTGTTCTGCGCCATCCACTGGCGTTTTGCTTCACTATCCGGCATGGCTTAAAACAGGCTCTTGAAGGTTACCCCGAACTTTTCGGCGGCTTCGGCTTTGAAGCGCTTCATATTTTCGTGGTAGTCCTCGCTAAAATACTCATTTGCCGCACCAGCGGAAATCATCCGGGATTCCTGATCGTTGATGTAATCGGCAGCGGCTTCCGCGTTCTCTCCTAAGATTTTGTAAGTGTCCATCAAAATAGTTTTCATAATTTTCCTCCTTTACGCCTCAACCACGTTTTCAACACAGGACTTGGGGCACCAGATCGTCACATTCTTTTCGCCGCTCATGAAAAGGGCCTCAACGGACAGCTTATAGGCCTTTTCGGTTTCGCCGATGATCTCCCCGAAAGCATCCAGTCTCTGGCAGTGGTAGCGATCGTTAAGCTCCATCTTTTTTTCGATCTGGAACCATCTTTTCATGTTAGCGAACTTCTTCATGCTTGTGATCCCCTTTCCTTTACTGTACCTAAAGTATAGCATAGGTTTAACCTATTGTCAACAGGTTAAACCGAATTTCTCAAAATATTTTCAGGGCAGTTTAAGGGCAGAATACAGGCAGTTTCCGGGCAGTTTGGCTGTCCGGATTTTTTGTATCATGAGGGTAGGAAAAAGGAGGTGCGCTATGGATCAGCAATTCGCAATCGCAGGATACACGGGCTCCAGCTGCCTGATGTGCGCCATCGACGGCGCGGACATCTGGCAGGTGGACTATTTTGGAAACCGTCAGCAGCTCATCGGCAAGACCTCAGCGGCCTACACGGAGCTGGAGGGCACCACTCAGCAGTACTATGACAAGCTGGTGGAGTTGGGCGTTATCACCCCGCCCAAGACGCAGGAGGAGCTGATGGGTGAGATGCAGTCGGCCATGAGCGACATGGCCGAGATCATCAAGGGCCTATCGGCCCAGGTAAAGGAGCTGAAGGAGAATGGATCTCAAACAGATCATAGCGGCCGCGTCGAGGATGTTCCCCAGCGCCGACCTACAAAACGCGGTTCAGAAGGCGGAGCAGGCGATCAGCGGGACGGCTGACACGCTGGAAGGCGTCCAAAGCACCGCCAGGCGGCTGGGCATTGACCCCAATATCGCCAACAGCCTGTATGCCCGCTACGGAAAGACCATGCAGGCAAAGGCCCTGTGCGGCCTTCTGGGGACCACACCGGAGGCTTTGCGCTCCGATGCCAACAAGATCCTTGGCGGCGCACAGAACGGCTCACAGGCCCCTCAGAAGGGGAAAGCGGGCGGTTCCACCAAATTCCCCCGGCTGAAATAGCCGGTTGGAATAAAAACACGAAAGGAGCACGAACACATGGAAGATCGTAGCACTGGTATGAGCTGGATTGCAGTCCTCTTTGTCATCATCGTGATTTTCGCCATTTTCGGTGGGAATTTCGGCGGCGGCTGGGGCTGGAATCGCGGCAACAATCCCTATCCCCCGCAGGAGGGCGGCTGCAGCCGCGTGAGCAACTGCCAGGTCGAGAAGCAGGAGATCACCGACACCGCCCGGACCCAGTACCTCATCGAGCAGCAGAGCAATGCCACCCGCATGGCCATCAACGCCAGCACTGAGGCCATCACCTCTCAGGCCAGCCGGATCTATGAGCAGCGCCTTCAGGAGATCATCTATGATCTCAAGACGGAGAACCAGAACCTCAAGAACGGCATTTTCACCAAGGAGCAGACCGACGCTCTGGCGGCGAAGATCTCCGACTGCTGCTGCGGCTTTAACCGCCGGCTGGATGCCATCGAGGGCCGGATGATGACCAAACCGAACCTGTACGGCGTGGCGTCTACCTGCGCTGGCCAGATCATCCCCGCATCCTGCGGCTGCAACGGCAGCGGCAACATCTGAGCAACTTTTTCCGCAGCGGAAACAGTTCAGGCCCCTTTGGCCGGGTAATGGGCGGGGCCGGTGCCCCGCCCTTCAATTTTGAAAGGAGAAAAACTATGAGTTGTAAATCTGCTTTGTACACTGCCATGCAGATACCCACGGCGGTAGCTGTTGGCGGCGTCATCCCTCTGGGCGGCCTGATCCGGCGGT
>URTS01000174.1 GCA_900550685.1 uncultured Oscillibacter sp. | reverse complement strand
TGATAGGCCTGCAGACCTGTGCCGGCAGGGATCAGCTTACCGATGATGACGTTCTCCTTCAGACCCACCAGATGGTCGGTCTTGCCCTTGATGGCAGCCTCGGTCAGGACCTTGGTGGTCTCCTGGAAGGAGGCGGCGGACAGGAAGGAATCAGTGGCCAGAGAGGCCTTGGTAATGCCCATCAGCAGCTGGGTGGCCTGGGCATGGCGCAGGGGCTCGCCCATCTCGTTGGTCTCACCGGCAGCGTTGCGGCGGTCGATCTCCTCGTTGGCGGCGTCGTATTCCAGAACGTCCACCATGGAGCCGTCCAGCAGCTTGGTGTCGCCGGAATCCTCCAGGCGGACCTTGCGCATCATCTGGCGGACAATGACCTCAATGTGCTTATCGTTGATGTCAACGCCCTGCTGACGGTACACGCGCAGAACTTCCTGGATCAGGTAGTTATACACGGCGTCGTTGCCACGAATCCGCAGGACCTCGTGGGGATTCAGTGCGCCGTAGGTCAGCTGGGTGCCCTTTTCGATCACGTCGCCGTCCTTCACCTGCAGGCCGGTGTGGGGCACTGCGTAGGTGCGGGTGTCGCCGTCATCGGCAGTGATGATGATGTTCATCAGACTGCCCTTGGTGGCCTCCTCGAAACGGACCTTGCCGCCGATCTCGGCCAGAGTGGCCATACGCTTGGGCTTCCGGGCCTCGAACAGTTCTTCAACACGGGGAAGGCCCTGGGTGATGTCGCCGCCGGCCAGACCGCCGGTATGGAAGGTACGCATGGTCAGCTGGGTACCGGGCTCGCCGATGGACTGGGCCGCGATGATGCCGACCGCCTCGCCGGGGCCGACAGGCTGCTGGGTGGCCAGGTTCATGCCGTAGCACTTGGCGCACACACCGCTGTGGGCCTTGCAGGTCAGAACGGTGCGGATCATGACGGTGGGATACTCGTCCTTGGCGGGATCAAAGCGGCACTCGTCGCCCTGGCGGGGGTTCTTCTGGACCCACGCACGAGTCTCCATGAGCTTGGCGTCGTCCTCCATCATCATCTTGGTGTTGGGGATCAGCACCTCGCCGGTCTCGGCATCCACCACGTCGCCAACCAGGTAGCGGCCGCGGACGCGGTCAGAGAACTTCTCAATGACCTGGCCGTTTTCGCTGATGCGGGAGACCTTGATGCCGTGGGTCACGCCGCAGTCCTGCTCCCGGATGATGACGTCCTGAGAAACGTCCACCATGCGGCGGGTCAGGTAACCGGAGTCTGCGGTACGCAGAGCGGTATCGGCCAGGCCCTTACGGGCACCACGGGAGGAAATGAAGTATTCCAGAGCGGTCAGGCCTTCGC
Organism: uncultured Oscillibacter sp.; assembly: GCA_900550685.1. Classification (GTDB taxonomy): domain Bacteria; phylum Bacillota; class Clostridia; order Oscillospirales; family Oscillospiraceae; genus Oscillibacter. The sequence goes on along the minus strand of URTS01000174.1, from coordinate 1,394 downwards.
GGTAGTTTGCCTTGATGGGGATCTCGATGGTCTTACCTGCGGTGTTTGCGATCAGGCCGCGCATACCGGCCAGCTGACGGATCTGCTTCATAGAACCACGGGCGCCGGAGTCTGCCATCATGAAGATGGGGTTGTAGCGGTCCAGGTTCTCCTGCAGGGCGGTGGAGACCTCATCGGTGGTCTTTTCCCAGACCTGCACTACCTGCTTGTAGCGCTCGTGGTCGGTCATAAAGCCCATCTTGTACTGGTTTTCGATGTCCACCACCATCTGCTCGGAGGCGGCGACCAGCTCATACTTCTTGGGCGGGATGGTCATATCCGCGATGGAAACGGTGATGGCGGCGATGGTGGAATTGTGGTAGCCGGTGGCCTTGATGGCATCCAGCACCTCGGAAGCCACGGTGAAGCCGTGCTTGTTGATGGTGCGGTCAACGATCTGGCCCAGCTGCTTCTTGCCGCAGGTGAAGGTGATCTCGTAATCGCAGATGTGGTCGGGATCGCTGCGGTCCACAAAGCCCAGGTCCTGGGGGATATTCTTGTTGAAGATGATCCGGCCGGGGGTGCCGCGGACCACCCGGGTGTAGCTCTCGCCGTTGACCTCCAGGGTGCGGCGCACCAGGATGGGGCAGTGGGGACCGATGACCCGGTCATTGTAGGCCATAAGGGCTTCGTCCTCGCTGGCATACATGTGGATAGGCTTGTAGGTAGCAGGCTTCTGGCCCTTTTCCAGCGCGGCGTTGGCCGCCAGGAACTCGTCGGCGTCCACAATGCTCTGGGCGGTGAGGTTGGTATCGCCGGCGTCCTCGCACCAGATGTTCTGGGCGCCGATCTCCGCCTTGCCCATGCGGTCCATGGTCAGGTAGTAGGAGCCCAGAACCATATCCTGGGTAGGCACGGTAACGGGGCCGCCGTCCTGGGGACGCAGCAGGTTGTTGGCGGAGAGCATCAGGATCCGGGCTTCCGCCTGGGCCTCTGCGGATAGGGGCACGTGAATAGCCATCTGGTCGCCGTCGAAGTCGGCGTTGAAGGCGGTGCAGTTCAGGGGATGCAGCTTCAGGGCGCGGCCGTCCACCAGCACCGGCTCGAAGGCCTGGATGCCCAGGCGGTGCAGGGTCGGCGCACGGTTCAGCATGACGGGGTGGTCCTTGATGATGACGTCCAAGGCGTCCCACACCTCGGTGGTGCCCTTATCCACCATCTTCTTGGCGGACTTGATGTTGTTGGCGGTACCGTCCTCCACCAGCTTCTTCATAATGAAGGGGCGGAACAGCTCCACGGCCATCTCCTTGGGCACGCCGCACTGGTAGATCTTCAGCTCAGGGCCGACCACGATAACGCTACGGCCGGAGTAGTCAACACGCTTGCCCAGCAGGTTCTGGCGGAAGCGGCCCTGC
>URTS01000173.1 GCA_900550685.1 uncultured Oscillibacter sp. | reverse complement strand
GGTCCACCCGCGGGCCCCAGGTGCTGATCTCCCGGACCCATCCGGGCCTGGTGAAGCGCCTGTTCGAACTGGAGGTCCCCGAGATTTATGACGGCACCGTGGAGGTGAAATCCATCGCCCGTGAAGCCGGCAGCCGCACCAAGATGGCCGTCTGGTCTGCCGACGAGAACGTGGACCCCATCGGCGCCTGCGTGGGCCCCAAGGGCCAGCGGGTGGCCAACATCGTGGAGGAGCTGCGGGGCGAGAAGATCGACATTATCAAGTGGAGCGAGGACCCCGCCCAGTTCATCGCCGCCGCCCTGGCCCCCAGCGACGTGGTAGACGTCATCATGGCGGAGGAGGGCAAGGCCTGCCGGGTCATCGTGCCTGACGACCAGTTGTCCCTGGCCATCGGCAAGGAGGGCCAGAACGCCCGCCTGGCCGCCCGCCTCACCGGCTACAAGATCGACATCAAGCCGGAGAGCTACCACGGTGACGAGGAAGCGGACACAGTCCCTGCGGAATGAACCCGCTGTATTTTATCCGCTGCGGCCTGGCCGTTGTGCTGGCGCCGCTGTCCCTGTGGCTCAACAGGAAATCGTAAAAGCCCGGCGCGCTTTGCCGCGCCATGTGTAAGGGAGGGCTGTCTTGATGCAAAAGGTAAAAAAGATCCCCCAGCGCCAGTGTGTTGGCTGCCGGGAGATGAAGGATAAAAAAAGCCTGCTGCGGGTGGTCAAATCCCCGGAGGGAGACGTGAGTCTGGATTTCGTGGGCAAAAAGCCCGGCCGGGGCGCCTATGTGTGCCACGACGTGGAGTGCCTGAAAAAGGCCCGGAAGTCCAGAGCCCTGGAGCGTGCGTTCAGCACGGCCATCCCCCCGGAGGTCTACGACGCCATGGAGGCGGAACTGGAGGGACAGAATGGACAGGAATGAACAGATCCTCTCCCTCATCGGCCTGTGCCTCCGGGGCCGGAACCTGGAGGTAGGCGAGGAACCGGTGGAGGCCGTGGCCCGGGCCCGGGACGCCCGGGTGATCCTGCTGGCCGCCGACGCGGCGGACAACACCGCCCGCCGGGTCCGGCATTTCGCGGAAGCGGGCCAGTGCCTGTGGCTGCGGGTCCCCTTCACCAAGCGGGAACTGGGGCAGGCCACCGGCCGGGGCTCCGCCGCCGTGGCCGCCGTGACGGATATCGGCCTGGCTGTGGCAGTGGTCCGCCGCCTGGCGGAGCTGGACCCCGCCAAATATGACGAGGACCTTGCCAAGCTGGAGCTGAAGGCCAAGCGGGCCGCGGAGCGGAAAAGCGAAGCCGCCCGGCATGAGAAAAACCTCCGCCGGGGCATCAAGCGCCCCAAAAAGCAGGCGGGGGAAGCGGCAGACAGTTCCTCCGCGAAAGCCGGGGAAGGCAAGCCCGCCGGGCAGCGCCCCTCCGGTCCCCGGAAGAGCACCGATGGCCGGAAGTCCTCCGGCACCGGCGGCCGGACCTTTGCCCGGACAGAGGGCGATCGTCCTCGCCCCACCCGGAACGGCGGTTCCCGCCCCTCCAAGAGCAGCCGCCCCAAGCCCCGGGGAAAAACGAATCCGTATGCCCACAGCCGCCCGGTGAAAAAGGGCAAGGGCTCCTTCCGGAAAAAGGAAAGCTGATCCGCTGTGCGGTTTTCCATAGACGTATAAGCCCAGCCCCCGGGTTGGAGATGAACGAGGTGTTTTGATTGGCTATTGAAAAATATAGAGTACGAGATGTAGCGCGGGACTTCGGTATGCCCGCCAAAGTAATCACCGAGATCCTGGGTAAGTATGCCACCGCGCCCAAGAGCAACATGCAGGCGCTGGAGGACCACGAACTGTCCATCGTTTTCGAGCATCTGACCCAGAACAACCAGATTTCCAGCATTGCCGCCATCTACGCCGACGAGCCCAAGAAGCCGGAAGCCCCCAAGGCCGAGGCGCCCAAAGCGGCTCCCGCCGCGCCTGCCCAGAAGCCCGCGCAGCAGCCCCAGGCGGCAAAGCCTGCCCAGCCCCAGCAGAGCCAGAAGCCCGCGCAGCCGGTGCAGCAGAAGCCTGCCCAGCAGCGTCCCGCCCAGCAGGCTCAGCCCCAGCGCCCTGCTCAGCAGAGCCAGCATCCGGCCCAGCAGCAGGCCGCCCCTCAGCAGCCCCAGAAGCTGCATAAGTCCACCGCCACCGCCCAGCCCACCACCCGCATCCCCGAAAAGAAGCTGGTGGACACCCGCAAGGGCGGCGACGTGAACCTGGCCAAATACGACCAGCGCTTGGAAGAGCTGGGCGGCCAGCGGGGCGAGCGCATGGCCCAGAAGGGCGGCAAGGAGAAGTTCCGCAATAACAAGAGCCGCCAGGGCGGCCAGGTGTTCTCCAACAAGCGCCGCCAGGACGAGGCCGAGAAGATGCGCAAGCTCCAGCTGGAGATTGCCAAGAAGGCCCCCGTCAAGGTCCAGATCCCCGATGAGATCAGCGTGGGCGAGCTGGCCAGCCGCATGAAGAAGACCGGCGCGGAAGTGGTCAAGTGCCTGATGAAAAACGGCGTCATGGCCTCTCTGAGCCAGATCATCGACTTCGACACCGCCTCCTTCGTGGCCGAAGAGCTGGGCTGCAAGGTGGAAAAGGAAGTCGTTGTCACCATTGAGGAAAAGCTGATCGACACCACCGAGGACCGTCCCGAGGACCTGGTGCCCCGTGCCCCCGTTGTGGTGGTCATGGGCCACGTGGACCACGGCAAGACCTCCCTGCTGGATACCATCCGCAACACCTCCGTCGCCTCCGGCGAGGCCGGCGGCATCACCCAGCATATCGGCGCCTACAGCGTCGAGCTGAACG
>URTS01000172.1 GCA_900550685.1 uncultured Oscillibacter sp. | reverse complement strand
GGTTGATGAAGCCGGTATCCCGGATCAGGTCGGAGATGGACTGCACCGCCTGGCGCAGCACATCGTCCGCGATCTCAAAGGCGTTGGCAAAGGTGATCTTCTGGTCAGTGGCGTGCTTCAGCCGCTCGTTGGGGATGATGACCAGGGAATCCACCTTGTCCTTCAGCTCGGCAATGCCGCTTTCCGCCTGCTGCATCCGGCGGCGGCCCTCAAAGCCGAAGGGCTTGGTCACCACTGCCACGGTGAGGATATCCATTTCCTTGGCGATCTCCGCCACGATGGGCGCGCCGCCGGTGCCGGTGCCGCCGCCCATGCCGGCGGTGATGAACACCATGTCGGTGTCCTCCAGCGCCTTGGCGATCTGGTTGCGGCTCTCCTCAGCGGACTTGCGGCCCACCTCGGGATCGGAGCCTGCACCCTGGCCATGGGTCAGCTTCTCGCCGATCTGAATTTTATAGGTTGCGCTGGATACATTCAGCGCCTGTTTATCCGTGTTCACAGCCACGAACTCCACACCCTTGGTACCGGAGCGGACCATGCGGTTGACCACGTTGTTGCCGCCGCCGCCTACGCCGATGACCTTGATGTTGACAACGGACTCGGGGCCGGTTTCCAATCCAAATGCCATAACGTGCCTCCTGCTGTCTTTTGTACGAAAGGGCGGCGCGCCGCCCTGTAAACCGCAAATTCTCGTGGCCCGCACAGTGCGGGTCATTATTACTTATAATATGCTATTTTCCCGGTCAGGTCAAGGGTTGCCGGGAATTTGTTTTGCTTTTTTTCGCGCCCGGTTTCGACACACCGCCTTATCCCCGGACATTCTGCTGGAAATAGATCCTGCCGTCCGCCCGGTAGCGCATGTCGAAGGTGCCGGTCATGTTGTCCTGGATCTTGCCGCTGTTGATGGACAGGTCCAGCAGCTGCAGCTTATTGGCAAAGTCGGCGTCGTAGTCCAGCTTCACCGTGAAGCGGTCCATGTAGTCCATGGAGATGTAGGCAAGATCGCCCACGTGGACGGCATCCACCTCGCCCAGCTTTCCCGCCTCGTCCAGCGCCGCCAGCAGGTTCAAAAGCCCCTGGCGCTGGGCCTCGTACTCACTGTCCAGGGCGATCTGGGTGCCTACGGAGGGGGCCAGCAGACGGCAGCCATCGATGGTGGGGTATCCCGCCGTGCTGGTTTTCTGCTCCACGATCTTTCCGGCGGGGCTCACCAGCCAGACGATGCCGTCCTGCTCCCAGGCCAGCGGGTCGCCGCACTCCCGGACCTGGATCAGCAGGGTATCCGGCAGCTTCCGCTGGATGGTAGTATTCTCGATCTCAATATAGGGCAGGGCATCGGCGATATTCCGAATCACCTGATACTTGTTCAGCAAAAATAGATTATCGCCGTCCTCTACGCCGCTGGCCTCCCGGATCTCCGCCTCGGTGTATCGCTTTTCCCCGGTGATGACCACGGTGTCCACCCGGAAAAACAGGGTGATAGCCGCCACCAGGCAGCCGCAGATCAGCAAAACGGACAGCAGCTTATAGAGGAAGCCGCCGCTTCCCCGTCTGCGCCGCCGCGCCGATCCTCTCCGTCTTGCCATGGTGGTTCTCCTTTGTGTTTCTCTTGATGGGGCGTCACTCCGCCCGCCTGATCTCCGCCCCCAGGGCTGTCAGGTCCTGCTCCAGACTCTGGTAGCCCCGGTCGATATGTGCAATGTCAGAAACGACGGTCTCTCCCTCCGCCGTCAGGGCCGCCACGCACAGCGCCGCCCCGCCCCGGAGGTCCGTACTCCGCACGGCGGCTCCGTGGAGCCGCTCCACGCCCAGCACCACCGCCGTCCGTCCGGAAACCCGGATGTCTGCTCCCATGCGGGCCAGCTCATCCACATGGCGGTAGCGGCTGCTGAACAGGTTCTCCTCAAACACCGCCGCCCCCCGGCACCGCAGCAGAGCCGCCATCACAATGGCCTGGGCATCGGTGGGAAAACCGGGATAGGGCGCCGTTCGGATGGGCCGGGGCGCGTTCAGCCGCCCGGCGCACCGGCAGGCGATGCCGCCGCTGTCTCCGTTGATGGCGCAGCCCGCCTCCCGGAGAGTCGCCGTCACGGTGGACAGATGCGCCTCCCGGGCGCCCCGCAGGAAGATGTCTCCCCCGGCGGAGGCCGCTGCGCAAAGGTAGGTGGCCGCCGCGATGCGGTCCGGGATCACGGTGTATGTACCGCCGTGAAGGGGCCGTCCGCCCCGGATCATCACGGTGGAGGTGCCGCCGCCGGTGACCTCTCCGCCGCAGGTATTCAAAAAGTTCTGTAAGTCCTCGATCTCCGGCTCCCGGGCCGCGTTGGAAAGCACGGTGACGCCCTCCGCCCCGCAGGCCGCCAGCATCAGATTCTCCGTGGCCCCCACGGAGGGGAACCCCAGCACGATCTCCCGGCCCGTCAGCTTTTGGGCCTTGCAATGGAGGGTACCGCCTGTGTCATCAATCTCTGCCCCCAGGGCCCGGAGGCCGGAGATGTGCAGGTCGATAGGCCGGGGGCCCAGTTCACAGCCGCCGGGGTAGCTCAGCTCCGCCTGACCGCACCGGGCCAGAATAGCCCCCAGGAAAATGGCGGAGGACCGCATTTCCCGCATCAGCGCGTCAGGGATGGCACAGCCGGACATCCGGCTGGTGTCCACCGCCAGGGTGCCCCCCTGCCACGCCGCCCGGCAGCCCAGAGCCTGCAGAATGCGGATGGACGCCTCCACGTCCCGCAGATGGGGACAGCGGCGCAGCTCCACCTCACCGCCGGTGAGGATCGTGGCTGCCAGCACCGGCAGCACACTGTTTTTGGCC
>URTS01000171.1 GCA_900550685.1 uncultured Oscillibacter sp. | reverse complement strand
AGGTGGCAACCCTTTGGTATTCTAAGCGTTGCGCTTAAAATATCCAAACTGTTGCCACCTTATGGTACGCCCGACTGGATTCGAACCAGCGGCCTTTAGAGTCGGAGTCTAACGCTCTATCCAACTGAGCTACGGGCGCATATGCAATTATGAGAGGCAGTGCAAACCTTTGCTCTGCACATCTTTTGGTAGTATAACAGATTTTTTTCGAAGTGTAAAGTCTTTCTTGAAAAAAACTTTGAAAAAGTTTTCCCCGCCAGATATTTCTCATCGAAAGATTTGACAAGCCGTGCTTTTTATTCTAAAATATAATGGAATTTTAATAGCAGGAGGGCCAAATGAAAAAAGGAAATATCTCAGATGCCGTTATCCGCCGCCTGCCCCGGTATTACCGCCAACTGACCGATCTTTGTGCCAGAGGCATCGTCCGCACATCCTCACATGCGCTGGGACAGGAAATGAACATCACCGCCTCTCAAATCCGCCAGGATTTCAGCTGCTTCGGCGAATTTGGCCAGCAGGGCTATGGCTACAATGTGGAGGAGCTTCGCTCCGAGATCGGCCATATTTTGGGCGTAGATAACGATAACCACTTGATTCTCGTGGGCGTCGGCAACTTGGGCCGTGCCATTCTGAACAACTTCCCCTTTGAAAGCGCCGGCTTTTCTGTGGACGCTTCGTTCGATGTAGCGCCCACCGTGATCGACACCACCATCAACGGCGTGCCGGTCTACTCCACGGATGAACTGGAAGATTATATCAAGCATCATCCTGTGGACGTGGTGGTCCTGACCATCCCCCAGTCTGTGGCCCAGGACACAGCCAACCGTCTGATTGCGTTGGGAATCAAGGGCTTCTGGAACTTTACCAATGTGGAGTTGTCCAGCAATGATCCCTCTGTGAAGTTTGAGAACATCCACTTTGCTGACAGCCTTCTGGCGCTCAGCTACCGCATCGCTAACCGCTGAGAGGTGCACACATGAAAAAGCTTGCCCTGCTCTTTCCTCTGGGGGCAGTCATGGCGGCAGCCGTGTGGGCCTTTGCCGCCGGGGATGCCGGCGATCCGCTGGCTTCGCTTTCCTATCTGCGCAGCGATTTTACCCAGACTGTGGAGCAGAAGGTAGACAAGGCGCTGGATACGTCAGATGCAGAACTGCGCACCCGCCTGGAAGACGGGACTGTGGCAGATCTGGCCGCAGCCTGGCAGGAGGTCCGCCTCAAGGAGGGCGATACCCTTCAGGGCGTCACCGGCACCAATGTACTGAGCCTGGCAGGCAGCGTGCGGGTCACCTACTCCTCCGGTGCCGTGGTGGACGCCACCACCGGCAGCGTGGTCCCCAGCGGCACGGCTCTGATCACCAATCACCGCTATATTACGGCGGAGGATACTGCCGCCGTCTTTACGGTCGCTTCCAAGACCGCCGTCCTGGATTATCAGGGACAGTACAGCTTCACCTACTCCGCCCGCCCGGATTACAACGCTATGGCCGCCGCGCTGAAAGCGCTGCATCTGTTCAAAGGTACCTTTACCGGATACGGCGAGGGCTTTGACCTGGAAGCGGCTCCCACCCGCCTCCAGGCGCTGATTATGTTCATCCGCGTTTTGGGGGAGGAGGATCAGGCTCTGGCCTGGTCCGGCACCACGCCCTTCCAGGATATTCAGCCTGGTTCCCAGGCGGAAAAATACGTGGGCTACGCCTATGAAAAGGGCTACACCAATGGCTATGCTGCCACTAGCTTCAAGCCCGCCGGGGCTGTCAACGCCTACCAGTACACGGAGTTTGTGTTACGGGCTATGGGATACAGTTCTGCGGAAAACACGGATCTTTCCACAACGCTGACCCGGGCCGTGATCGCCGGTGTCCTGACGGACAATGAAGCTGCCGCTCTGCAAAGGGAAACCTTCCTCCGGGCACAGCTGGTGTACATCTCCTACTACGCGCTGGGGGCCTCTCTGCCGGAGGACGATTGGACGCTGGCGGATGAGCTGATGGATCTGGACATTTTCACTTCCCGGGAATGGCGGCAGGCCAGCGAACTGGTCACTACGTCCCGCCTATAAAATCCGCACCAACACCACCGGACCGCATACTATGGATTGAGGCCGCACAAACGGTCTACATCTCAATCTCATAGGAGGATCCGATATGTGTTGTAATAATGGCTGCGGTGGCGGCGGAAATTGCTGCTGGATCATCATTCTGCTGATTATCATCTGGTGCTGCTGCGGCGGCGGTTGGGGTGGCTGCGGATGCGGCTGCAACAATGGCGGCTGTGGCTGCAACAACGGTTGCGGCTGCTGAGCATACAGTCGGCCCCGCACCCTTATGGGTGCGGGGCTTCTTTTTCGCTGAATGCAGGCTTGCCAAAGGTATTGGAGCAGCCTGTGCTTTGGTCTGAAACGGTTGACAACCGGGTAAAAAGACGATAAAATAAGGTGTTATGATTGCTGAGGGGATATTCTGTCCCCAATTCTGAGATAAAGTTGAGGGAAACATCATGGCACAGGATAAAAAAGTTGAACAGATCACCAGCATGGAGGACGATTTCGCCCAATGGTACACCGACATCTGCAAGAAAGCGGAGTTGATCGACTATTCCAGCGTCAAGGGCTTCATGATCCTGCGTCCATACGGCTATGCCATCTGGGAAAACATCCAGCGCATCATGGACGGCGAGTTCAAGAAGACCGGTCACGTCAACGTGGCCATGCCTGCCCTGATCCCTGAAAGCCTGCTGAAGAAGGAGGGCGAACTGGTTAACGGCTTCGCCCCCGAGGTGGCCTGGGTCACCATGGGCGGCAGTGAGAAGCTGGAAGAGCGTC
>URTS01000170.1 GCA_900550685.1 uncultured Oscillibacter sp. | reverse complement strand
TCATCTGGTAGAGCGCCACCTTGCCAAGGTGGAGGTAGCGAGTTCGAGCCTCGTAGCCCGCTCCAAAAAAGAAACACCACCCAATGGGTGGTGTTTCTTTTTTGGAGCGGGCAAGTTTGCTTCGCAAACTTATCCTGCGGGGGAATTAAAAAGCAGTTGTCAGTTTCGCAAATAGCCGGTATAATGAGATTTAATCTGACTGTACGAAAAGATAGGGGATTGATTATGAACAGAGAGCTGAACCGCAGGGGAAACGGCTGGGCGCTGCTGCCGTTTCTGATCTTCATCGTCATTTATTTGGGGGCGGGCCTGATCTTACAGGCCCAGGGCGTTAAAATGGCCTTTTACCAGTTTCCCTCCGTCACCGCCATGTTCATCGCCGTGATCGCCGCCTTCTGCATGGGCCGGGAGAGCCTGGACGAGAAGTTTGCCATCTTCGCCCGGGGCGCCGCCAATGAAAACGTGCTGACCATGCTGATGATCTACATTCTGGCCGGTGCCTTCTCCACCGTGGCCAAGACCATGGGCGGCGTGGATGCCACCGTAAATCTGGGCCTGTCCATCATCCCGGTGCAGCTGCTCACCGCCGGTGTGTTTGTGATCGCCGCCTTTCTGGGCACCGCCACCGGCACCTCCGTGGGCACCATCACCGCCCTGGTGCCCATTGCCGTGGGCCTTGCCAGCGAGAGCGGCCTCAGCGTACCTATGATGCTGGGAGCCTGTGCAGGCGGCGCCATGTTCGGTGACAACCTCTCTATGATCTCCGACACCACCATCGCCGCCACCCGGACCCAGGGGGTGGCCCTGAAGGACAAGTTCCGGGTGAACTTCTTTATCGCCCTGCCCGCCGCCCTCATCACCCTGGCAGTCCTGCTCCTGATCGGCCGGGGCGATGCCGCCGTCATGGAGCCCCGGACCTTTGTGTTCATCAAGGTCCTCCCCTATGTGCTGGTGCTGATCCTGGCCATCATCGGCGTGAACGTATTCCTGACGCTGACCATCGGCATTTTCTCCGCCGGCCTTATCGGCATCCTCTGGGGCGATCTGACCATTTTCACCTTTGCCCAGGCGGTCTGGAACGGCTTCACCGGCATGAGCGAGGTCTTTTTCCTGGCCCTGTTCTGCGGCGGCATCTCCGAGCTCATCGCCCATAACGGCGGCATTGTGTGGCTCATTGAAAAGCTGCGGAAGATGATGCGGGGCGGCCGGTCCGCCCAGGTGGGCATGGCGGCGCTGGTGTCCCTGGCGGACTGCGCCACCGCCAACAACACCGTGGCCATCATCCTTTGCGGCAGCGTGGCCCACGATATGAGCCGGGAGTTCAAGGTAGACCCCCGCCGCACCGCCTCCCTGCTGGATGTGTTCTCCTGCGTGTTCCAGGGGATCATCCCCTACGGTGCCCAGCTGCTGATGGCCGCCACCCTCACGACCACCACCTACGGCATCGTCATCAGCCCGGTGGAGATCGTGCCCTACATGTGGTACTGCTGGATTTTGGCAGCCTTCGGCCTGCTGTCCATTTTCGTCCCCTATGCGGACAAGGTCTGCCGCAAAGATCCTTGGAACTGGGAATACGACACGGCAGAGTCCGGCGTGGAGGCCAAAAAAGCCCTCTTGAAAAAAGAAACGGAACAATAAGCCGCACCCCGGCAGGTCTTAAACCTGCCGGGGGTTCTTTATGTTCTCTGTACCCTCTGCACCCTTTGCGGCCCGGGGGCATAGGATACCAGCGGCAGGACTGCACGCAATCTGAACGCAAGGGATGATGACGATGGCTTATTCCGACCGGGAGCTGCTGGCGCGGCTGATCCAATGCGAGGCGGGCGGAGAGGGCGACACGGGAATGAAGGCGGTAGCCGGTGTGGTGATGAACCGGGTCAACGCCCGGGGCGGCGAATACGCCCGGGTGGGCCATGGCAGCATCCGCAACATCATTTTCCAGCCCTATCAGTTCGTATGCGCCTCGGAGACGGAAAACGGCGCCTACAACCCCCAGAACATCTACAACATGCAGCCGGAGCAGATCCACTACGACATTGCCGACTGGGCCATCGCGGGCAACCGCATCCCGGATGTGGCGGAGTCGCTGTGGTTCTACAACCCCTTCGGCCCCAACTGCCGGAACCGGTTTCCCTCGGATGTTGGCTACTGGCAGACCCGCATCGGGGATCATTGCTTCTATAATCCGACAAATGCCTATTACAGAACTTGAGAGGTGTTTTTATGCAGCGCTTTCAGAATACTTACACAGCGGGAATGTCCCCCCGCCCCGTCCCCAGCGACTGGCAGGCGGAGATCAACGGCGGCGGCATGACGGCCCCTGCCGCCCAAGACAGCAGCATCTCCGGTCAGTCCGCCCCCGCCGCGGAATACGCCGTCATGCCCGGCGGGCAGATGATGCCCATGGGCAATCTGCCGGGGATGCGGACAGATCTGCCGGAAGAGACGATCCAGAACCCCCTCAGCGTGGAGGAGGCTCATAAAGGTTCCATTAAAGGGATGCTGGCCCGGAACGAAGGCAGCTATGTGGTGGCCACCTTTTTAGTAGGAACTCAGGGTACTGTGTCGTGGGAGGGAATCCTCTACGATGTGGGCAACGACTTCATCACGATTTACCAGCCGGGGCGGGAGCGGTATATCGTGACGGATATTTACGCCCTGAAGTATATCGAGTTTTACGATACCCGCCGCCGGGAACAGTGCGAGGCCATGCTGAAGCAGAACGGCCTGTGGAACCAGCTGTAAAAAAGTTTACAGGCAGGGGATTGCAGCCTGAAAACGGCTATGCTAAAATACGGCTGTAGTCCAATAAAACGAGGAGGAATCCCAACATGGATTTTG
>URTS01000169.1 GCA_900550685.1 uncultured Oscillibacter sp. | reverse complement strand
TTCAGGCTTTTCTGTTCGGTGCTTGCCTTGGCCGGACGCCCCGGAGAAGGGCGGCTGGAGGCCAAAACTTCCGGCGGCAGTATTGTCATTCGCTGGCAAATCATATATAATAGAACCTGCAAAAACAGGAGTATTTTCTGACCGCTGACCCGGGCGTGCGGCCTGCGGCGGCATACAGATGAGAAAGGGTGGACATGATGAGTGAAAAGGGCACCAGCCTGGCAAAATATGTGGAGCACTTCGGCCTGGAGGTTCTGAACCGGGGCGACACCTATGACACGGACCGCATTGAGGTGGTGAACCTCAACCGCCCGGATCTGCAGATTCTGGGACTGTTCGATTACTTTGATCCCCGCCGGATCCAGGTCATGGGCAAGGCGGAAGTGACGTATATCATGAAGATGAGCGAGACCCGGCAGACCAAGGTGTTTGACGACCTGTTTTCTTACACCATCCCGGCCCTGGTTCTGGCCCGGAACATGGAGTGCCTGCCGGAGTGCCTGGAGTGTGCCCGGAACCATGGCCGCACCCTGCTGCGGTCCACGGAAAAGACCGCGGACTTCATCAGACGCACCATGGAGTATCTCAGCAAGGAGCTGGCCCCCTGCATCACCCGCCACGGTGTTCTTCTGGACATCTACGGCGAGGGCGTTATGATCATCGGCGATTCCGGCGTGGGCAAGAGCGAGGCGGCCATTGAGCTTATCATGCGTGGACACCGCCTTGTGGCGGACGACGCGGTGGAGATCCGCTGCATTGCGGACCGCCTGGTGGGCACCGCCCCGGAGGTCATCCGGAACTATATTGAGCTGCGGGGCATCGGCGTCATTGACGTCCGCCAGCTGTTCGGTATGCGGGCGGTGATGCCGGAGTCCCAGATCGACCTGGTGGTGGAATTTGAACCCTGGGACAGCGAGAAGTTCTATGACCGTCTGGGCATTGAGGACCGGTTTGTGGACATCCTGGGCAAAAAGGTGTCCATTGTCACCATACCTATCCGCCCTGGCCGGAACCTGGCCAGCATCGTGGAGGTGGCGGCACTGAACAACCGCCACCGGCGGTACGGCTACAACGCCGCCGAAGAGCTGGCCCGGAAGGTGGACCTCCGGGCAGACATGGGCAGTCAGTCCGGCGGCCAGGCGTAACATGAATATTGGCATTGACGTCGGCGGCACCAACCTGCGGGCCGGTGCCGTGGATGAAGAGGGGCGCCTGCAGGCTAAGGTGTCGGTGCCGGTGGGGCACGTGGAAAATCCGGAGGCGCTGGTTCGCCGTCTGGCGGAGCTGGCCCGGCAGGCGGCCCGGGAGGCCGGGACCCCGGAGGGGGAGATCCGGTCCGTGGGCGTGGGCATCCCCGGCGCGGTGGCGGAGGGAAAGATCCTCTACACCTGCAACCTGCCGTTACAGGACGTGGCGTTTGAAAAGCTGTTCCGGGCTGGCTTCGACTGTCCGGTATACCTGGAAAACGACGCCAACTGTGCGGCCATCGGCGAATGGCTCTACGGCGCAGGCCGGGGCCTGAAAAACTTTGCGATGATCACCCTGGGCACCGGCTTGGGGGGCGGCTTCATCCTGAACGGAAAGCCCTACGGAGGCGGCGGTATGGCCGCGGAGATCGGCCACATGGTCATCGCGGAAAACGGCCGTGCAGCTGCGGCCGCCGTGGCTGCTGGGAGGCCTATTGCTCCGCCACCGGACTGATCCGGCGGACCCGGGAGGCCATGGCCGCCTATCCGGAGAGCCTGCTGCACCGTTTGGCTGCGGAAAGCGGCACGGTGGATGGCCGGACGGCCTTTCAGGCGGCAGAACAGGGCGACCCGGTTGCCCTGGAGGTGTGCCGCGCCTATGGAGCGGACTTGGCGGAGGGCCTGACGGACCTGGTGAACATGCTGGACCCGGAGGCCGTGGCCATTGGCGGCGGCGTGGCGGGAGCGCCGGAGGCACTGCTGCTGGACCCCGTCCGGAAGCTGGTGGCCCAGGCGTGCTACAGCCGCCATGTGGGCAAGGTCCCCCGGATCGTCACGGCGGTGCTGGGCGGTGATGCCGGACTGATGGGCGCGGCGTCCCTGGGGAATGTGATTTGAGGAGGTCCTTTATGGATTGGACGATACAGTTTGACAAGGCGGTGGAGCAGTATCTGCCGGACCTGAAAGTGGTCCGGGAGGAGCCCATGAGCCGCCACACCACCTTCCGCATCGGCGGCCCCGCAAAGCGGATGGCCTATCCCGCCAGCCGGGAGCAGCTGGTGCTGCTGATGAATTTTGCGGGGGAGTGCGGCGCAGCCCCCCTGGTCATCGGCAACGGCAGCAACCTCCTGGCACCGGACGAGGGCCTGGACCGGCTGGTGATCGACACCTCCGCCCACCTGAACCGGGTGGAGCAGGGGACAGGGAACACCGTCATCGCGGACGCCGGGGCCACCCTGGCCCGGACGGCGGATCTCGCCTGCAAGCTGGGGCTGGCAGGGCTGGAATTTGCCCACGGCATCCCCGGCACGGTGGGCGGCGGCGTGTGCATGAACGCCGGGGCCTACGGCGGCGAGATGAAGCAGGTGCTGCGGTCTGCGGCGGTGCTGTTTCCGGAGGAGGGGGTCCGCACCCTTTCCTGTGAGGAGCTGAAGCTGAGCTACCGGCACAGCCTGCTGACGGAGCGGCCCGAAGCGGTGGTGCTGTACGCGGAATTTGCCCTGACGCCTGGGGACCCGGAGCAGATCCGGGAGACCATGCGGACGCTGATGGCAAAGCGGAAGGCCAGCCAGCCCCTGGAATGGCCCAGCGCCGGCAGTACCTTCAAACGGCCGGCGGGCCACTTCGCCGGGACCCTCATCGACCAGTGCGGCCTGAAGGGGCTGACGGTGGGGGGCGCCCAGGTGT
>URTS01000168.1 GCA_900550685.1 uncultured Oscillibacter sp. | reverse complement strand
TTCGGCAAGACGAAAAGAAAATGGGGATTCAATCCGGTGCGGCATAGCCGCACATTTCCGCACCAATCTGGTGCGCTTGGTGTCTCAAAAAGAAAATGTGGGGGACATCTCTTGCGGCGGTTCGCCGCATCCTGACAGGAACTGTTCCCTTGCGGGAAGCAGAGTAGCTGTTTGCACTGTCACCAAAGAAAATCCCTCCTCATATCCTGGGACTGAGGTGATGGAAGTGAGCGTATTTCGGGACGGCGTGATCGCCTTTTTCTCCGCCGTGGGCATGACCACGGTGGTGTGGCTGCTGGCGGGGGCGGTGCTCCATGCCGGGCGGCCCACCATTCCCGGACTGCTGCTGGTGCTGCCGGTGCGGGGGGACGCTCTGGCCCTGGAGCACGATGTGCGGGAGCTGCGCCGGATCCAGGGGGGACTGCCGGGGGCAAAGATCGTCATTGCCGACTGCGGCCTGACGGAAGAGGCCCGGGGCCTTGCCAACTACCTGGCGGACCGGGAGGAGAACGCCGCCGTGACGGACGGCGGGACGCTCCGGGTGGAGTGAACAGAAAGACAGAGAAAGATTTTCAACACGCAGAAGAGGGAGGACCATGGAAGAACTGATCTGCCGGGAGGGCACGGTACATAGCGTCATTTTTCAGAACGCGGAAAATGGATATACGGTCCTCCGCCTCCTCACAGAGGAGGGGGAGGTCGTTACGGTTGTGGGGTGCATCCCCTGCGTGGCACCGGGGGAACATCTGACCGTCACCGGCACCTGGGAGACCCATCCCCAGCACGGCGAGCAGCTGAAGGTCCAGGAACTGGAGCGGAGCCTGCCGGAGGAGGAAGACGAGATTTACGATTACCTCTCCTCCGGCATCTGCAAGGGGGTGGGGCCCACCACTGCCCGGCGGATCGTGGACCGGTTTGGCCTGGAGACGCTGGACATCCTGGAAGCGGAGCCGGAGCGGCTTCAGGAGATCCGGGGCATCACCGCCAAGAAGGCCATGGAGATCGGGGCGCTGTTCCGCCAGCACATGGGGCTGCGGCGGCTGATGGAATTTCTGTCCCGGTATCAGCTGCCGCCGGTGCTGGCCATCCGGCTGCGGCAGCAGTACGGGGACGGCGCCCTGGAAGTGGTGCGCCGGAACCCCTACCTGCTGTCGGACGACGTGTGCGGCGTGGATTTTTCCGTGACGGACACCATGGCCCTGTCCATGGGCTTTGCGGAGGACTGCGGCGAGCGGCTCCGGGCGGCAGTGACCTTTGAACTGACCTACAACGAAAATAACGGCCACGTGTTCCTGCCCAAGGACAAGCTGCTGAACGCCACCTGCCAGCTGTTGGGCTGTGGGATGGAGCAGGTGGAAACGGCCCTGGACGCCCTGGCGGAGAGCCATGCTGTGGTGATCCAGCGGATTGCCAATGTGGAGGCGGTGTATCTGCGGCGGCTGTGGGAGGCGGAGACCTCCGCCTGCGCCCGGCTGATGGTGCTGCTGGACGTGGACGCGGACAAGAGCCGGTACGCGGACCGGACCGTGGCGGAGATCGAGAAGGAGCAGGGCATCACCTACGCCCCCTTGCAGCGGCAGGCGGTGGAGCTGGCGGCGAAGACCGGCGTCATCCTCCTGACCGGCGGCCCCGGCACCGGCAAGACCACCACCGTCCGGGGCATTGTGGCTCTGTTCCAGAAAATGGGGTTGAACATCGTGCTGGCGGCTCCTACGGGCCGGGCGGCGAAGCGCATGAGTGAGCTGACGGGCATGGAGGCCCAGACGGTCCACCGCCTGCTGGGCATGGCCTGGAACGAGGCCAGCCATCAGGTGACCTTCCAGAAAACGGAGAAGGAGCCCCTGGAGGCGGAGGCCGTCATCGTGGACGAGATGAGCATGGTGGACGTGTCGCTGTTCTCCGCCCTGCTGCGGGCACTGCGGCCCGGCACCAGGCTGGTGCTGGTGGGAGACGCGGACCAGTTGCCCTCCGTGGGGGCGGGCAACGTGTTTTCCGACCTGATCCGCAGCAAAAAGATCGAAACCGTGTTCCTCCGGGAGGTGTTCCGGCAGGCGGAGCAGTCCGCCATCATCCGCAACGCCCACCGGGTGAACCTGGGAGAATCCCCGGAACTGAAAGGGAACCAGGGGGATTTCTTCTTCCTCTGCCGCCGGGACGCCCAGCGGGCGGTGTCCACGGTGCTGGAGCTGTGCCGCACCCGCCTGCCGGACAATATGCACATCCCGGCGGACCAGATCCAGGTGCTGACCCCCACCCGAAAGGGTCCCTGCGGCACCATGAATCTGAACCGGCTCTTGCAGGAGGCCCTGAACCCCAAGGCCCCCGGCAAGCGGGAGATCCTGTGGGGCGAGCGGGTGTTCCGGGTAGGGGACCGGATCATGCAGACCCGGAACGACTACGACGTGGTGTGGGAAAAGGCGGACGGCACTGTGGGCACCGGCATGTTCAACGGCGATGTGGGCCGCATTGTGGAGATCGACCAGAGCGGCGAGTGGCTGGCCCTGGATTTCGACGGCCGCACCGCCCCCTACAGCACGGAGATGCTCAGCGAGATCGACCTGGCCTATGCCCAGACAGTCCATAAGGCCCAAGGCAGCGAGTACCGCTGCGTGGTGCTGGCGGCCATGCCCTCCGCCCCCAGCCTTATGGTCCGGGGGGTGCTGTACACGGCCCTGACCCGGGCGCGGGAGCTGCTGGTCATCGTGGGAGACGATGCCGCTGTCCGCTCCATGGCCGCCAACGACAAGCAGCAAAAGCGCTACTCCGGCCTGAAGTGGCGTCTGTGCCACGCGGGGGACGCAAACGGAGAATGAATCTTGAATAAGTGAAAGCCGTCCGGCAGCGCCGGACGGCTTTCTCGGTGTAATAACAGGCTTCCGCAACGGTAAGGAAGGGTGTGTGCGGGAAACCCAAGAAGGGGTTCCTGCACCATTCAAATCGATAGT
>URTS01000167.1 GCA_900550685.1 uncultured Oscillibacter sp. | reverse complement strand
GGCGCCGATCTCCGCGATGGGCAGGATGGAGCCGATCTCGTTGTTGGCGTACATGATGGTCACCAGGCAGGTGTCGGGCCGGATGGCGTCAGCCACCTGCTGGGCGGTGATGGTGCCGGTGGGGCCCACCGGCAGCAGCTCCACCTCAAAGCCCTCCTTCTCCAGCTTTTTCAGGGTGTGGAGAATGGCGTGGTGCTCGAAGGCGGTGGAGATGATGTGCTTTCTGCCCTTGCGCTCACCGATGCGGGCGGCAGAGACCAAAGCCTGGTTGTCGGCCTCGCTGCCGCCGGAGGTGAAGGTGATCTCCCGGGGCGTGCAGCCCAGGCAGGCGGCCACAGTCTCCCGGGCGCTCTGCAGGGCCTCGGCGGCCTCCTGGCCCAGCCGGTAAAGGCTGGAGGGGTTGCCGTAATGAGTCTCCATGTAGGGCAGCATGGCGTCGATGGCCGTGCGGCTCATTTTTGTGGTTGCAGCATTGTCCGCGTATACCATAGCGGGTTCCTCCTTTGTGGTGCTGTGTATAATATGTAAAAGCTATCAGATATCTGTGGTGACGAATTCCGTCTGCTCCCGGGCGGTGAGGACCCGCTTGCCGGGTTCCACGGAGTGGGTCAGCCACACGTTGCCGCCGATGACGCAGTTGTCGCCGATGTAGGTGTCGCCGCCCAGGATGGTGGCTCCGGCGTAGATGACCACGTTGTTGCCGATGTTGGGGTGGCGCTTGTTGCCCTTCACCAGGGTGCCGTCCGCCTTGACGGCGAAGCTCTTGGCACCCAGGGTCACGCCTTGGTACAGCTTTACGTGCTCGCCGATGACGGTGGTCTCGCCAATGACCACGCCGGTGCCGTGGTCAATGAAGAAATAGGGCCCCACGGTGGCGCCGGGGTGAATGTCGATGCCGGTGAGGGAGTGGGCGTATTCCGTCATCATCCGGGGGAGCATGGGGACCTTCAAAAGGTACAGCTCGTGGGCGATGCGGAAGATGCTGATGGCCTCAAAGGCCGGATAGGCCAGCATGACCTCCTCCGGGCAGGTGGCGGCGGGGTCGCCCTCGTAGCCAGCCTGGATATCCGTTTCCAAGGTCGCGCGGATGGCGGGCAGCTTGGCAAACAGGGCGTCGGCCACTTCCTCGTATTTGGGCGGCTCCTGATAGACCCGCCGGAGGACTTCCAACAGCTGCCGGCGGGCCATGGCTTCCAGGTCTGCCGGGGTGTGGGCCTCCTCCAGTTCGTCGAACACGTTGGGGTATAAAATGGAGCGCAGAAGCTCCAACAGGTGGATCATCTGGGATTTCAAATGGACGTAATTCGTCATACTGCCATTCCTCTCATTCCAAAAGGGCCTTGGAGGCCGTTCACTTCTGCGCGTACATTAACATACGCCGATAAACATACTTTGTCAATATGTTTATGAAAAATTCAAAATTCGTTCTTATTTTCCGGGGATGTGTGGAGCAGGTCCGCCAGGGATACGCTGTCCAGATAGCCGTTGATCAGGTCATCCAGCTTCTCCCACATAGGCAGCGTCTGGCATTTTTCGGCCCGGGGACAGCTGTTTGCGCCGCCGTCCAGACAGGCCACAGGGGCCAGGGACCCCTCGGACAGCCTCAGGATCTCGCCCACGGAATAGTCCTTCAGCTCCCGGCTCAGGCGGTAACCGCCGCCCTTGCCCCGCTGGCCTTCCACCAGACCGGCTTTGACCAGAACGGAGATGATGCTCTCCAGATATTTTTCAGAGACCTCCTGCTTTTCCGCAATGAGGGGCAGGGGGATCCAGCGGTTTCGGTCGTACTGCGCCAGCTCCATCATGATCCGCAGCGCATAGCGGCCCCGCGTTGATACCAGCATAGGGGTGCCTCCTGTTTCGGTTTTCCGGGCGGCAGCCGCCGTCCGGACATAAACCCCATCATATCACTATGTTTATCAAAGTCAAGAAAAATATACGAAACCGGGCCGGCTTTTTCAGACCGGCCCGGCAGAGGGAGGCTTATACGGATGGCTGGATGTCCCGGACAGTGAGGCGGTCCCCATCCACGGAGAAGCGGATCTCCATACCGGCGAAGGGGAAGCCGTAGACCCGGGCCGGGTCCTTCTGGTAATGGGGGCGGGGGTCCTGGGCCAATACGCCGCGAAGGGCTTCCCGGTGGTCCTCCGGGACCCGCTCCAGCAGGTCCGGGGGGATAACGACCTCCAGGGTCTCTCCGGCGGGGACGGCGGCAAAGCCGCCCAGGGCTTCCGGGTGGCTGTCGGCATAGGGAATGTAGGGCTTGATGTCCAGAATGGGGGTGCCGTCCACCAGGTCGGCCCCCTTGACCCGGAGCACCGGGCCCTCGGCGGTCTGGCGGATGCCTGCCAGCTGCACGCAGGACAGGGCGATGGGGTTGGGCCGGAAGGGGGAGCGGGTGGCAAAGACGCCCATCCGGGTGTTGCCCCCCAGCCGGGGCGGACGCACCGTGGGGGACCAGACCTCCCGGATGGCCCGGTCAAAGACCCAGATCAGCCAGACGTGGGAGAAATCCTCCAGCCCCCGCAGGGCGTCGGGATTCCGGTAGGGGGGTTCAAAGACGATATCAGCTTCCAGCTCCTCCACCAGGCCGCTCTGGCGGGGAACGCCGAATTTTTCGGCAAAATCGCTGCGGATATGGGCGATGGGATGCATGGAATATTCCTGAGACTGGGGCATAAGACGGCCTCCTGACGCATAGATTCCTGATGAGGATCCCATTATAGCAAAATTCTGCCGCCATGAAAAGATGGGAAAAGAAGGTGGCGGAGAGCGGGAGCCCGGCGGCGGAAGAGAGGTAATCCTTTGCGCAAAACAGGGGAACGAGAGAACGTGCAGACGGGCTGTGATTCCCATAAAATGTTTGTGAAATTCGCTGTTGACGGCAGGCGAAAAAAAAGGTATATTATCAAGTAAGAAATCTGGTGGAGCAACCTCTTTGGTTAAGATGAGGAACTACTTGGTATAGAAAAGGAGAGCTGTATCATGTATACACAGGAAATCACCGTTAATAACGAGGTAGGTCTGCACGCCAGACCCGCGACCTTCTTCATTCAGAAGGC
>URTS01000166.1 GCA_900550685.1 uncultured Oscillibacter sp. | reverse complement strand
TCCGCCGGGAACCCCGGTATCTTTGCGCCAAAGATTCCTTCTCCTTACCCCAAATGGGAATTTCCCTGCGGGAGCAGAAAAATTCCCGTACTTACTGAATCTTCAATTCCTTTGCCATGTCATTGAGATTGATGGTCAAAATTTTGGAAACCCCCTGCTCCTGCATGGTGATGCCATAGAGCACGTCGGCGGCCTCCATGGTGCCCCGGCGGTGGGTGATGACGATGAACTGGGTCTTGTCCGCCAGGGTCCGCATGTAGCGGGCGGTGCGGACCACATTGGCTTCGTCCAGGGCCGCCTCGATCTCGTCCATGATGCAGAACGGGGTGGGATGTACCTTTAGTATTGCAAAATACAGGGCGATGGCTACAAAGGCCTTCTCACCGCCGGAGAGCAGAGAGATGGTTTTCAGTGCCTTGCCCGGGGGCTGGGCCTTGATCTCGATGCCGCAGTCCAGGATGTTGTCCGGGTCCTCCAGTTCCAGCTTGGCCTGTCCGCCGCCAAACAGTTCCACAAAGGTTTCCTCAAAGCTTTCGCTGAGGAGTTTGAACTGCTGGGCGAAGATCGCGGTCATCTGCTCCGTGATCTCCCGGATGATGCCAGTGAGCTCGCCCTTGGCCTTGTCCACATCGTCCCGCTGGCCGGTGAGGTAGGTGTACCGTCCGTTGACCCGCTCAAATTCCTCGATGGCGCCCACATTGATGGTGCCCAGGGCATTGATGGCGCGTTTCAGTTCCGCCACCCGGCGGGCCGCCTTGGACACGCTTTCCAGCTCGATCCGCTGGGCCTGGGCATCGGAATGGCTCAGTTCATAGGTCTCCCACAGCTTGTCCAGGATCTGCTTTTCCTCCATGGCGGAGGTGGTCAGTTTTGTTTCCAGCCGGCTGGCCGCCCGTTCCAGGTTCAAGAGGGTCTCGTTCATCTCCTGACCGGCCCGGCTCTTGGCGGTGCGCTCCGCCTCCAGGGCGATCTTCTCCCGACTAATGACGGACAGCCGCTCCGCAACGGCGGCGCTCTGGGCCTTCAGTTCCGCCTGAGCGGCTGTTCTCCGGGTGATCTCCCCCTGGGCTTCATCGATCTGCCGCTGGTACTGGGCCAGGGCAGCTTCCTTCTGGCTCCGGTCCCCGGACAGCTCCGACGCCAGCTGCCGCAGGTCGGCGGCCCGGCGCAGAGCGCCTTCCCGGTTGGCGGAGAGGGTGGCCAACTCCGCCTTGCGGGCAGTGATGGTCTCGGACAGCTGGCCGGACTGGGCCAGCAGTTCGCTCTGGCCGGAGAGGATGGCTTCCGCCTGGGCGCGGCAGTCGGCCGCTTCCCCTTCCCGCTCCGCCACGGTCTGCTCCGCCGCTGCGGCCCGAGCTTCGTTGTCCTTCACCCGGCCGTCGATGGCTTCCAGTTCGCCGCTGAGATTTTCCACGCTTTCCCGTAGATTGGAAAGCAGCATATCAAATTGATTCTTTACACCCTGCAAGCGAAGGACCTCGTCCTCCGCCGCCCGGCGCTGGGCCTGGGCCGTGGTCAGTTCATACTGGGCGGCGTCCAGCTCCCGCCGGGACGCTTCCTCCGCCGCCTTGGCCTCTTCCAGCTTCCGGTGCATGTCCGCCGCCCGGCCGTTCAGTCGTTCCAGCTCCGCCGCCCGGCTGAGAACGCCGGCGCTGCGGCTGGTGGAGCCGCCGGTCATGGAGCCGCCCCGGTTGATGACCTGGCCGTCCAGGGTCACAATGCGGAAGGCGTTATGGTACTTCCGGGCCATGGCAATGCCGCAGTCCAGGTCCTCGGCAATCACCGTCCGGCCCAGAAGGCTGTCGAAAATATGGGTATATTTCGGGTCGAAGCGCACCAGCCGGGACGCCACGCCCACAAAGCCGAATTCCTGCTCCACGCCCCGCTCCCGCAGTTCGTCGCCCCGGATGGCGGTAAGGGGCAGGAAGGTGGCCCGGCCGCCATCCCACTGCTTCAGGAAGGCGATGGCGCTTTTGGCATCCTCCTCCCGGTCCACCACGATGTTCTGCAAACCGGCGCCCAGGGCGATTTCAATGGCCAGGGAATATTTGCCGTCGGTTTTCATCAGGCTTGCCACCGGGCCGTGGATGCCCCGGAGGTTATTCTGGGCCTGGCAGACCAGCTTGACGGCCTTGTTGAAGCCCTCATAGTCCTTTTCCATCTCCGTCAGCAGGCGGATGCGGTTATCCATGGCCCCCACGTCCATGGTGAGCTTCATCCGGCTGTCCGCCAGGGCGGCGGCCTTTTTCTTCCGCTCCTCCATCCGCAGGGTGTGGCCGCTGATGATGTTGGCGGCGGCCTCCGCCTCCTCCTGGGCATCCTCCAGGGCATGGCGGTTGGACCTGGCTTCCTTTGTTTTTTCTTCCAGCTGCCGCTCCGCAGCCTCCTTGTCCGCCAAGGCAGCCACCCGGCGGGCCTTGATCTGCTCCGTTTCCGCCCGGATGGCGGCAGCCTCCGCGCGGGCATCTGCTGCCGCTGCGGCGGCCATGGCCTCCCGGCCCCGAAGGGCTTCCGCCTTTGCGGCGGCGCCCCCTGCCTGTTCCGCCGCCGCCCGGGCCTGGGCCAGCAGCTGATCCAGCTCTTCGTTCAGCACGGCGGCCTGCTCATCCAGCTCCGCCGCCTTTGCGTCCTGCTCCGCCGCCTGGGCCTCGTAGCCCCCGGTGCGGCTTTCCGATTCTTTCAGCTCACTTTGGGCCCGCTGGATATTCTCCGTCAGATGGCGGATGGTGCTCTCCAGCACCGCCACGGCGGAATCCTGCTCCGCCGTCCGGGCGTCCAGACCGGCGGCATCTCCCCGGAGGGCCTCCGCCTCCACGTCCTTTTCCTGCATCCGCTGGCCGAACTGCTCGTTTTCCGCAAAGAGGGCATCCATCTTCGTCCGGGCCTCGTCCCGCTGCCGCTCCGCGTTCCGCAGGTCGATCTCCAGCTTCCGGGCATCCGCTTTCAGCGCTTCCAGATTCTCCAGCCACAGGGAAATCTCCAGCACACGCATCTCGTCCCGGAGGACCAGATACTTCTTCGCCGTCTCCGCCTGGGCCCGCAGAGGCTCCACCTGGAGTTCCAATTCCGCGATCTTGTCGTTGA
>URTS01000165.1 GCA_900550685.1 uncultured Oscillibacter sp. | reverse complement strand
GACGCCATTCCCACCCTGCGTCCCACCCCCTGCCCTGCCGCCACCACCCAGGCCCTGACCCAGCACTACCAGGCCAGTCTCCGGCGGCACAGCTGCCGCAGCCTCATGGAGCTGACCATGGCCATCCATCAGAAGCGGTGCCGGGCAGAGGCCCAGAACCGCCGCCTGGGCATGGTGGACGAGCGGTTTATGAAGCAGGCGGAGCAGCTGCTCTTCGGTGAGCTGTCCGCCGCCCTGGACATCCCCTATGAGGATGTCCAACCCTATATTGCAGGCCGCCTTCAGGCCTGTGCCCACGCCTGAGCAGAATAAACCAACGCCCTGTTCCTTTTGGAACAGGGCGTTTCTTAACGGGTCATCCGCCGGTATTTTTCCAGCTGCTTTTCAAATTCCTCCGGCAGGGGGCAGGCCAGCTTTACCAGTTCTCCGGTGCGGGGGTGGACAAATTGCAGCCCCACGGCGTGGAGGCACTGGCCCTGCAATCCGGGCACCGGCTTTTTATTGCCGTACACCGTGTCCCCCAGAATGGGATGGCCCAGATAGGCCATGTGGACCCGGATCTGGTGGGTGCGGCCCGTTTCCAGGCGGCACTCCACATAGGTCGCCCCCGGATACCGCTCCAGCGCGGTCCAATGGGTCACGGCCCGCCGTCCCCCAGCTATCACCGCCATCTTCTTCCGGTCTGTCGGACAGCGGCCGATGGGGGCGTCCACGGTCCCCGCGTCCTCCCGGAGATTGCCCACCACGATGCAGCGGTAGGTCCGGGCCAGGGTGTGGTCCTGAAGCTGAGCCGCCAGCTTCACATGGGCGGCATCGTTTTTCGCGGCAATGATGAGACCGGAGGTATCCCGGTCGATGCGGTGGACGATGCCGGGCCGCAGCTCGCCGTTGATGCCGGAAAGGCTGTCTCCGCAGTGGTACAGCAAAGCGTTCACCAGCGTCCCGTCCGGATGCCCCGGCGCGGGGTGCACCACCAGCCCCTTGGGCTTGTTCACCACGATGACATCCCCGTCCTCATACACCACGTCCAAGAGGATATTCTGGGGCACGATATCCACCGTCTCCGGCTCCGGCAGCAGCACGGACACTGTTTCCGCGCCTGTCAGGCGGGTGTTTTTCGCCAGGGGCTTCCCCCCTGCCGTCACCCGGCCCTCCTCCAGCAGCTTCTGGGCGGCGGAGCGGGTCAGTTCCGTCTGCTCCGCCAGCCAGGCGTCCAGCCGCTTTCCGGCGTCCTCACCGGCTGCCTGTAGGATCAGCGGTTCCATCCGGCTTCCTCCCGTCGTGTTTTTCATAGATCAGCACATAGTAAACGGCCCCCAGGATGGCACCGCACACGATGCACATATCCGCCACATTGAAGGTGGGGTAGCTGGGCCAGAACTGGAAGTGGAGCATGTCCACCACGTAGCCCAGCCGCAGCCGGTCGATGATGTTGCCCAGGCCGCCGGAGACGATCAGGCAGCCCGCCAGGATGCCCAGGGGGTGGCGGACGATTTTCCGCACCAGTACCCACAACACCGCCAGCACGATGATGCCGGTAACCCCCAGCAGCAGCCACCGCTGGCCGGAAAAGCTGGACCAGGCGGCGCCGTAGTTATGGACCCGCATCAGCTCCAGAAAGCCGGGAAACAGAGGTGCCGTCTCCCACAGCTCCAGGTGGGCCACCGTCCAGGCCTTCACCCACTGGTCAGCGCCCAGCAGCGCCGCCCCCAGCAGGCCGAAAATCAGATAATACATAGCTTCTCCTTTTCACAGGCGCGGTTCACTCCATGCGCCCGGTTCAGAAATTGACATCAGTATACACGATTGCGGCCCAAAAAGCAACGCCGGAGGAGCACAGCTCCTCCGGCGTCTGTTTTCATCCTCTTAATCCTGGTTCTCGTCCGTTTCCGGCTTCTCCGGCGCTTTTTCGCCGAAAACCTCCAGGAAAGCGTCCCGTTCCATGGTCTCATGCTCCAGCAGGTACTTGGCCACGGCGTCCAACTGAGCCCGGTGGGCTTCCAGAATGTCCTGGCAGCGGTGGTAGGCGCCGTCCATCATGGACTTGACCTCCTGGTCGATCTGGGCCGCCACGGCTTCGGAATAGCCCCGGCTGTGGCCCATGGTGCGGCCGATGAACACCTCGTCGTGGCCGCTGTCGAAGGACACGGTGCCCAAAGTCTCGCTCATGCCGTATACCGCGACCATCTTCCGGGCAATGTTGGTAGCCCGCTGGATATCGTTGCTGGCGCCGGTGGAGATGTCGCCCAGGCACAGGCTCTCCGCCACCCGGCCGCCCAGCAGGCCCACCAGCTGATCCTCCATATAGTGCTTGGAGAGGTAGGAGCGGTCCTCCTCCGGCAGGGAGATGGTCATGCCGCCTGCCATGCCCCGGGGCACAATGGTGATCTGGTTCACCGGGTCCTGCCCCGGCAGGCAGTGCATCACCACGGCGTGGCCCGCCTCGTGATAGGCGGTGAGCTCCCGCTCGTGCTGGGGGATCACCCGGCTCTTCTTCTCCGGACCCGCGATAACCTTGATCTCCGCGTCCTTCAGGTCCTGCATGGTGATGAAATGCTGGTCCTTGCGGGCCGCCAGCAGAGCGCCCTCGTTGATGAGGTTTTCCAGGTCCGCGCCGGTAAAGCCAGCGGTGCCCTGGGCCAGCTTCCGCAGGCTCACGTCCTCCGCCAGGGGCTTGCCCTTGGCGTGGACCTTCAAAATCTCCTCCCGGCCCTTGATGTCCGGCAGGCCCACATAGATCTGCCGGTCAAAGCGGCCGGGCCGCAGCAGGGCGGGGTCCAGAACGTCCACCCGGTTGGTGGCCGCCAGGACCACCACGCCCTCATTGGCGGCGAAGCCGTCCATCTCCACCAGCAGCTGGTTCAGCGTCTGCTCCCGCTCGTCGTGGCCGCCGCCCAGGCCCGTGCCCCGCTGACGGCCCACGGCGTCGATCTCGTCGATGAACACGATGGCGGGGGACTGCTTTTTGGCCTGTTCAAAGAGGTCCCGGACACGGGAGGCGCCAACGCCCACATACAGCTCCACAAAGTCGGAGCCGGAAATGGACAGGAAGCCTACCCCCGCCTCTCCGGCCACAGCCTTGGCCAGCAGGGTCTTGCCG
>URTS01000164.1 GCA_900550685.1 uncultured Oscillibacter sp. | reverse complement strand
AGGGATGATTTGACACCTCCGTGTCAAATCACCCAAAACGGGGGCTGTCCGCCACGCATTGCCGACTAAGCCCGCAACTCTCATACCGGCTGCGCTATACTAAAATCTCAAACCAGTGCGTCCCCACACCTATGGGAACGTCGCGCAACGAGGTGCAAAACTAAATCGGCGTATTTCTACTCCCGTGCGTTCCGCTTCGCTACGCACTACCCTGCTCTGCAAATGAGCAGGAGCGGCAGCGGAAAGAGAAGCAGAGGGTGTCCTATTTGCACCCCGAGGCTTCATGTGACTATCAGCACGGCGTACAAGACTTGATAAGCTCCGCACCCCGCCCGTGCTACGCAGGGACTGACAAGTCTTTGGGCAGAACAGTTGAGAACCGCATTCCCCAAACTTGCGCTTGCTGCAAGTTTGGACAAAAGCGTCTTTTCTCTTCCACCGTACACGGCGCATTCTCTTTTCCACAAGAGGAAAAGAGAATGGGGGGTGTATTCCAATAGGCAAAGCCTATTTAGGGAATATCACACCGGCTCTCCGTACAGCGCCCAGGTGTTGCTGTCTGTCACCTTCACGTCGATGAACTGTCCGATCAGCTCTTTGCCGCCCTTCAGGCGCACCAGCCGGTTGCCCTCGGTGCGGGAGGCAAGGGGGAAGTTTTCGTCGTCGCTCTCGCCGTCCACCAGCACCCGGACGGTCTTGCCCACATAGGCGGCGTGAAGCCGGGCGGAGTTGGCGTTCTGGACCTCCAGCAGCCTGTCGAACCACTTCTGCTTTTCCGCCCGGGTGGCGGGGTCCGGCATGGAGGCCGCCTTGGTGCCGGGGCGGGGGGAATAGATGAAGGTGAAGAGGGCGTCGAAGCCCACCTCCTCCACCAGGGACACGGTGTCCATGGCCTCCGCCTCCGTCTCACCGGGGAAGCCGATGATGACGTCGCTGGTCAGCACCAGACCGGGCATCACCTTTTTGGCATAGTTGATCTCCGCCAGGTACTGTTCCCGGGTGTAACGGCGGTTCATCTCCTTCAGCACCCGGTCATTGCCGGACTGGAAGGGCAGGTGCAGCTGCTTTGCCACATGGGAGCATTTGGCCATCACGTCAAAGAGCCGGTTGGTGGCGTCCTTGGGATGGCTGGACATGAAGCGGATCAGGTACTCGCCGGGGATCTTGTCGATGTCCTCCAGCAGATCCGGGAAGTGGTAATCCAGGCCCAGGTCGTTGCCGTAGGAGTTGACGTTCTGGCCCAGGAGGGTGATGTCCTTGTACCCGGCCTCCACCAGCTCCCGGACCTCCTGCAAAACGCACTGGGGGTCCCGGCTCCGCTCCCGGCCCCGGACGTAGGGCACGATGCAGTAGGAGCAGAAGTTGTTGCAGCCGTACATGATAGAGACCCAGGCCTTCACGCCCTTTTCCCGCACGGTGGGGATGCCCTCGGCAATGGTGCCGTCCTCATTGTCCACGGCAAAGACCCGCTTCCGGGTCTCATAGACCTGCCACAAAAGCTCCGGGAATTTCCACAGGGCGTGGGGGCCGAACACCAGGTCCACATGGCGGTAGGATTCCTTCACCCGCTTGGCCACCCGCTCCTCCTGGGCCATGCAGCCGCAGAGGGCGATGACCTGCTCCGGGTTTTCCTTCTTCGAGTGGGTCAGGATGCCCAGGTTGCCGAATACCCGCTGCTCCGCGTGCTCCCGGACGGCGCAGGTGTTCAGGATCACCAGGTCCGCCTCCTTGGCGTCCTGGGTGAAGGTGAAGCCGCAGTCCGCCAGCATGCCCATGAGCTTCTGGCCGTCCGCCACATTCTGCTGGCAGCCGAAGGTGTCCACGCAGGCCACGGGATGGGCCTCCCGGGCAGCGAACATCTCCTTGATCTTTGCTTCAAAGTCCCGCTGACGCGCCAGGGCGTCTTCAGGCACCAGTACTTTTTCCCGCTTCAAGTGCTGTATCCTCCAAAATTATCTGATGAAATGGGTGGCGATCCGCGCTTCCCTTTCCGGAAGGCCGAACTCCGCCTTCCCCAGGGCGATGCTGCGCATCAGGAAGGTCATGTTCCGTGCTAGGGTCCGCATGGTCTGGCGGCCCTCGCTGTCCTGCTCCGCCTCGCCGGGGGTCCGGCCGTGGATGCTGTTCCAGTACTGGCTGGAGGCCACCGGCATCCCGGAGATGGTGAAGTATTTGTTCAGTTCGTCAAAGGTGGCGGAGCAGCCGCCCCGCCGGGCGCAGGCCACGCTGGCCCCCACCTTCATGGTCTTGTCGAAGGGGGTGCTGTAAAACAGCCGGTCCAGACAGGCGATCAGGGTGGCGTTGGCAGAGGCATAATACACGGGGCTGGCGATCACCAGGCCGTCCGCCGCCTCAAACTTGGGGGCCAGTTCGTTCACCGCGTCGTCAAACACGCACTTGCCGGCCTTGACGCAGGCGCCGCAGGCCACGCAGCCCCGGATTGCCCGATTCCCCAGGACCACCGTTTCCGCCTCCACGCCGTTTTCCTTGAAGACCGCTTCCATTTCCCGCAGGGCCACGGCGGTGTTGCCGTTGGCGTGGGGGCTGCCGTTGAGCATCAAAACCTTCAGCTGTTCCATATCTTCTCATGCTCCTTCCAGCGTTCTGAGTCCTTGGCCTCCGCCCGTTTGGGGCCGGGCAGAAAAGCACATACCTTAACTAAGATATCATAGCATAAAACTCCGGCGGATACAAGAAAAAGGAGGGCCAAGCCCTCCGTTGAACGGCAAAAAAATGAAAATCTTCTGCGACGGTAAGGAAGGGTGTGCGCGGGAAACCCAAGAAGGGTGTCCTGCGCATTTGAAATCAACAGTTTTCAGAATCTCAAAGAGTTCTGAAAACTTAATCTGCATGCTGGAAAATCTTTCCGGCATGCAGAAAAGGAGGGCAAAGCCCTCCTTTTCCGAAAGATTTTCAGTTACGACAGGTAGTTCAGCGGGTTTTTCGCCACGCCGTTGTACCGCACCTCAAAGTGGCAGTGGTTGCCGGTGGAATTGCCGGTGGAGCCGGCCCGGGCCACCTGCTGGCCCTTGTAGACGTGCTGCCCCACGCTGACGGTCAGGCTGGAATTGTGGCCGTACCGGGTGACATAGCCGTTGCCGTGGTTGATCTCCACCAGGTAGCC
>URTS01000163.1 GCA_900550685.1 uncultured Oscillibacter sp. | reverse complement strand
TCTGCCTTACCTCCTTCTGCGTTTTGCCGTAGACGGATTTTTGAATCTGCTTTCCCGTTCCGGGATCAATGCCGAGGGTATAGCGCGCCTCCCAGCGCCCATCAGGGCGCTGACGGATCGTGCCGCCGCCCTTGGCTCCTTTTGTCTTTCGTGTTGCCAATGATACCTCCTGTTCTTCTGAAATCATAAAACGGCCAGTCAGTCCGTTGTTTTATCGCTGCTTGTCGCTGTCGAGCCACGCCACGAAGTCTTCAAAGGACAGCTTGCCTGCTACGCAGTCTGCACGCTTTGCACGCGCTTCTTTCGACCATGCGGTGAACTCTGCCTTGGTCATCGTTCCGTACCGCACGCGGGCGTTGTGGGCCTTGTAGGAGCGTGTAAATTCTCTCGTGGCGGGATTCTTCATCTGTCGGCTCTGATACTGCACCACCGCTCCCATCTGGCGGCAGGTTTTTTCCGAGCCTTCCATCAGCCGCGTGCAGTAGTCCTGCGTGATGTTGCCGGTCACAACAAAGTACCTGCCGCAGTTTTTGCACTTGTGGATCGGGAGCGGCAGGCGGAGACAATAGGCTTTCAGGTAGTTGTAGAGGTCTCGCACGGTGTTGGGATAGAGCACCTCGCGCAGCGCGGTCTTGATCCCGCGCTCCCGCAGCATCTCCACGCTGTAATGGTAGGCGCTGTCATACGCTGGACTGTCCAGCATGACCTCCTCTGTGGCAAGCTCGCCATAGCGCATATCGTCGAAATGGAGCAACGCATCGTAATGCGCCTCGCGGTAACGCTCTGCCGTGGAGTAGTCCGGCTGATAGCGGTCATCCAGGCATCGTTCAATCAGCGCCTTTGCATCACGGACGATGGCTTCAAAATCGTTGGCGAATGAAAGGACAATCGTTGCGTCAGCATCTTGACCGTGTGCGTATGTGGATTCCAGCTCGCTCAGCTCCTTTACGAGCAGCCCAAAAAACGGATGCACTTCGCAAAGCGACATCGACAGCTCCAGCAGTTTCTTCCATGCAGTTGCATCCTTTTCCGCTTGTACCAGCTTGTTGATCTCAGCAAGGGTGCAGTAGGCATCATAGAAGTCCGTATCATAAAGGTCGATGAGACATTGGCCGAGATCCTGCGTTTGATCGAGATAGGTCATGCGGCTTCCCAAGGTTCGGTCATACAGCGCAAAGTGTTCTTTTCGTTCCGGTGTGACGTAATACCGGAACTCCATGTGTTCGGGAAAGACCATAGCTGCCCTCCTGTTAGATATATCAAAATAAATGTCGGAAATTATCTATTGACTTTTTCGTATCAACATTATACAATCAAACCACGATAGTTACATTGTGCATTATAATCTTTATAGTCCATAATGTCAACTAAAATTTTCAAAGGAGGTCACACATGAACAACAACTACGAAAACCTGCCCGCGGTGCTGAATGCCAATCAGCTGGCCACAGCACTGGGCATTTCCCGTGCCGGAGCCTAGCAGCTGCTGAACACTGCCACCTTTCCCACCCTGCGGATCGGCAAGCGGCTGCTGGTGCCGAGAGACAGGCTGGTGGAATGGATCGAACAGAACACAGAAGGCGGCCATGTGGGAGGATAAAGAAACGACTGCCCCAGATCCATCTGTTGCACCAGATGGGGAGCAGCCGTCCGCGCTTGCACGCACAGACAGTATAGCAACTTTTGAGGAAACAAACAAGCAATTCGGCAAAATGCGTATCTTTTCCATGCCGGAGCTGATGGACACCCATTTCCCATCCCGGCCATGTATCATTGAAAACTTGCTGCCAGCGGGGACATACCTCCTCGCTGGTGCTCCCAAAATCGGCAAATCCTTCCTCGTCCTGCAAATGGCCTATCAGGTGAGCACAGGAGAGCCGTTTTTAGGCTTTTCCCCCCGGCAGGGCACGGTTTTGTACCTTGCTCTGGAGGACACCTACGAGCGATTGCAGAAGCGTTTGGCACAGATGACAGAACGGGACAGTCCCGATCTGGTGCTGTCCGTTCTGGCGGACACGCTGGAAGAAGATCTGCTGGAGCAGCTGGAAAGTTTTCTGTTTGAGTACCCGGAAACGGTGCTGGTCATCATTGATACGCTCCAACGCATCCGGGGACGGGTGCCGGACAACGGCAGCTACGCCGCGGATTACGATACCATCGCCAAGCTGAAGGCGTTCTCAGACCAACGCGGCATCGCCCTGCTGCTCGTTCACCACACCCGCAAGGAGGGGGCGGAGGATGTGTTCAACACCATCTCCGGCACGAACGGTCTGATGGGCGCGGCAGACGGCGCACTGCTCCTACATAAAGATAAGCGCACAGCCTCGGACGCTGTTTTGGAGGTGGTCGGGCGTGACCAGCCGCAGCTTCGACTGTATCTCCGGTTTGCTGCTGCGCATCTGTGCTGGGAGCTGCTTGAGGCGGAAATAGAACCTTACAGAGAGCCTCCATGCCCACTGCTCGAAGTTCTTTCCCGGCTGGTGAATGGAGAAAATCCATCGTGGAACGGCACGGCGACGGAGCTTGCGCAATGCCTTTCCAAGATGGACAGCAGCCAAAGCTTCACGCCCAACTGGATCGTGCGGACGCTGAACGCGCAGCAGGATACACTGCTACGGAAATACGACATTCGCTATGTTGCCCACCGCACGAGAGAGGGCAAGAGCCTTTCGCTGCGGTGGGACGGTGTACGGTAATGTACGGTATGTACGGTAAAAATGGGAGTGGGGGTATCCCCTCAAAATACCGTACATTATCGGACATACCGTACACCGATAAGGTCATTTTCCGTGCCGTGAGGCGGCGGGAAATGACCGCTTGAGGGAGTCCAGAGGGAACGGCTGGCACACGGACTTTGGTACAAAGTATAGTGTGTTATACCCATCACGGCGGGGGACGGAAACGAACGCGGGCTGGCGGTGGCCAGCCGCGTTTGTGACCGGGCCGAAAACGAAGTGAAGGCGGGTGTCGGTATCGACACCCGCCGCAGCGCACGGTTTCAGAAGCCGTGATGGGGATTCCCCGCTCCCCGGCCTCCCAGGCTATAACAAGGGAGGTTCCACATGGCATACGCCATTTTACGATTTGCAAAGCACAAGGGCGGCGCGTCCAAGGCGCTGAGTGCCCACCACGAGCGGACAAAGGACAGCTACGCCAGCAACCCAGACATCGATCTCAGCCGCACGGCACAGAACTTCCA
>URTS01000162.1 GCA_900550685.1 uncultured Oscillibacter sp. | reverse complement strand
TCCGGCGGGGGTTTTGCTGTATTTGCATGAGAAAACCGCTATTTTTTCTTGCGGATCACGGCGGAACGTGGTACACTGTTTTTATCGAAAATTTCGATGATAAAGGAGCGGTTCATATGTCAGTCAAAGTAGATGCTATGGGCAAGCAGTGCCCCATCCCGGTGGTTCTGGCCAAGAAGGCCCTGGAGGGTATGACGGTCCCCGGCACCCTGGAGGTGCTGGTGGACAACGAGGTGGCGGTCCAGAACCTCAGCAAACTGGCGGCCAGCTGCAATCTGCCGGTCCACGCGGAAAAAACGGCGGAGGGGCAGTTCACCGTCACCATGGAGGTCTCCGCTCCGGTGCAGCCGGCGGGGGAGACGGTCTGTGCCCCGGACGCCAGGGGAGACCTGGTGGTGGCCGTGGGCTCCAACCGCATGGGCGACGGCGACGAGGCCCTGGGAAAAACGCTGATGAAGGGCTTTTTGTACGCCGTCAGCCAACTGCCCACCCTGCCCAAGACCATGCTGTTCTACAATACCGGCGCCTATCTCACCTGCGCCGGGTCCGATTCCCTGGAGGACCTGAAGTTCATGGAGGCCCAGGGGGTGGAGATCCGCACCTGCGGCACCTGTCTGGACTACTACAATCTGAAGGAAACGCTGGCGGTGGGCAGCGTTACCAATATGTACGCCATTGTGGAGACCCTGGCCGCTGCCGGTAAGGTCATCAAGCCGTGATCTATCTGGACAACGCCGCCACCACCCTCCGAAAGCCCCAGCCGGTGATCGACGCGGTGGTGGCCGCCATGACCACTCTGGGCAACAGTGCCCGGGGCACCCATGACGGCAGCCTTTCCGCCTCCCGGATCATTTACGGCACACGGGAAAAGCTGGCGGATTTTTTCGGCTGCCCCAGACCGGACCATGTGGTCTTTACCTGCAACTCCACCGAGGCGCTGAATATGGCCATCTGCGGTCTGCTGAATCCCGGTGACCATGTGATTTCCACGGATCTGGAGCATAATTCTGTGCTCCGGCCACTGTACCGGATGGAGGCGGAGCGGAACGTGTCCCTCAGCTTTGTTCCGGCGGACCGGCAGGGAAATTTGGATTACGGCGATTTTGAGCGGCTCATCCGGCCGGAGACAAGGGCCATCGTCTGCACCCACGCCTCCAACCTTACGGGCAACGCCATGGATATCGGCCGGGTGGGGGAAATCGCCCATGCTCACGGCCTGACGTTCATTGTGGATGCCTCCCAGACGGCGGGGGTCCTGCCCATCGACATGGCCGCCCAGTACATTGATATTCTCTGCTTCACCGGCCACAAGTCCCTTATGGGCCCTCAGGGCACCGGGGGGCTGTGTCTGGGAGAGAGGGTCAATCTCCGGCCCTGGAAGGTGGGGGGGACCGGCGTCCAGACCTACAGCCGCTCCCAGCCGGAGCAGCTGCCCACGCTCTTGGAGGCGGGGACCCTCAACGGCCACGGCATTGCAGGTTTGTCCGCCGCCCTGGACTATATCCGGGAGGTGGGGATGGACACCATCCGAGAAAAGGAGGAGGCCCTGATGCGCCGGTTTTACGCGGGGGTCTCTGCCATTCCCGGTGTCACGGTCTATGGGAATTTCGCCGCGCCCCGGACGGCGGTGGCGGCCCTGAATATCCGGGATTACGATTCCGGCGAGGTGGCAGACGCACTATCCCAGGACTACGGCATCGCCACCCGGTCCGGGGCCCACTGTGCCCCCAGGATGCACCGGGCATTGGGCACGGAGCACCAGGGAGCCGTGCGGTTCAGCTTCGGCTGGTTCAACACGGAAGCGGAGATTGACACGGCCATCCAGGCGGTAAAGGAGCTGACGGAATGAGACCGAAAACGCTGAAATTGGTCATCACCTTTCACACCACGGCAGCGGCTATGGCCATGGAAAAGTTCTGCAAGGAGGAAAATGTCCCGGGCCGTCTGATCCCTGTGCCCCGGGAACTGACGGCAGACTGCGGCATGGCCTGGTGTGCCCCAGTGGAGGCTGCAGCCCGGCTGCGGACACTGGCGGAGGACCGCTCTTTGGAATATGAGGGCTGGCAGGAGCTACTGGTGTGAGGAGGAAACCATGCTGGATATCAATTTGAAGCAGCTGGAGGTCTTTGTGGCCGCCGCAGAATACGGCAACTTCACCCGGGCGGCGGATGTGCTGTATCTTAGTCAATCCACCGTCAGCAGCCATATCCGGGGCCTGGAAGAGACGTTGGGCAGCCCCTTGTTTGACCGCTCTGCCAAGCGGAAGGTGGCCCTGACGGAAACAGGGGAGCGGATCTACCCCACGGCCCGGGAGATCGTGGACCGCTGCCGGGTGCTGCAAAAGGTCCTGCCGGAAACGGCGGGGGCTATGCTGATGGTGGGGGCCTCCACCGTTCCGGCCCAGGACCTGGTGCCCCGGCTGCTGGCGGACTTTGCCCGGCAGCGGCCGGACTGCCAGTTCCTGCTGCGGCGGGGGGACAGCGCCCGGGTCCATGAGCTGCTCCGCAGCGGACAGATCGCCGTGGGCTTCGTGGGGATGCGGATGGATGAAAAGGCCTTCCGCTATATGCCTTTGCAGGAGGACCATCTGGTGCTGGCGGCGGAAAACAGCCCCCGGATACGGGCCCTCCCGGCGGACGCGGGGCTGGAATTGCTGCTGCGGGAGCCGGTGATCGCCCGGGAGACCCATTCCGGAACCTGGCTGGAAACGGAGAAGTGGCTCCGGGGTCAGGGAATCCTGCCGGAAAGCCTTCACATCCTGGCCCGGATGGAAAATCCGGACGCCATCCGCCGGGCGGTGGCCCAGGGGATGGGCGTCTCGGTGCTGTCCTCTCTGGTGGTGCAGGAGGACGTGGCGGCAGGCCGCCTGCGGACCTTTGAGCTGGGCCAGGGGGCCTGGCGGCAGATCTGCATGGTCCTGCCGAAAAAGGGGCAGCTTACCGCCACCCAGAAGGCTTTTGCGGATTTTGCGCAGCAGCGGGCGGTACTGTAAAAGGCAGGGGGCTTCCATGCTCACCTGAACCGCAGAACGTACAAAAGGCTTCTATTTAAAGTGAAACCGCCGGACCATCTTTACAGATGGTCCGGCGGTTTTGCTTGATTGGGATGGCCCGGGCCCCCAAAAAAACTGTCCGCCTACTATCACGGCATCGTCAAGGCCGGAAATAGTGGGCAATGAGTGGGCAATAACTCTATGCTTTTCTCTTTTTGTCCACTTTTTGGCAAAAAAGAAAAG
>URTS01000161.1 GCA_900550685.1 uncultured Oscillibacter sp. | reverse complement strand
GGCGGGGAGAATGCTTCGGAGCCCTCCCTGGAAGAGGGCGGCGGAACTCCCGTGGAGACGCTGCCGGAGCCCCAGCGGGTGGTGGATCCCACCCGCCCCATGGTGGCCCTGACCTTTGACGACGGTCCCCGGCGGAGCACCACCACACGGCTTCTGGACGGCCTCCGGGAGCGGGGGGCCAGCGCCACCTTCTTTCTGGTGGGGGAGCGGCTGGCGGAAAACGAGGACCTGGTGCTCCGGATGGCTGATGAGGGCCACCAGGTGGGGAATCACACCTGGGATCATGTGCGGCTGCAGGGGGATGAACCCGCCCACCAATTGCAGGAGATCCAGGAAACCGACAAGGCCCTGGGAGAGATTCTGGGCGGCAGCGGCTATTGGCTGCGGCCGCCCTATGGGATGATCGACCAGGACATGAAAAGCCAGATCCCCATGCCTATGGTCCAGTGGTCCGTGGACCCCCGGGATTGGGAGAGCCGGAACACGGACAAGGTGGTCCGGACGGTGCTCAGCCAGGTGCAGCCCGGGGACATCATCCTGCTTCACGACATCTACGCCACCTCTGTGGACGCGGCGCTTCAGATCGTGGATGCCCTGACGGAGCAGGGCTACTGGTTTGTCACGGTAGAGGAACTGCTGGAACTGAACGGCGTTGCGCCAGAGGCCGGGATGCTGTACCGCTCCGGGCGGACGTAGGCTCAGTATTGCCGCACCACCGCCACCACCTTGCCCAGGATCTGGGCATAGGTGCCATCGATAGGGGAGTAGGCCTCGTTTTCCGGCAGGAGCCAGACGTGGCCGTTTTTCCGGGAGAAGCGTTTGACGGTGGCCTCGTCATCGATCATGGCCACCACGATCTCTCCCTGGTTGCAGGTCTGCTGCTGCCGCACTACCACCAGGTCGCCGGGAAGGATCCCGGCGTTCAGCATGGATTCGCCCCGGACCCGCAGGGCGAAGTGAACATCGCCGGGATGGCCTGCGTCGAAGGTCAGATAGTCCTCAATGCACTCCTGGGCCAGGATGGGACTGCCGGCGGCCACATTGCCCACGATGGGTACCCGGCCTGCCGGGGCCTCCGGCATTGGCGCAGCGGCCGGTGCGGCGGAATGGGTCAGGGTGATGGCCCGGCCCTTTCCGGCGCCGATCTCAATGGCCCCGGCGTCCGCCAGCTTCTTCAGGTGAAAGTGGACGGTGGAGGGGGAGCGCAGGCCCACGGCCTCGCCGATCTCCCGGACGGAGGGGGGATATCCCTGTGTTTGGATACAGGCGGCGATATAATCATAGATTTTCTGCTGCATGGCGGAGAGCATGGGAAAACCTCCTTATATAAAATCAGCCGGTCCCGGACATTTTTTCCGGGACGGGGAAGAATCTGCTTCCCTTGTATCATACTACATCTTGTACCAAAATGCAAACATTTGTTCTAATAACGGCCAAAACTTTTTGCAGTGGGCCGGGAACCGGAAATATAGCAGGATTTTTTTGAAAAATAGACTTGAAAAGGGAAGAAAGCTATGGTAATATAAACTTCTGTAAGATGATTTTTTGCGCCTGTGCGCGAATGAATGTTCGGAGGTTGTCCATTATGAAGCTTGCTATCACCATTCTGCAGCTGCTCTGCGGCCTGGCTATCATCCTGATCGTTCTGCTCCAGTCCGGCAAGAGCGAGGGCCTGTCCGGTGCCATCGGCGGCGTTGCAGATTCTTTCCTGGCCAAGAATAAGGCCAAGACCATTGACGCTAAACTGGCCCGGGCCACCAAGTGGTTCGGCGCTGTGTTCCTGATCCTGACCCTGGTCCTGCTGATCATCGGTTGATCGGAACCTGTAAACCGCATAGAGACGCCGGGTATTGTAAGATGCCCGGTGTTTTTGTATCTGTGGACGGTACTATCAGTTGACGAGGGTAAATACGGATTTCCGGCGGAAAAAGTTTTCAAGAGTTGTTGACAGATCAACAACTCTGTGCTATTCTGCCTGTGCTTGTTGATTTGTCAACATCAGGAAGGAGCGTCTGCCATGGAAGAACGCTTTGAGGCATTCACGGTCCTCATCAGCCGGATCAGCCGCAGCATCCGGCGGATCAAGTCGGAGGAGATGGCGGAATTTCAGCTGAAGGGCCCCCATGTGTCCTGCCTGTACTACCTGTCCCTGGCGGACGGACTGACAGCCGCCGCATTGTGCGAACGGTGCGACGAGGACAAAGCCGCTGTGTCCCGGTCTCTGGACTATCTGGAAAAGGGCGGCTACATCACCTGCGAAAGCGGCGCCGGACGGCGCTACCGGACACCGCTCCACCTGACGGAGCGGGGCCAGGCGGTCTGCCGGGCCATCAACGAAAAAATCGAGCGCATTGTGGAGGGGGCCAGCCGGGGGCTCAGTGAGCCGGAGCGGCGGAGCATGTACCGGGCGCTGACACGGATCGCCTGCAACCTGGAGCGGATCTGGGGCGCGGAGCAAGAAGGAGCAGAACAGATATGAGCGTACAAATCATTGTGGATTCTTCGGTGGATGTGGCGGAGCGGTTCCGGGAACGGCTCCATATCGTGCCGCTGATCATCCATTTCGGAGAGGAAGAACTGATCGACGGGGTCACCATCAATAAGGAACAGTTCTACCGGCGGCTGGTGGAGAGCGAGCAGCTGCCCTTTACCAGCCAGGCTTCTCCCGTGGCTTTTCAGAAGGTCTATGAGGAGGTCACCCAGGCGGGGGACAGCGCCGTGGTCATCACCCTGGCAAGCAAGCTATCCGGCACCTACCAGAGTGCCTGCATCGCCGCCGGGGACTTCGACAATATTTACGTGGTGGACAGCCAGACGGCGGCCATCGGTGCGGGGGTCCTGACGGAGTATGCCCTGGCCCGGGCGGAAGCGGGCATCGGCGCCCGGGAGCTGGCGTCGGAGCTGGAGCAGAAGCGGGAGGACGTCTGCCTGGTGGCCCTGCTGGATACCCTGGAGTATCTGAAGCGGGGCGGCCGTATCTCCAAGACCGCGGCTCTGGCAGGGGGACTGCTGAATATCAAGCCCATGATCACAGTCCGGGACGGCGAAGTGGTGCTCATCGGCAAGGCCCGGGGCTCCAAGCAGGGCAACAGCCTGCTGGTGGAGAAGATCCGCGCCTGCGGCGGCATTGATTTTGACCTGCCCATCCTGCTGGGCTACAGCGGCCTCAGCGGCGAATCTCTGGAAACATATGTGGAGTACAGCCATGACCTTTGGGAGAGGGGCACGGAGATACTGGACAAAACCTGCATCAGCGGTGTCATCGGCACCCACACCGGCCCCGGCGCCTTCGGCATCGCGTTCTTTGATAAAG
>URTS01000160.1 GCA_900550685.1 uncultured Oscillibacter sp. | reverse complement strand
CTTCGTGAAAGTTCACCGATCTCATCCTGGCTGGTGCTGTTGCACCGCAGATCCAGCTGTCCGCTTCCCACCTCATGCATTTTTGCAGACAGGGCCAGGACCGGTCTGGACAAAGACCCGCCCATGACGGAGAGAAGGATTCCATACACGATGACACAGATGACCGCAAGAGCCAGAAGCGTCCCCTGCATCAGCTGGACTTCCTGCATGATCCGTTTATAAGAGACGATATTCACCACATCCAGGCCGTACTCTTCCAAAAAGCGGGTGCATACCACATACCGCTCTCCCCGGCCCGTATAGATCCTCTGTTCCCTCTCCGGCTGGT
This sequence comes from uncultured Oscillibacter sp., assembly GCA_900550685.1. Classification (GTDB taxonomy): domain Bacteria; phylum Bacillota; class Clostridia; order Oscillospirales; family Oscillospiraceae; genus Oscillibacter. Next base: position 3,002 of record URTS01000160.1, on the reverse strand, counting down.
AGTCCTCGATATCCTCGTTGAAGGCAGCCCGTGCCGGCTGCAGAACAGATACATCGGCTTCCACCGGCAGGACCAGATTTCCCTTCAACGAGAAGATGTACAGATCAGACCATCCGCTCCGGCCTATGTATCCGTAAACACTGGACAGCGCAGAACGGCTGACCACAGCCCGGGCAATGCCGATCGGCGGAGCGTCTTTTTCCGTTCGGATCAAGCGGTATACCGCCAGCCGGTCTGTATGGGCACGGCTGTAAACGGCGTCATCCTGCCAAAGATTTCCCTCCGTCTCGCCGACTGCCTCCCGCACCGCGCGGGAGAGATGCAGGGCCCTGTTGGTCTCCGGATCATTGCCGGTCACAAACCTGCCGTCCATGGTGTAAAGCGAGACGGAGTAGATCTGCTCAGCAATGCAGATGTCCTCCAGCAGAGCGTCCGCGGACCAATCTTCGTCCGTTTTTTGGCCCTGCCCGGCAGCAGTCAGCAGCTGCTGGATGGTGATGCTTGTATCCAGATGGCGCAGGCGGTAGCTGATGTCCAGATCCATTTCGTCAAAGAAATCCGTGATCTCGTCCAGTTCACCCTTCATATCCTCTTCGGCCCGGTTCAGCACCATGTGGGAAACTACCATCCCATAAAACAGTGCGAATACAATGCAGAGCATGATAATGGACACAATGCCGAAAAGCAGGATCTTCTGCCGGATTTTCAAGTTGGAAAAGCGCAGCCCCACACCACGCATGTGAACCATCTCCTTCGGACAGCCGAAGGGCGGGGGCAAAATTTGACCTCCGCCCCTTCAGGCATCCTAAAATCGCTCTAAGCTGCCGGAATCGTCTAAACGCGGCAAAGCTCCCATGCAATACCCATTATACAGCATTCGCCGCTTATAGCAAGGCCAACCTCGCAGAACAATCGCGCAAAAGCTTTGTCTTTGGATCTCCGGCATATGGATGGTGCACATACAGCTGACATTGCCCCCGCCGCCCTATGCGGACGATGGGCAGACAGATATTCCTCTCCGCAGATAAAGAACAGCACCTCACCGTCCGGCCGGTACGCATTCCTGATCTGCTTCAGCGGCCAATCACTTCCCGTCAACCAGCATGACCGGCCGCACCGGGGAGGCAGACCCGTCCCGGATCAGCAGAGGCAGTGCAACAAAATATCCCCGCACCTCATGCAGCTTGTCCAGATTGCGCAGATTCTCCACAATGGGGATCTTATTGGACAGGAGGATATGGTGGGCCGGATCGTTGTCCGCGCCATCCTTGTCCACGCCCAAGGTATCCACGCCTACCATGCGCACACCCTTTTCCAGCAAATACTGGGCGGCAGATGCGCCCACGCCGGGATAGTCGTGGCAGAAACGGCTTTCATTGGGCCGCACATCCCAGTATTTCATCCAGCCGAAATCGAAAAGGACCGCATCCCCCTTCCGAATGGGACCGTGCTGCTCCTCCCAGGCCAGAAGGTGTTCCTTTTCGATGGTCTCACGGTCCTTTAGAAATGTGGCGTCCACTGTCACAGCCGGGCCGCAGATCTTGGCCAGCGGCACCTGGTCAATGAACTCATAGCCGGGTTTATCAATATAGTGTCCGAAAGAGTCCACATGGGTGCCGTTATGCTCGTTCAGGATCAGCTGAAAATCGTTGCACACATCCCCCAGGTGGATCCCATGCCAGCGGACCTTATAGAACTTCGAATGGGTGGGATGGGTCGGCATATTCTCTTCCAGGTACTGCCCCAGTTCCACCACTTTCATATCGCTCAGGGCTTCGCACAGCTTCTCCAAACTCATGACAAGCTCCTCCTTATACTCACGCGCTCTGCTTCTTTCCGCGGCCATAGGCCAGCAGAATGATCAGGATAATCGCACCGTTGACGATCTCGCGTCCGGCCTCGGCCATGTTCAGGATGATCAGCAGGCTCTGGATCAGGTAAATGATGATCACGCCGCCCATGGTGCCCAGATAATCGCCATGTCCGCCAAGGATCGATGTGCCGCCGATGACGACCGCCGCAATGGAGATCAGCTGATAGTCGTCAGCCATGGTGTAGTTGGGATAGCCCAGATGACCGATCAGCAGAATGCCCGCGATCGCCATCATGACGGAGGCAATCACATACACGCCGATCAATACCGCCTTGGTGTTGATGGCGGACAGGTCGGTGACTCTGCTGCTGCAGCCCACGGCAAAAATCTTGCGGCCGAAGGAGGTTTTCTTCAGCAGGAAGATCGTCAGGATACCCAGTGCCACCCATACCAGCACACAATACCGGATCCCCAGGAAGCTGTCCTTTGCCAGAGCGGTGACCAGCGCCGTGGACTCGCCCTTCAGCACGCCCTGTGTATACAGGAAGGTGCAGCTCATCAGAATGGAATTGGTGGCCAGTGTCATGACCATGGGGGTGATCCGCAGAACCGCCACGCCGACGCCTTTGAACAGACCCATCAGGATCCCAACGGCAATGGTGGCGGCACAGCCGATCATGCCGTTTCCGGTCGCCTTGGTCGTCTGGGCAAAAATACAGGCTGCAAAAGTCACGCTGTACGCCACGGACAGGTCCGCGCCGCCGGTCAGGATGATCAGCGTCTGACCGATGCAGATGATGCCCAAAAAGCTGCACAGCACCAGAACACTCATAATGTGACTGGGTGCCAGATAGTTTGGTTCCAGGATACCTGAAAACAGATACAGGACCACGATCATCAGAATCACGCGGGGCCCATTGGACGTAAGCAGCTGCTTTAATTCCAGTTTTTTCTTCGTTGCTTCCATATCAGGCAGCCTCCTTTTCTTCCGCGACAGCCTCGGCCTTTTCCCGCTTCTGCTTGGCATAGGCGGTGAAGAAACCGACAGACAGTGCCAAAATCAGGATAATGCCCTGCACCAGATTCTGATAGTAAGAGGAGATATTCCAGAAGATCAGCAGGCCCACGATCAAAGACAGGGTCATGGCGCCGGCAATGGATCCGAAGTAGGAACCCTTGCCGCCCATCA
>URTS01000159.1 GCA_900550685.1 uncultured Oscillibacter sp. | reverse complement strand
CGCACAAAATACTTGACATCTGCGAAAATCCTCCGGATTTTCTTCTGTTTTCCCCTCTCCCGCGAACCAATCCGGGTGGTTGTACAGTTCCGGGAAGGAGTGGAACACGCCGCGGTGCTTGAATCCGGGGAAGGTGTCCAGCTGGATGCCGTTGATGCCCTGAAAAATACTCTTTTCGATATTGGGGTTCGTCTTTTTCAGCTCCCGCAGCAGGAACTTGATCTCCTGGCGCTTGCTGTGGCCCACGCCGTCTCCGGCGGCGTCCCGCTCCTCCGTGAACCGGCAGGCACACTGAAGGAATTGCAGATGGTTGTAGTTCTTCCAGGCGATGATGGCCTCTTCGTGAACGCAGTACAGAGGCCGGATCAGTTCCATACCGGGGAAATTCTTGCTTCGGAGCTTAGGGGGCATGGCCTGAAGTTGCCCGCCATAGAACAGACCCATGACAGTGGTCTCGATCACATCGGAAAAGTGGTGGCCCAGGGCGATCTTGTTGCAGCCCAGTTCCTGAGCCTTGGCATACAGAAAGCCCCGGCGCATCCGGGCGCAGAGATAGCAGGGATTCTTCTCCACGCTGACGGTGACATCGAAAATATCGCTGTCGAAAATGGTGATGGGAATGCCCAGCAGGGCGGCATTGTCCTCGATCAGCTTCCGGTTTGCCGGATTGTAGCCGGGGTCCATCACCATGAACACCAGCTCGAAGGGCTGGGCGGTGTGGCGCTGCAATTCCTGCATCAGCTTGGCCAAAGCCACGGAATCCTTGCCGCCGGAGATGCACACGGCGATCCTGTCGCCGGGCTCGATGAGCTCATACCGCTTCACTGCGGCGATAAAGGGATTCCAGATGGATTTGCGGTAGGTTTTGATAAGACTGCGCTCGGCAGTCTCCTGGGGTGTCAGTTCCCGGGACATACTTCCTGATCCTCTCCTATTACAGCCAGATGGCCCCTAATTTCAGAATGGACGCCGCCATCCGCCGCAGCCAGGGCCGCTTCTCCCAGTCCGCCAGGGTGTAAAGCTGGCTGGCATCCATGATGGCGTCCATGTCTTCCAGCAGATCCTCGATCACCGGCATGTGGTACAGCAGCACCGCGTCCTCATAGTGCAGCTGAAAGCTGCGGTAATCCATATTGGTGCTGCCGATCAGCGCCGCCTCCCGGTCCGCCATCACGCTTTTGGCGTGGAGGAAGCCGGGAGAATACTTGTAAATTTTCACGCCGTGGCGCAGAAGCTCTCCCCAATAGGTCTCCGCCACCATATAGACGAACTTTTTATCGGGCACAGCCGGGATCATCAGCCGCACATCCACCCCGGCATCCGCCGCGATGCACAGCGTCTCCTGGATGGACTCCTCCACAGCGTAGTAAGGCGTGGTGAGGTACAGCATCTTCTTGGCGGAGGCGATCAGCTGCAAATAGGCCGCCTCCACCGGGTTGTCCGGGTTGTTCAGGGGGCCGTCCTCAAAGGGCTGGCAGAAGCCCTCTGCCGCCGGAGCCTCCCGGCGGGGCCGGTAATACTCGTCCTCATTGGGGAAACTGCGGCCCAGCATTTTCCACATCTGCATGAACTGCACGGCAAAGCCCCAGGCGCCGTCCCCTTCCAGGCGGATGGCGCTGTCCTTCCAGTGGCCGAAGCGCTCCATGCGGTTGGCGTACTCGTCGCCGATGTTGATGCCGCCGGTGTAGGCCACATAGCCGTCGATCACGGTGATTTTCCGATGATCCCGGTAGTTGAAATACAGCCGGCTGATATATTTGTGCACGGGGTTGAAAATTTCCACCTCGATCCCGGCGTCCTTGATGGATTGCAGCATCTCGTCAGACAGCCGGGTCAGGGTGCCGAAGTCGTCAATGATGAGGTGGATCTCCACCCCGGCGGCAGCCCGCTCCCGCAGCACCGCAAAAATCTCATCCCAGACGGAGCCTTCTGCCAGGATGTAATACTCCATAAAGATATAGGTCTCCGCCTGCTTCAGCTGCCGGATCAGGTCCTGGAAAAAAGGTTCCCCCTCCGGAAAATACGCCGCATTTGTGCTGCGGTAAAGCCAAAAATCCCGCTTCTGCAGATAGGCTGACAGCCGTCCCCAGGTGGGGCTCCGCCGTGTCAGGGCCGCTTGGTTCATATCGCTGAGCATCCTGACGCTTTCCCGCTGGGGGATCGGCGGCACCGGCCGCAGACTCAGCTGCTTGGCCTGGTGGGTCCCGCCCCACAGGCAGAACAGGATCATACCGGATACCGGTAATATCAGCAACAGACACATCCAGCTGAGCTTATAAGAAGGGCTACCCGTCCGCAGGTATACCCGGATTGCCACCACAGCACCGATAAACTGCAAAATACCATAGACAAAGCTGGCTTTTTCTTTCAAAAAATGGACCAGCAAAAGCGTAACTGCAATTTGCGCCAATACCGTCAGGGCACACATCAGCAGCGAAGTCGCCGCCGAAATGCGCTGCTCTGCCCGTTCGTGGTTTCTATGGGGCACCTTGCCCATACTGTCGCCTCCTTAACAAAATAATTTCCTATTTTATTTATTATAGCAAACTTTTCCATCCGCTTCAACTAGGATTCCCGTTTTCCAAAATAACCCCCCTCTGGTTATTGGAAGCTTTGGCAGCAGAACAAAAGCTGCACAGCAAACAGCACCACTGTACCAGAATGGCCGCAGTGCAGGCCAATGGGGGCCCTGTATACTAAAAGTCCGCAGAGGCATAAACCTCTGCAGACACTTTTCTATCATGTGAATTTCCAAATATGCCCAAAACAGCATACATGACTCTGCTTTTCAGGAGATCGTAAAATCAAGCCACACTTTTTCGATCTCCCGTCTGTCGTCATTGTCATCCTGCGATGATAAATCAAAGCTGATAGCGATCCGGTAATCCCCGGCAGGCAGAGTCAGCCCCTGATAAACCTCTGTAAAATCCAGGGTAAGTTTCTGACTGCTTCCAGCCTGAACGCTGTCCAGCAGCCCGCTTTCCTCTTCGATGCTGGTGCCTACGGCAGCTGAAACAACCTCTTTCGGCGGCCGCACCATATACCAGCCGTCATCTTGCTCCGTATATACTCCATTCCATCCCAAAAACGCGATGTCCTGCTCCAAATCATTGTACAGTTCTGCCGTAAGATGGTCGGGCAGGGCTTCCTTTACTTTGGCCGTAATACCTTCATAGTTCTCAACCACCCAATTCTTTGCAAGCTCTTCATCCTCAAAATGCAGCTTTTCATACCGGAGCGCATGATCTCCGCATCCCGCCAGCCAAAGTAGGCTGGTTAAAATGCCCGCAAACAGTGCTTTCTTCATTTTGCCACCTCCGTATTTTGTTGCTTTTACTTATATAGACGAAGAAATGCAGAAAACAGTTCCCTATACACTCAAATATTCTAACTCCGCAGAAAAGCAAAAAGAAAA
>URTS01000158.1 GCA_900550685.1 uncultured Oscillibacter sp. | reverse complement strand
GCGCATGACCATGGAAAAGTTCTGTTCATGCGACGGCGCTTCCTGATGCAGCATGAGGATGATGGCTTGGAGCAGAGCTGTTTCTGACTTCGTCCAGAACGGGTCGGACTCATGACTGCCTTTGGGCGTGGTCGCCTGGATCAGCGTATTCACCAGCTTCAGAGCATCTTTCTCGTCCCGCAGGTAGCAAAAGGGGTTATAACCGTCAGACTGTTCCAAATTCACAAGATTCAGCACCCGGACGTCATAGCCCTTCTTTTTCAGGTATCCGCCCGTGTCGGTCAGAACTTCCATTTTCGGGTCCGTGATCACATAATTGGTATTGGCCTCCAAGATGTTGGGCTTCACATAACCGCGGGTCTTGGCCGCGCCGCTACCGCCGATGACCAGCACATTCAAGGATCGCCGGTGCTTATGAGTATCCAATCCCAACCGCACATGACGGGTCAGAATCTTATTCTGTTTTTGGCAAAACTGCGCGTTGACCTGCCTGGGCGAGCCCCACATGGCCGAGCCGTGTTCCTCGCCATCCCGCATCCTGCCGCTTTCCGCGTCATAGATGCACAGACCCATAATGTAGGTGCCAGTGCAAATGAGGATGGTCAACAGGCTCTTGTCCGTCCATTGGATCTGGAAAGGGTGCTCCAGCGCGGCGGTCAGGTTGGAGAACAGATCCGGCAAACCGCCGCCAAGGGATTGTGCAATGAGCAGCGCCGCCCAGATGACCGGGATATGGAGGAAAAGGCGCAAAATTAGGTTGCTTTGCTTGGATGTTTGTTTCAGGCAATTCACCTCCGGGAGAACAAAATAGCAGTCCCATCGGCGGATCGTGTATCGCCAATGGGACTGCTTTGGGTGATCTATAATACTTATTTCACTTTACCGTTTTTACTCTTTTGCCGATTTTTTGTTCTGGCCGGAGCAGACTTCTGCTGCTGATCCAACTGTGCCTTGTAGCCCTTCAGACGTTCCAGCACGGAAGGGCGTTCCTCACTCGTCATCCGGCTCCCGTCTTTGGACGAGGTCGAGCTGGGCACGGTAGCGGGCAAGTCTTGTCCCGACCGAGATCCTTTTTTTGGCTCCACCTCCTGACGCTGGCCCACAGGCGGTGTCACAGGGGTGTTCTCTTGGGGGCGCCGATCCTGCTCGACTTGGGTTGCAGCCTGCCTTTCACGGGCTTCTCTGTCCTTGGACGAGGCTTGCTCCCGTGGAGGCTGCTGTGCCTGCGCTGGTTGACCAAGGTAATGGATGCGCTCGAAGATTATATTCGCTCTGTCGATCTCCGTTACCGGCATGATGACGTCCACCACCTTGCCGTGACCGTCCGTATCCCGAATGGCAGAGAATAAGATTTTCTGCTTTCCAGCCTTCTTTTTGAATGCCTGATACTGCTCCGGAGACATGGCGAACCGGCGCACGTCGCGGGTCTCTTTCAGCATCTTCACGAGGTTGACTTTGCCGGAGATTGTCTTATGGTTCTTTGCCAGTGCCAGCGCCAGCGCCAGCATGTTTTTAAGGCCGGAACCGCTCAGCCGGACAGCTACCTCACCGCCGGAGAGCATCATGCGCACCAATTGGTCCGCCGCTTCACCGCCTCCGATGTTCATGTTCCCGCACCTCCTTTTGGTGTTCTTCTGTTCTTTGAATGTCCTGTTCCATGACAGGCACTTGGTTTTGTATCTCATGGCAGAGCTTCAGCTTTTGCCGCTCCGTGCGGATCTCGCGGTTCAGCTCCGCCAACTGTTCATAGATCTCCGCCTTTTCTTCCGTCAGCCGTTTCCTGGGAACGCCACTGCTCTCCAGCAGCGCCACCGCTTCCATGTACCGTTCAAATTCCGTCTCCATGCCGGTCAGGCCTTCTTCATAGAGCGCTTTGCTGGGAGCCAACGCTTCCACATCCGCCAAAGCCGTATACAGTTTTTGCCGTCTCTTTTTCCGCACATTGAGGATGGTACGCTGCTTGATGAGTTTGGCCAGCGATTCCTCTGTGCGGGTCTGGAAGGCATCCATATCCGCCTGGGTGACAATCTCATTTTCCCGCAGAAAGTCGAACTGTGTGCGGTATTGCTCAAAGCGCATGACCTCCCGCCTAAGATGAGGCGTCATGCGGGGCGGGTACTGCCGCTGCCCGATCTTACCCAGCAAATAGAGATAATGCACATAGAGGGCAAGGAAGCCGGTGTATTTCGGATGCGCCAGGTATGGCCGATACTTAGGCCGTGAGAGCACGGTGGGACGGCTGCCTGCTTCAATTTCCGCAAGATTTCCTTGAATAGCAGCACGGATACCATCCTCCGTGAACAGCGTGTTGCGTCTGCCGGGATACTGAAATCTCTCCTGTCCCCGCAGACGAAACCCCAGCCGATCACCGTGGTGGATCTTATATCCCATGTGTTCCATGAGCAGGAAGAAGTGTCCGAGATCGTTGGCGTCCTGGATGGCCGTCCGCAGATCCGATTCCAGCATGGAGCGAAAGGTCGGCTGGCCCTTAGACCGCCGCAGCCACTCCACATAGCTGATGGCTTTGGCAGACTCTCCCGCCATGATAACGGACAGGCCATGCTCCCGGCAGAGCCGGTCTGAGATGCCGCGGATCTGCTGATAGTAGCTTTGCGCGTTACTGTGGTATTTTTCGCCGGTAAATTGATTGACGGAATTGAATACGATATGCGAATGGATATGGTGTCGATCCACGTGCGTGCCGATGACCGTCTCAAACCCGTCCAGGTGTTCCCGCACAAATTCTTTGGCTATCTCCAATGCCAGTTCCGGCGTGATCTCACCGGGGCGAAAGGATTGAATAATGTGGTAACATTGACGTCCGTCTGTCCGATGTGTTTCCCACTTAGTCTGCATCATCTGACGGTATTCACGCCCCGGATCACAGTTGAAGTGAGCCGTTAAGATACGGTCATCCGTTTTATCCCCATTGAGGACATAATCAATGGCCTGCTGCAGGCCACCGCTACGGGGAAGTATTTTGGTAACGGCCACTACTTATTCGCCACCTGAAACATCAGTTCATAGACCTGATCCAGCAGATAGAGTCCCCGTCTGGCATCCTCTGGTTTGGCAATGCCGGCATTAACACTGCGGGCGATCTGATTGATGTTATTGCCGATGTGATGGATCTCCGTTCGCAGGTCTTTGATTTCCTGGCTGGGGCGGGATTTGACCGACTGCCCTTCAATGAGACTGGCAAGGTAGGCCCGCTTTGTCAGGCGGCACTGCTTTGCCTGACTGCACAGCAGTCTGTACTGCCGAGGTGTCAGGACGATATGCAGATGGTGTCTTTTTTCGATTTCAGCCATTTCGTGCTCCTTCCCGCGGCGCTGCCGCGTTACTTCCGCTCGCAGGCGGCATTGGGGACTGGGGCTTACCCCAGCAAGCTGTGCAAATGTACATTTGCGCGATGCTTGCGCGCCAGCGCCGCCCACGGCGGCGTTGGCTTTCGCCCCGCTGCGCGGGGCTTTGTTTTCAAGCGGGCA
>URTS01000157.1 GCA_900550685.1 uncultured Oscillibacter sp. | reverse complement strand
CCGTCGACCTCTAGCGTGACAGGCTAGCGTTCTAACCAACTGAACTACCGGGCCATTTTTGGTGGGAACAACTGGACTCGAACCAGTGACCCCCTGCTTGTAAGGCAGGTGCTCTAACCAGCTGAGCTATGCTCCCAGGTTGCCGCTTTCGTCAGACGGCAAAAGCTATTATATGCGAAAGTCCCCCGATTGTCAACCCATTTTTGCAAATTTTTTTATTTTTTCTGCCCCCTGCCGTCCAGGGGGCAGAATGGGTATTCATCAGGCCCGGGACGCCTTGTCCAGCAGCTGCCGGATCTCCTCCGGCGCAAAGTGCCGGCGGCTGTCGCAGAACTGGCAGGTCAGCTCGATCCCCTTGGGGTCCTCCGCCAGCTCCGTCAGCTGCCTGCGGCCCAGGCTCACCAGCGCCGCCGCCATCCGCTCCCGGCTGCAATAACAGCGGTACTCCACCGGGACCTTCTCCAGGATCTCCAGTTCAAAGCCGCCCATGACCCGCCGCAGCAGGCTCTCCGGGTCGTCATCCGCTTTCAGCAGGCCGGTGACGGCCCCTGCCGCCATGATGCCCTTTTCCAGCCGGTCGATGACCCCCTCCGGCGCACCGGGCAGCAGCTGGATCAGGTAGCCGCCGGCGCAGAGCACACTCCGGTCCCGGTCCACCAGCACCCCCAGGCCGCAGGCCGTGGGGATCTGCTCGGACTCCACAAAGTAGCTGGCCAGGTCCTCGGCGATCTCGCCCCCCAGCAGCTCCACGCTGCCCACATAGGGCTCCTTCATGTTCAGGTCCTTGATGACCGTCAGGGTGCCGCCGTGGCCCACGGCGCCGCCTACGTCTAGTTTTCCATCGTCTCGGACAGGCAAGTCCACTTGGGGATTCTGGACACTGCCCCGGACGTTACCTTGGTTGTCCGCCACCACCAGCAGCGTGCCCAGAGGGCCGTCCCCCTTGATGCGGAGGGTCACGCTGGCCCCCTCGCCCTTCAGGTCATTGCCCATCATGGACCCCGCCGCCAGCAGACGGCCCAGGGCCGCCGTGGCCACCGGGGAAGTCTGGTGGATCTGCCGGGCCCGCTCCGTCAGGGCCCGGGTAGACACCGCCGCCGCTTTTACAAAGCCATCCTTGGAGATGGCACGTACCAGTTGATCGCTCATATTTGAAATGACTCCTTTGTTATTTCAGGGGCTTCCGGCAGCGGACGATCCAGCGGTCCTCCGTCTCTTTTGGGGGCCGCCGGGTCAGATCGCCGGTCATGATGATCTTCTCAAAGCCGGCGTCTGTCAGAAAGGCCGTCAGTTCCTCTGCGCTCCAGGCCCGCTCCCGGTGCTCCTCATAATCCCGGTCCCAGGCGCCGTCATCCCGCAGGCGGAACAGGTCCACTTGGTAGGTGCAGACCTTCGTCTTTTCCGAAAAGAAGGTGCGCCAGATGCAGTAACTTTCCTCCGTCTCGTCGGTATAGAGCTGGCAGTCCATCCGCCGGAGCTTATAGGGGGTGTTGACATCAAAGATAAAGCTGCCGCCGGGCTTCAGATACCGGAACACCCGCCGGAAGGTCTCCCGGATGTCCTTCTCCCGGGTCAGGTAGTTCAGGGAATCCAGGGTGGACACCGCCGCGTCCACCGGCTCCAGCAAGTGGAGCTTGGGCATAGACTGCTGCAGAAAGAACGGCGGCTTTTCCAACGCCGCCGCTTTGTACATCGCCTGAGTCAGCATCTCCGCCGACAGGTCCGTGGCCGTCACATCGTACCCCTTCGCCGCCAGCAGACAGGAAATGGTGCCGGTGCCGCAGGCCAGGTCCAGAACCGTCTTCACCGGGATGGCGCTTTTCCGGAACAGCTTTTCCAGATAGTCCGCCCGGCGGCGGTAAACGCCGTCGGCCATCAGGCCGTCATAGCTGACGGCCAGTGCGTCGTAGCTGCTCATGCTTCCGGCTTCTTATTGGCCGCTTCCAGCTCCTTCATCCGGGCAAACACCCGCTCGTAGGCGCCGGTGCCGTAGCTCAGGGACCGGTTCACCCGGCTGATGGTGGCGGAGGACGCGCCGGTCTGCTCCAGAATGTCGCTGTAGATCATGCCGTCGTTCAGCAGGGAGGCCACCTCGAACCGCTGCTCCATGGAGCGCAGTTCCGACACCGTGCAGAGGTCCTGGAAGAAGTCATAGCACTCCTGGGGGTCCTTCAGCTGTAAAATCGCCTGATAGAGCTTATCGCTCTTTTCTTTTTTTCCAATTCTGACCATGATGAAGCATCCTTTCCTTCCACGCTTCATAATCTCCCCGGCAGCCGGGGACAAGCACTTTTTGTCTTTACATTTTAACACACTAGTTTGAGAAAAGAAACCCCTTGGAATGTTAAATTTTTTCAATAGCCCGCACCCCGCTCCGGAGAAGCGCATAGGATGCGGCAGCATGATAAAAAGGAGGCGGCGCTGTGGAGCCTGCTATGACCAGCCTGGAAACAGAGGTGTTCGCTGCGGAGCGGAAATGGACCGTGGAGGGCATCCCGGTGCTCACCGCCCGGATCGCCCTGCCGGAGCCCGCTGGGCCGGAGAACCGGCTCACCCGCCGCATCCGGCGGTACTATCGCGCCCAGTGCCGGGCCTATCTGCACTACTGCGGCCACCAGCTGTTTCCCCAGGCGTCGGCAGCTTACCGGGCCGCCCTGGCGGCCAGTGCCCCCCTGCCCTGCTTCCGCGCAGAGCTGGATTTCTGCGTCACCTACAACGAAAACGGCTTCTGGAGCCTGTATACCCAGTCCCGGGAGCCGGGTCCCGACGGCCGGACGCTGCTGCGCCGCTGGGGGGACACCTGGGACCTGCGGACCGGCAGCCCTGCGGTCATCTCCGCCTTTTTCCCGCCCCGCAGCGGCTGGAGAAAAAAGCTGCTGTCCCTGGCCGAGGCGGAGATCCGCAGCCAGGAGGCGGCGGGCTGCGCTCGGTATCTTCCTGGCTGGCGGCGGAAGCTCCGCAGGCATTTCGATCCCCGGAATTTCTATCTCACTGACAGCGGCCTTACCTTTTTCTACCCCATGTTCGCCATTGCCCCGGCCATGGAGGGCATCCCTGCGTTTACCCTGTCCTGGAACGGCAGCCCCGTCCCCGCAGCGATGCCGGAGGCATAAAAGAACGCCGCCCGTTGGGCGGCGTTCTGCTGTATCGTTCTTATTACCGGGACTTCACCTTAGGATGGTCCACCACCATCTTGGTCAGGGCAAAGAGGGCGATGACGTTGGGAATGACCATCAGGTTGTTGAACATATCGGTCAGCTCCCACACCAGGTCGTTGCTCATCATAGTGCCCAGCAGGATGAACACCAGGGCGATCAGGGTGTAGACCACGGTGCAGGCCTTGGGATTCTTCTTGCCGAAAAGCCAGATGGCGTTGATCTTGCCGAACAGGTTCCAGCTCAAAACCGTGGAGAAAGCGAAGAAGAACAGGCAGATTGCCACAAAGGTGATGCCAAAGGACCCGAGGCCGCTTTCAAAAGCCTTCTGGGTCAG
>URTS01000156.1 GCA_900550685.1 uncultured Oscillibacter sp. | reverse complement strand
GCATAGCCTGCCGGGGATGTTCCGGCGAATGGACAGATAGGCGGCCCCCGGCAGATCAGATCTGCCGGGGGCCGAACATGGGGTCATGTGGTGTGACGAAGGGATCAGGCGGCGGGGATCACCAGCACCTGGCCGATGTGGATGAGATACGGGTCCTTCAGGCCGTTGGCCTCGGCAATGCGGGTAAACTTGGTGCCGGTGCCGTAGAAGTGATAGGAGATGTTCCACAGGCAGTCGCCGGATACCACGGTGTAAGAGGTCTCACCGCCGTCGCCGCCGGTTTCCTCAGCGGGAGGCGTCGGCTGGGCAGGCTCCTCAGCGGGGGCCTCAGTCTTGGTCACGGTGATGCGGCCCTGGGGCTGGGCATAGGTGTCGCCCACAACGCCCTTCAGCTCCGTCTTGATATAGTCCATCAGGACCTCGTCCATGGGAACGCCCAGGTCATAATTGGCGGAAGCGGTCTTGAAAGCGTAGTAGGTGTCGCCGCCGGCGGCCATGAAGTCGTTGGTAGCGATGGTGTAGACGGCCTTGGCGTCAAAGGGCTTGCCGCCTACGGACTGGATGGTGACCCGGTTGATGCTCTTGGGGGCGTGGTAGGTGGAATCGGGGTACAGGTCCCCTGCGTCATAGGTCTTGGCGGTGTCCGCGGTGAACACGATGCCGGAGACCTGGGGGAAGCCGCCCAAGGCATCGGGGGTGCAGTAGGTGGAGGCCTCCAGGGCTTCCAGCAACTCCGCGCCGGTGACCTTCACGATGCTCAGGGTGTTGCCGAAGGGCAGCACGGTGTTGACGTCCTTCTTGGTGATGTCCCCGGCCTTGACGGTGGCGCGGATGCCGCCGCCGTTAGTAACGGCCGCGTCTACGGCCTCGCCGTTCTGCTTGGCGCCCCAGACCAGGGCGTCGGTGATGAGGTCGCCCAGGTTGGTCTCGCCGTCCCGGTTGCCGTTGGGGGCCTTGGCACCGTTGAGCTCATAGGTGGTCTTGGCGAACACGGTGCCGTAATCGTCGTCGATCTGCTTCTGGATGGCGGCAGCCCGGTCGGCTACCGTCTTGTCGGGAGTGGTGGTCAGTTCAGAGGTGGGGATGGTGGTGGCGGTGATGCCGTCCTTGCTGATGACCACGCAGCCGATGCCGGCCAGCTTGGTGCCGGTGGAGGTCAGCAGGGTGTCGCCCACCTTGCCGGTGCCGCCGGTGGCGGCCTTCACGGCCTCCAGATCGGAATGGGAGTGGCCGTCGATGAACACATCGATGCCCTTGACGGCGTTCAGCAGGTCGATGGAGCGGTTGCCCATGGATTCGTTGTCGATGCCCAGGTGTCCCAGGCAGACGATGATGCCGCAGCCCTGGGACTTCAGAGCGTCCACTTGCTTCTGGGCAATCTTGAACATCTCTTGTCCGGCAGGGAAGGTGACGCCCTTGATCTTGCCGGGGTGGGCCTTGGTGGCGGTCTCCGGGGTCTCCAGGCCGAACACGCCGATCTTGGTGCCGTCCGGCGCGGTGAAGATCTTGTTGTCGCCGAAGGCGGTCTTTCTGTTATACAGGGTGTTGGCGGAAAGGATGGGGAACTTGGCGGCCTTGGAGAGCTTCACCAGGTTGTCGTAGCCATAGTCGAATTCGTGGTTGCCCAGAGCTGCCGCGTCGTAGCCCGCCAGGTTCATCAGCTCAATAGCGGTGGTGCCCTGGGAGGCGCTGACGGTGGGATCGCCCTGGATGAAGTCGCCTGCGTCAAAGAGCAGGACATAGGCCCCGCACTTCTGATAGTACTGCTTCAGGGCCGACACCTGGGCGTATCCGGCGAT
The DNA here is from genome assembly GCA_900550685.1 of uncultured Oscillibacter sp. Classification (GTDB taxonomy): domain Bacteria; phylum Bacillota; class Clostridia; order Oscillospirales; family Oscillospiraceae; genus Oscillibacter. Next base: position 1,732 of record URTS01000156.1, on the reverse strand, counting down.
GCCGCCGTGAACGTCGTTGGTGTGCAGGATGATGGTGCTGCCGGTGAGGTTGGGGTCAGCGGCTGTGACGACCGCCTCTTCGGCGCTGGCGGTCACAGCCAGGGAACAGGCCATGGCCAGCGTCAGCAGCAGGGACAAGAGCTTTTTCATGCGAGATCCTCCTTTTCAGATTGGGTACATGTACGGGAAAGTCGGGGTACAGGGTACTGCCAAAATGCCGGGATTGATCGCGGGGAAAGCCGGGGGTTTATCTGATGACGTTGAAATAGAGGTAAAGCCCTCCAATGACAACGATCCAGATCAGGGTGAACAGAGGGACGCAGATCCGGAAGGAGCGGTGCTGGGTCTTGTGGCGGAACAACTCCATGGCCAGCCAGGCCCCTGCGCCGCCGCCCAGGGCCGCCAGGAGCAGCAGCGTCTTTTCCGGGACGCGGCGGGTTTTGGGGGCATGTTCCTTGATCTTGGCCAAGGCCTTGTCCACCCCATAGACCACCAGGGCCAGCATATTGATGATGAGGAGCCAGAGCCAGAGAATGCCCCATTTGGTGCCCAGAACCGTGAAAATAAAACTGTTTTTTGCCGTGGGTGCCGCCGCGGTCTTTGCCAGGAGCATGTTCATATCGTCTACCTGCTTTTCGTGAGGATGGAGGGACCGGGCCAGCCGTTTTCAGATGGGAATATAGAAAAAGACTGACCGGAAATCCTCCGGTCAGTCCATTATAGCAGAGCTTTTAGTTTTTGGCAAGAGTCATCAATTCGCAGGCAGTCTTAGCGGCCAGTTTGGCATTATTGTACACAAGCTGGATGTTGGAGGCCAGGGAATCGCCGCCGGTGATGTCCTTGATCTTGGCCAGCAGGAAGGGGGTGGTCTCCTTGCCGTGGATGCCCAGCTTGTTGGCCTCGGCCACAGCTTCGTCGATGGCCTTGTTGATGACCTCGTGGTCCATGGAGTACTCCTCGGGGATGGGGTTGGTCACCAGCATGCCGCCGCCCAGGCCCATGTCCTGCTTGACATAGAAGGCCTTGGCCAGCTCGGCGGGGGTGTCGATGCGGTAGTCCACCTTGAAGCCGGACTTCCGGGTGTAGAAGGCGGGCAGCTCCTCGGTGCCGTAGCCGATGACGGGCACGCCGTGGGTCTCCAGATACTCCAGGGTCAGGCCCAGGTCCAGAATGGACTTGGCACCGGCGCAGACCACCATGACGGGGGTGTGGGCCAGTTCTTCCAGGTCGGCGGAGATGTCGAAGGTCTGCTGGGCACCGCGATGCACGCCGCCGATGCCGCCGGTGGCGAACACCTGGATACCGGCCATGTGGGCGATGATCATAGTGGTGGTGACGGTGGTGGCGCCGTCCTTGCCCGCGGCTACCAGGATGGGCAGGTCGCGGCGGCTGGCCTTGGTGACGCCGGCGCCGGTCTTGCCCAGGTAATCGATCTCAGCCTCGGACAGGCCGGCCTTCAGGCGGCCGCCGATGACGGCGATGGTGGCGGGAACGGCACCATTTTCGCGGATGATCTTCTCCACGTTCAGAGCGGTCTCCACGTTCTGGGGATAGGGCATGCCGTGGGAGATGATGGTGGATTCCAGAGCCACCACGGGGCGGCCCTCGTCCAGGGCCTTCTGCACTTCGGGAGCGATGTCCAGATACTTATTGAGCGTCATGTTGAATTCCTCCATATTGATCAAAATTTAAATTGGTTTTTATTTGGAAAAGGCGGCCCGGAGCCGCAGGG
>URTS01000155.1 GCA_900550685.1 uncultured Oscillibacter sp. | reverse complement strand
GACGCCGGGGGGATTTTCATAGGGGAAACCGGCTTGCCGGGATTCTTACAGCCCCAGGGCCAGCTTGATGGTCATGGCCGCCGGGACCAGCATCAGCAGGGCCAGAGCCAGCGTGCCCCACAGGATGTTGTAGCCGATGGCCTCCTTGTCCCGGTCCCGCCATTCCAGGGCTGAGAGGAAGGTGTACAGAGACTCGGCGCCAAAGCCGATGGCCACGACCAGGGCAAGGCCGCTCCATCCCAGGGCGGAACAGGCAATATAGAGCACAAACCCGATGCCGCCTACGATGGCGCCGCTGTTGATCTGTTTTCCCGGCTTCAGCCAGATGTCTTTTTTCATGGTTCGATCCTTCTTTTTCTTCAGTATCCGTTGACGATGGTGTCCAGCACCTTGCCTGCCACGGTCCCGGCCACGGCGCTGCCGCCGCCGCCGTTTTCCACCAGCACCACAAAGGCGTAGGGCGCATCCTCATTCTGCAGGAATCCGGCAAACCAGGCGTGGGGCGTTTGTCCCTCTCCCACCTCCGCCGTGCCGGACTTGGCACACAGCTCCATGTTGGGGAACCGCTTGGTGCCATAGGTCTCCGTCACGTTGTTGGCCATGTATTCCGTCACCGTTGCCGCGGTCTTTCCGTCGATGAGCTGGCCGGTGTGCCGGGTGATGTGGGGCAGGGACGGAATCCCCAGGGCGGACGCCGTTTTTTCAATGAGATAGGGTTCTGCCGCCTTGCCGCCGTTGGCGATGGCTCCCATCCACAGCAGCAGGGCACAGGGATTCACCTGGTCGCGGTATTGGCCGATGCCCGCCCAGCCCAGCTGGCCGTCGGTAATGCCGTCCCAGTCAAAGGAGCCCTTGGCGGTGGGCAGGCCATCCACGGAATAGGCGCTGGTCAGCCCTGCCTTTTCCGTATACTTTTGCAGGGTGTCCACCCCCAGCTCCTCCGCGATCTGGGCAAAGGCCACGTTGCAGGAGTTGGCAAAGGCCTCTTTCAGGGTCTGTTCCCCGTGAACGCCGGAGCAGGTGATGGTCTCCTCCCCCACCTGGATGCTGCCGGTACAGTTCCAGGTCCGCGTCTCCGCATCCGGCAGGTTTTCCAGCGCCGCCGTCAGGGTCACGGTCTTGAACACGGACCCCGGCACAAAGGACGCGGAAAGGAACCGGTTCAGATAGGCCCCCTCATAGCGGTCGTTCTCCTCCAGGTCTGCCGGGACGTTCATGGGATCGTAGCTGGGAGATGACACCATGCATAAAATTTCACCGGTTTTGTAGTTGTAAACCGCCACCGTCCCGGCGTGGCCGTTCAGGGCCTCGTAGGCTTCATAGTTATAGCGGGCGTCGATGGTCAGGTACAGGTCGCTGCCCTGCTCCGCGCCGAAAGCACCGTTCACCAGATCGTAGCCCGTCAGCTTGTCCGCAAAGGCGTTCAGCACCCCGGTGCCGATCTTCCCGTACAGGTCCCCCACAGCGTGAAGGGTGGCCTTGCGGACCTCCGCACCGTCATAATAGGTGCGGCGGCCATTCTCCACCGAGGACAGCACGTCCCCATCCCGGTCCAGCACTGTACCGGAGATCAGAATGCCGTTGGAATCGTACAGGTGGCGGTTAAAGGCGGAGGAAGCCCACTTGCCGCCCTCAGCGGCGTATTTGATGAGAAACACCAGCATCCCCGCCGCCATCAAAATGGCCAGAGCCATGCAGATCACGGTCCGCTTTTCAATTTTCCGCATAGCCAGCCTCCTCTCTGAAGGGGTCCGTCTCCGCCATCCGGCGGGCCGCTTCCTCTTTCAGCTTTCGCTCCGGCCCCCGGCCGATGGCAAAGCTGGCCCCGTCCCGGGTGTCCATGGCTTTCAGATAGGCCAGCAGGCCCCAGGCGGAGATCATGGCGGAGCCGCCGTTGGACACGAAGGGGAAGGTCACGCCTGTCAGGGGCAGGATGTCCACAGACCCGAATACATTCAGGCAGGACTGAAACACCAGCAGGGAGCCCGCCGCGCAGGCGGCGATGGTATAGAAGCTGGACCGCCCCGCCCGGGAGGCCCGGACGGCAAACCAGGCCAGCGTCAGGATGCAGGCCACTGCCAGCAGGGCGATAATCAGCCCCCACTCCTCGCACAGCATGCCGAACACCAGGTCCGTGTCTCCAGCGGGGATATTTTCCAGCCAGCCGTTCCCTGCCCCCATGCCCAGCAGGCCGCCGGAGGCCGCCGCCGACATGGTGCGGGTCTGTTGGTAGCCGGAGCTGGAGGCCGCCTCCCAGGCGTGGCCCCAGGCGGCAAACCGGCTGAGGATATAGGGCTTGAATTTCACGATGATCCCCGCGCCGAACACCGCGCCGCCGCAGATCAGGCTCAACGTGGCGGCATCTCCGGAGCGGAGGTAGGCAATGACCAGGAAGGTGACAAAGAAGATGGCCGCCGTGCCGAAGTCGCTCATAAGGCCCAGCAGACCGATGCACACGCCGGTCAGGACGATGAACAGCGCCAGGTTCCGGCGGCGGAACAGCCGTTCCAGGGTAGCGGAGCCTGCAAAAATATAGCAGATTTTGGCGATCTCCGAGGGCTGGAAGGACAGTCCGCCGAAGGTGATCCAGTTGGTGGCGCCGAATTTGGCCCTGCCCAGCACCAGCGTGATGCCCAGCAGGCCGATGGCCCCGGCAGCCATGAGCCAGCGGAGCTTCTTCACCCGTTCCAGATCCCGCAGGAACAGCCCCAGCGTCAAAAACAGGCCAACCCCCAGCATGACGGCCAGCAGCTGCTTGGGCAGGTTCCCAGGCGCACTGGAGGCCGTCACCGCCAGTGAAAGGGTGGAGAGATAAAAGGCGATGGTCTCCAGTTCAAAGCCCACGCAGCGACCAAGCCGCAGTATGGCGGCGTAGAGCCACATGAAAACCGTCAGGACCAGGAAGCAGCCGGGAACGGCCAGCGTGGCCTTCTCCCCCGCCGCCAGGGTCAGCTGCACGGCGGTGAGGATCTGCAGAACCGTCAGCCACAAAAACGACGGCCACATGGCGGCGGGCCGCTCCGCCTGCCGCTTTTTTTCCAGTTCCTCCCGCTCGCCGATGGTCTGGGGCAGGAACACCAACGGCACGCCCCCAAGGGTGATGGTGTCCCCCAGCTTCACCGGGGCCTTGTCCGCCACGGCCTTCCCATTGACGGCGGTGCCGCCCTTGGAGCCCAGGTCGTAAAGGGTCCAGGCACCGTCATCCCCCCGGCACAGGGCCGCATGCTGCCGGGAAATACTGGGGTAGTTCAGCAGCACATCGGCGAACTTGCTCCGGCCAATGATATTTTCCCAATGGGTCAGGGGAATACCGCTGCCGTTGGGCAGGCTCAGCTGTGCCCAGATCTCCAGCGTATGGGGAATCCGCAGCAGCGACCGGATGGCCCGGACCAGGATCAGGGCCGACAGCACCGGAAACAGCAGCCGCACGATGGCCGTATACCAGCCGACGATCAGCGGCTCCGCCGCCAGCCAGGCCATGGCCTGGTTCAGCAGCTCCTGCATATCCACCCCTCCTTTCCAAAGATTCATATCGGATAGTATAACATTTTTCCCCGCGCCTGTACAGACTCCCGCCTAAAATCGGTTTTCCTTGTTTTTTCAGG
>URTS01000154.1 GCA_900550685.1 uncultured Oscillibacter sp. | reverse complement strand
TCCGCACCATGCGGTCGGAAAGGCCCGCGCCGTATTGCTCCGTCAGACGCTTGCGGCCGTTCTTTTTCAGTCGCCCGTAGAACTGCTGCAAATCATTCTGCGACAATTTGTTCAGCGGGATTTTCCCGATCTCCGGCAGGACATGGTTGTAAATGACGTTTTCGTAGTTGTTCTGCGTGGAGGCGCGGAGCGTCGGCTTGCTGTGGTTTTCATACCAGTAGTAACGCATTTTCAGGTATTGTCGGTGCTATCGCACAAACGGGAATTACTAAACTGGTGGGCGATGCTGCTCTGGACGCACGATAAAATTCCGAAGGCCATTGGCGCGGAGCACATTCAGTTCCACGATCTGCGGTATGCCTTCGCCGCACTGTCCCTGAAAAACAGGGGTGGACGTAAAACCGTTATTTGGGGGTGCCGGGCCACTATTCGGATGGATCCGCCCTTCGCTCCTACACCCATACCACACCCTAAACGAAGCAGGGCACTGGGCGCGCCATCGGCCAGCAGATATGGTAAAAACCGCAGGTCCAGCATTTGCCGGTCCTGCGGTTTGTCTGTGTTCAGATTTGCCGGTCTCACTTTTTTCAAAACCGTTTTCAGCGCAAGACTTCCACCCGCTCCACGCCGTACCGCCGGAACAGCTCCAGCGCTTCCGGACCAATTCGCTCACCGGACACCGCAATGGGGATCGCAGGCGGACACCCCACGGTAGGGGCGCCGCAGACCCGCCCCAACGACTGCGCCGCCGGTATGGTCTCCCGTGGGGCAAACAGTGCCTCTCGCGCGGAACATACCCGTTCTCCACGAGCCAACGGCAGCGACGGCTGCGGCGCATAAACGGCGTCGTTTGTTCCTATGGCATACACAAGCCGCTCGATATCCGCCGCACGATTCTCCGGCGTCAGCATCAGCACCAGAAAGTCCGGATCGGCGTATTCACATTCCACGCCGTTCTCCCGCAAACGGTTCGCCAACTGCCCGCCGGTCATCCCGGCTGGGGCCCTGACGGTCAGCCGCAGCGGGTCCGATGGCTCTATCTGCCAACCGGCAGCCGTCAGCGCCTTTCGCGCTTCCTCCAGATGCCCCCACATCTCCCGCAGGTGATTCTGATATCCATCCGCCAGATAGCGGTTGCACAGATCCAGCGACGCCAGCGTCAGGTAGGACGGACTGGTGGAGCCAAACATGGCCATCGCTGTTTTTGCACTCTCCCGGAGAGATGCCGACGCCGCACGGCTGATGTGCAGGTACGCACCGCCGGTCAGCACCGGCAGCGTCTTGTGCGCCGAGTCACAGCACAGATCTGCGCCGAGATCCAACGGGTGACAGGATGGTTCCAGAAACCGCAGATAGGCGCCGTGGGCGTTGTCCACCGCCAGCAGCGTATCGTGTTTCCGGCACACCTCTGCCACAGCAGAAATATCCGCCATGTCGCCAAGATAGTCCGGGCTGGTAAGATAGACCGCCGCCGGCGGCGCAGGCAGCTCCGCCAGCGTCCGCTCCAATGTGTCCGGCGATACCGGGCAGCCACAGAGAGATGTGCTCCGCTCCGGCCACAGCCAGACGATCTCAAAATCCAACAGTGCCGCCGCGTATACAAACGCCCGGTGTACGTTTCTGGCGGCCACCACCATCCGGGACCCATTTCCGCAGGTCAGTGCCAGATACAGCATCGCCCGGATGCACTGGCTGGACCCCTCCGTGGAGTACACCGTCAGGCCAGAGCCGAACAGCTCCCCGGCATAGGACTCACTGCGCCGGATGATGCCTTTCGCTTCATACAGGCTGCCCGCGCCTTGGATCTCGGTGATGTCCAGTGTCTCACAGCCCAGAAAGGGCTTTCCCTTGTGGCCGGGCATATGCGCCCGGACCATCCCGGAATTCGCGTACCGCCGGACAAAATCAGCAATGGGCGTTTCCATCAGCCGTTGGCTTTGGCAGAATCTTCCGCCACCTTCATCATGATGGCACATTCAATACGCTTGCGGAACAATTCACAGCCTGCCTCGTAAACGCCGCGGATAGAGCCCGTGGCGTGGAAGGCGTTGGCTGCGCAGCCGCCGGAGCAGTAGAATCTCGCCCAGCAGTCATTGCACTCTGGCCGGGCATAGGCGTTGCAGGAGCGGAATTCCTCCCGCAGGGCCGTATTGGTCACGCCGTTCCAGATGTCGCCCAGCTTGTAGGCTTCCTCACCTACGAACTGATGGCAGGGATACAGGTCTCCCCAAGGGGTCACAGCCATATACTCCGTGCCGGAGCCGCAGCCGGAGATTCGCTTGTAAATGCAGGGGCCGCCCGTCAGGTCCAGCATGTAGTGATAGAAGGTGATGGGCTTGCCTTCCTTTTCCCGGCGCAGCATATCCTTGGCCAGCAGCTCGTACTGGTCCTTCACGATCTCCAGATCCTCCGCCGTCAGCGCGGCGGGGTCCTCCGGCGCGCACACCACAGGCTCCATGCTCAACTCCGTGAAGCCCAGATCCGCCATGTGGAACAGGTCCTTCGTAAAGTCCGGATTGGCATGGGTAAAGGTGCCGCGCATATAATAGTTCTTGTTGCCCCTGGCCTCTACCAGCTTCTGGAACTTAGGCACAATGCGCTCATAGCTGCCGTTGCCTGCATAGTCCACCCGCAGCCGGTCATGGATCTCCTTGCGGCCATCCAGCGACAGCACCACATTGCTCATTTCCCGGTTGGCGAAGTCAATCACGTCATCGTCGATGAGCATACCGTTTGTGGTCAGCGTAAAGCGGAAATTTTTGCCCCGCTCCTTTTCCACACTGCGGGCATACTCCACCAACTGCTTCACCACGTCCCAGTTCATCAGCGGCTCACCGCCGAAGAAGTCCACCTCCAGATTGGTGCGGCTGCCGGAGTGATCCATCAGAAAGTCCAGAGCCTGCTTGCCAACCTCAAAGCTCATCAGCGCACGGTCTCCATGGTATTTTCCCTGGCTGGCGAAGCAGTAGGAGCAGTTCAGATTGCAGGTGTGCGCCACATGCAGGCACAGCGCCTTCACCACATCGCCAGAACGCTCCTTGAACGTACCGGCCATGTCTGCGAAGGTGTCTGGGGTATAGAGCTTCCCGGCCTGCTTCAGCGTCTCCACGTCATCAATGCAGTTCCGCAGATCCTGCTCCGTCACATCCTCGCGGGCACCGTATTTTTCCATCATCGCCGTTATGATCTCATCCGCCGTGTGATCCGGGTAAAGCGCAATGATGTCATAGGCTACCTCATCCACTACATGAATGGCGCCGGAGCAGGTATCCAGCACGATGTTGTAGCCGTTCAGTTGATACTGATGTACCATTCTTCCGTTCTCCTCGTACAGAAAAAGTGCCGCCTGAACAGGCGGCAGCTTTTTGAAAATTGCGATTGATTACTTGTTGGTGTTCTCGCACTTCTGGTTTGCCACGCCGCAGCTGGTCTTGCAGGCAGACTGGCAGGAAGTCTGGCACTCACCGCAGCCGCCGTTCTTGGCGCTGTCGCACAGGCTACGAGTCTCGAGAGTCTTGATTCTTTCCATAATATGTATCTCCGATCTGTTAAATTCTAATGGATTTCCCGGCAGACCACCCGCAGACAGTCACCTAAAAACCGAAAAAATTTTAGCATATCATCCATATAAAGTCAAGATATTCCAGCAATTTGGCTATTG
>URTS01000153.1 GCA_900550685.1 uncultured Oscillibacter sp. | reverse complement strand
CCGGTGCTGACCAAATTCGTGGAGACCCCCGCCATTGAGACCATCACCGTTCTGATCCAGAAGGAGGTGGCTCAGCGGCTGGCAGCCCCCCAGGGCAGTTCCGACGGCGGCGCCTTCTCCCTGTATCTCCAACATTATATGGAGACCAGCTATCTTTTCGATGTCCCCCGGGAGAAGTTTCTCCCCTCCCCCAAGGTGACCTCCGCCGTGCTGCGGTGCGTCCGGCGGGAGAAGCCCGCTGTGGAGGTGGCGGACGAAGCGTTCTTCTTCAAGGTCATCAAGGGCGCTTTCCTGCTGCGGCGGAAAACCCTGGTCAACTCCCTGGCTGCCGCCCTGCCCGGTACGGACAAGACCGCCATCGCGGATGCCATCGCCGCCTGCGGCCTGCCTCCCGCCGTCCGGGGAGAGGCCCTGACCCTGGCGGATTTCGCCGCTCTCAGCAGCGCGCTGGCAAAAGCGCAGAAAAGCTGACCATTTTTCAATCGTTTACCCGCCGATTTTCACAAATTCAGCGCCGCTTCCTCCGGGAAGTTAGCCAGTTCGCGGCTTGTTTTTTTCCGGCTTTTCCAGTATCATAACCATCAGAAACCCACTGATTTTTCAAGGAGGTATCTTCAACATGTCCACAAAGGCGTATTATCCCCGGGCGGAGATCGGCCCCGGCAAGGTGGGCTTTTCCAAGACCCGCTCCATCATCGAAGCGCCGTTTTACGGCAACAACGTCATCAAGGTCAACACTTTGAAGGAAGCCTATGAGCTGGCGAAGAACTCTCCCGGCACCATCGTCACCGATATGCCGGTCTACCGGGGTGAGGAATTCGGCCTGGAACCGGACGCCAAGGTCCTGCTGTTCAACGACGGCTCCATCACCGGCCGCTATGCCCCCGCCCGCCGCATCACCGGAAAGCCCGGCGTGGACACCGCCGCCCTGGACAAGATCGTGATGGACGCTGTGTACGATACCCGTTGGAAGACGCTGTACCACGCCGAGGTATTCATCGGCCTGGACACGGAATTCATGGTAAAGGCCCATCTGCTGATCCCCGAGGGGGAGGAAAACATCCTCTACAACTGGATGCTGAACTTCCAGTATATGTCCACGGAATATGTGAAGATGTACAAGAATTCCAAACCCGTGGGGGATGGCAAAGAGCCTGACATCTACATCTTCTCCGATCCCCAGTGGACCGGTGCGCCCGGCATGGAGAAGGTCTGTGACCCCAAGTGCCTGTGCTATTTCAACACGGAGACCAACTGCGCCGCCATTCTGGGCATGCGCTACTTCGGCGAGCACAAAAAGGGCACGTTGACCCTGGCCTGGGCCATCGCCAACCGCAACGGCTACGCCAGCTGCCACGGCGGACAGAAGGAATACACCCTGCCTGACGGCCATAAGTTCGTCTCCGCCGTGTTCGGCCTGTCCGGCTCCGGCAAGTCCACCCTGACCCACGCCAAGCACGGCGGAAAGTACCCCTCCATCAAGGTACTCCACGACGACGCCTTTATCATCAACTCCGATACCTGCGCCTCCATCGCCCTGGAGCCCACCTATTTCGACAAAACCGCCGACTACCCTGTGAATTCCCCGGACAACAAGTACCTCCTCACCGCCCAGAACTGCTCCGCCACCCTGGACGAGGACGGCAAGGTGGTGCTGGTCACAGAGGACGTCCGCAACGGCAACGGCCGGGCCATCAAGTCCAAGCTGTGGTCTCCCAACCGGGTGGATAAGATCGACGCCCCCGTCAACGCCATTTTCTGGATCATGAAGGACCCCACCATCCCCCCCATCGTGAAGCTGAAGGGCGCGTCCCTGGCCTCCGTCATGGGCGCTACCCTGGCCACCAAGCGTTCCTCCGCCGAGCGGCTGAAGGAGGGCGTGGATCCCAACGCCCTGGTGGTGGAGCCCTACGCCAACCCCTTCCGCACCTATCCGCTGGTGAACGACTACGAGAAGTTCAAGAAGCTGGTGGCGGAAAAGAACGTGGCCTGCTATATCATCAACACCGGCGACTTCATGGGCAAAAAGGTCCAGAAGGAGGATACCCTGGGGATTCTGGAAGCTGTGGTGGAGGGCCGCGCCCAGTTCAAGCCCTGGGGTCCTTTCTCCGACATTGAGATCATGGATTGGGAGGGCTTTGTGCCCGACCTCACCGACAAGACCTACGTTGCCCAGATGCAGGCCCGGATGCAGGACCGCCTGAACTATGTAGAGGGCCTCAAGGAGGCCGAGGGCGGCTTCAACGCCCTGCCGGACGACGCCGCGGAGGCTATCCGCAACGTGGTGGAGCAGGCCAACAGCCTGTAAGCCGCTATTGTAAAACCCAATATGCAGCAAATGACCGCGATCACAAGATCGCGGTCATTTGTTTTTCTCACGCTATGGGGCCTCAGTTATCCAGCAGATAGACCGTGGCGGTGCGGCGGCCAAACTGGATGCACTCCTTGTAGGTATCCATATACAGGTCGATCTTCTGGCCCTTCATGCCGGTATCCTCGGCGCTGGTATAGCCGTATTCCATACCCTTGGCCATCACATACAGCTTGGAGCCCAGGGGGAACACCCGCTTATCCACGGCGGCTACGCCCTCATGGACAAAGGTGCCGGTGGCGGTGGTGTAGCCCACGCCGTCGTGGCCTGCCGTATAGGCCGTGGCAGTGACGGTGACGGCCTTCTTGAACTTCATAGTGCCGCCGGAGGCAAAGGTGAGGTAACCGGAGCCGTCGGCATTGGTGGTGACCTTCACCACGCTGTCGCCCTCCGCCACGGAGGTCATGGCGGTGCCCCGCTCGATGATCTCATCCACGGCGGTGGAGGAGATCTCCTCCACATACTGGCTGGTGACCAGCTGTCCGCTGACCCAGGTCTGCTCATAGATGGCGGTGCGCTGGCCGTTCCGGCCGGGACGGGCCACCTGCTCCTGCCCCTCCGGCAGGGTGGTGGTCTCCCGGTAAACGGTCTTATAGGGGGCCGTCTCCGTCACCCGCTCATAGACCGTCAGGTGGTCGGAAATGGTCAATGTCACGCTGTTTTCCATCAGCTCGATGCCCACCATTTCCCGGGAGCCGGGGATAATGTCCATCCGCTGGAGAAATGCCTTCACCGTCTCCTGTCTGGCGGTGGCAGTGATGGTCTCGCCGCCCCGGCGCACCGTTACCATGGTCCCCGCCGTCAGCACGGCATTCTCGCCGCTCTTGCCAGTCTCCAGATTCAAAAGGACCGAACCGATCCCAGGATTGCTCGCATCCAATGCGGCAGAACCGTTCTCATCGCTGAAAAGATACAGTGCCTGTGCCCAGCCCGTGGCCCCGGCCACCGTGACGGACAGCAGCATCATCAGGGTCAGGCAGCGGCACAGCCATACCCGTTTTGTGGTGTGTGAATGTCGCAAAATTCAAGACCTCCTGACAGCGCCGGAAGGCGCCGTTACTATTTTGTTACTTTTGTAATTTATCCAAAACTGGCTCTAAGTATACCTCCATCTCCCACTTTTGTCAAGTTTTCAGCCCAACTGTGATTTTATGTTTACCACATTCGCGGAAAATCGCAAATTTTGACTTCCATATTTTGTAAGCCTCTGTCATAAAAATTACAATTTGTAACCGTTTTCGCATGGCTGCTTTCAGACAGAAAAACACCCCGGCGTCCGCGTAGGACGCT
>URTS01000152.1 GCA_900550685.1 uncultured Oscillibacter sp. | reverse complement strand
GTAAATGATCTTCATCACTTCCAGAGCGGCGGGTATGTTGTTCTGCATATCCGGCACCTCCACATAGCTGATGGCGCCGCCGGGGGAGAGGTGCTGGAACTGGGCCTCAAATTTCAGCTTATCGAAAGCGTTGATGTGCTCGGTCACGTTGACATGGTAGCTGTTGGTGATATAGCCCTTGTCGGTGATGCCGGGGATGATGCCGAAGCGCCGCTGGAGGCACTTGGCGAACTTGTAAGTGGTGGATTCCAGGGGGGTGCCATACAGGGAGTAGTCGATATTCTCCGCCTTTTTCCACTCGGCGCATTTGTCGTTCATCTTCTGCATGATGGACAGGGCAAAGGGGGTGGCGGAGGGGTCCGTGTGGCTCTTGCCGGTCATGTACTTCACGCACTCGTAAAGGCCCGCATAGCCCAGGGAAATGGTGGAATAGCCGTTAAAGAGGAGCTTGTCGATGGTTTCGCCCTTCTTCAGGCGGGCCAGGGCACCGTACTGCCAGAGAATGGGGGCGGAGTCGGACAGGGTGCCCTTCAAGCGGTTGTGGCGGCATTGCAGGGCCCGGTGGCACAGCTCCAGGCGCTCTTCAAAGATGCTCCAGAACTTGTCCAGATTCCCACCGGAGGACAGGGCCACATCCGGCAGGTTGATGGTGACCACGCCCTGGTTGAAGCGGCCGTAGTACTTGTGCTTGCCGGGTTCGTAGTTTTTGGCGTTGGCGATATTGCCGATGCCGGCATCGGTGAAGCGGTCCGGCGTCAGGAAGGAGCGGCAGCCCATGCAGGTATACACATCGCCCTTGAGTTCCTTCATCTTCTTTTCGGAGATGTAGTCCGGCACCATGCGGCGGGCGGTGCACTTGGCGGCCAGTTCCGTCAGGTACCAGTAGGGGGCATCCTCAGTGATGTTGTCGTCCTCCAGCACATAGATGAGCTTGGGGAAAGCGGGGGTGACCCACACGCCGTCTTCGTTCTTCACGCCCTGGAAGCGCTGGAGCAGCATTTCCTCGATGATCATGGCCAGGTCCTTCTTTTCCCGCTCGTCCCGGGCCTCGTTGAGGTACATGAACACGGTGATGAAGGGGGCCTGTCCGTTGGTGGTCAGCAGGGTGACCACCTGGTACTGGATGGTCTGGACGCCCCGGCGGATTTCCTCCCGCAGGCGGGTCTCCACCAATTCGGTGATCTTCTCTTCACCGGGGTCCACGCCGATGGAGGCCATCTCCGCCTCCACGATCTTCCGGATCTTCTGGCGGCTGACCTCCACAAAGGGGGCCAGGTGGGTCAGGGAGATGGACTGGCCGCCATACTGGTTGGAAGCCACCTGTGCCACGATCTGGGTGGCGATGTTGCAGGCGGTGGCGAAGCTGTGGGGCCGTTCGATCAGGGTGCCGGTGATGACGGTGCCGTTTTGCAGCATGTCCTCCAGGTTTACCAGGTCGCAGTTGTGCATGTGCTGGGCGTAATAGTCGGCGTCGTGGAAGTGGATGATGCCCTCCCGGTGGGCCTCCACGATCTCCTGGGGCAGCAGGATCCGCTCTGTAATGTCCCGGCTCACCTCGCCGGCCATGTAGTCCCGCTGGGTGGAATTCACCACCGGGTTCTTGTTGGCGTTCTCCTGCTTGGCCTCCTCATTGCAGCACTCGATGAGGGAGAGGATCTTCTCGTCGGTGGTATTGGAGCGGCGGACCAGGGAACGGGTATAGCGGTAGGTCACATAGTTCTTGGCCACCTCAAAGGCACCGTGGGCCATGATCTGGTACTCCACAAGATCCTGTATCTCCTCCACGGAGGGGGAGCGGTTCATCTTCTGGCAGGAGAGCTCCACGCTCTCCGCGATCCGCTGGATCTGCATGGGGGTCATCCGGATAGACTCGTCCACGCTTCCGTTGGCCTTTGTAATGGCCGCAATGATCTTCGTGATATCAAAGGTCACTTCCGAGCCGTTCCGTTTAATGACTTTCATGCTGATCTTCCTCCGTACACAGATTGAAAGGGCGCAAGGTGCCCCAATATTTTTGTAGCCTTTGCATCATAGCACACAATATCTTGGGCTTCAAGGGGGGCAGAGCAGATTCGTGCAGATTCGTGAAATGTGACGGAAAGGAGGGGAAAACTTTGGCAGGCATCTTTACCCGGGACACAAAAGCGGGTATAATAAGGGCAAATCACAGCCATTACGGGAGGAATACCACCATGGATACCCTACAAAAGTTGTTTCGCTTCCTGGACGAAAGCCCCACCTGCTGCCACGCGGCGGCCAATGTGCTGGCGGCCATGAAGGCCGCCGGAGCCGTGGAGCTGCGGGAGTCGGAGCCCTGGAAGCTGGAAAAGGGCCGCCTTTACGCCGTCAGCCGGGGAGACTCGGCGGTCATCGCCTTCCGGGTGCCGGAGGGGGCGTTTCACGGCTTTTTGATGGCGGCGGCCCACAGCGACTCGCCCACCTTTAAGATCCGGGAGACCGGAGAGACGGCCTCCGCCGGGAATACCCTGCGGCTCAGCGTGGAGCCCTACGGCGGCGGGATCTGGCGGGGCTGGCTGGACCGGCCGTTGTCTGTGGCGGGCCGGGTGGTGATCCGGCAGGGCGGCCGTCTGCTTTCCCGGCTGGTGAACATTGACCGGGACCTGCTGGTGATCCCCAGCGTGGCCATCCACATGGACCGCACCGTCAACAAGGGGACGGCCCTGAACCCGGCGGTGGACCTGCTGCCCCTGCTGGGCTGCGGCCGGGAGCCGGGGGCCTTCCGTAAACTTGTCGCCGAGGCGGCAGGGGTCCGGGAGGAACATCTGCTGTCCACGGAGCTGTTTCTCTATCCCAGAACGAAAGCGGTGCAGGCAGGCCTCAACGGGGAATTCATCGTCTCGCCCCGGCTGGACGACCTCCAGTGCGTGTTCGGCTGCATGGAGGGCTTTCTGGCGGCCCGGCCAGGCGGAAGCCTGCCGGTGCTGGCAGTCTTTAATAATGAAGAGGTGGGCAGCAATACCCGGCAGGGAGCGGATTCCACCTTCCTCACAGATGTGCTGGAGCGCATTGCCGACGGCTGCGGCCTGAGCAGGGAGGCGTGGAAAACGGCGGTGGCCAACAGCTTTATGATGTCGGCGGACAATGCCCACGCCATCCATCCCGCCCATCCGGAGTACGCCGACAAGGGGGAATTTCCGGTGCTGAACGGCGGCATCGTCATCAAGTACAACGCCAACCAGCGCTACACCACCGATGCCGTGTCCGGCACGGTGTTCCAGGCCGTCTGCCAGGAGGCGGGAGTCCCCACCCAGCGGTACAGCAACCGGGCGGATCTGCCTGGCGGGTCCACGCTGGGGAATATCTCCACGGCCCATCTGTCGGTGCCCACGGTGGACATCGGCCTGCCCCAGTTGGCCATGCACAGCGTCTGCGAAACGGCGGGAGCGGCGGATACGGAGTATCTGGTCAAGGCCATGACCGCTTATTTCTCCCGGGATTTTCACTATGACAGCGACGGCGGCATCACGCTGTAAGGAGGGACTATGAAATTACTGTTCAAGCAGCGCTTTTTCTCCTGGTTCGACAGCTACAATATTTACGACGAGGCAGGGAACACGGTGTACACCGTGGAGGGCAAGCTGGCCTGGGGCCACTGCCTCCATATTCTGGACGCCGATGGGAACCACATCGGCACGGTGCAGCAGAAGGTGCTGACCTTCCTGCCGAAGTTCGAGCTGTACGAGCATGACCAGTATATCGGCTGCATCCAGAAGGAGATTACCTT
>URTS01000151.1 GCA_900550685.1 uncultured Oscillibacter sp. | reverse complement strand
GTGCAGTGCGGCTTCTGCATCCCCGGTATGGTGATCTCCGCCAAGGCCCTGCTGGACACGAATCCGGACCCCACCCGGGAGGAGGCGGCCTTTGCCATCCGTAACAACATCTGCCGCTGCACCGGCTATGTGAAGATCATCGACGGCATCCTGCTGGCGGCCAAGTGCTTCCGGGAGGGAACGCTGCCGGAGGAGACGGCGGACTGGAAGGTGGGCAGCCGGGTCCACCGGGTGGATGTGGAAGAAAAAGTCACCGGCACCGGCCGGTACCCCGATGACATTTATCTGGACGGCATGATCTACGGCAGCGCCGTCCGGAGCCAGTATCCCCGGGCCCGGGTGCTGGCCATCCATACGGAGGAAGCCAGGGCCCTGCCCGGTGTGGTCTGCCTCCTGACGGCGGCGGACATTCCGGGGAACAACAAGGTGGGCCACCTGAAAAAGGACTGGGACACCATGATCGCCGTGGGGGACATCACCCACTATCTGGGCGATGCCGTCTGCCTGGTGGCGGCGGAAACGCCGGAGATACTGGCCCAGGCCAAGGCCCTGGTGAAGGTGGATTATGAAGAACTGCCTGCTGTGCATGATCCCAAAGAGGCCATCCTGCCGGACGCGCCCCTGGTACACCGGGACGGCAATCTGCTGGCCCACAAGCACATCCAGCGGGGCCATCCGGCGGAGGCGCTGGCAAAATCCAAGTACCTCATCACCCGGCGGTTTTCCACCCCCTGGACGGAGCACGCATTTTTGGAGCCGGAGTGCGCCGTGGCGCGCCCGGATGGAGAGGGGGTCCTGGTCCTTTCCACAGACCAGGGCGCTTATGACACCCAGCACGAGATCATGGGGATGCTGGGCCTGCCTGCGGAGCAGGTGAAGGTCCGCAACTGCCTGGTGGGCGGCGGCTTCGGCGGCAAGGAGGACGTGACGGTCCAGCACCACGCCGCCCTCATCGCCTACCTGACGAAGCGGCCTGTGAAGGTGAAGCTCACCCGGGCGGAAAGCCTGTTGATCCACCCCAAACGGCACCCTATGGAGATGGAATTTTCCCTGGGCTGCGACGAAAACGGCATGATCCAGGGCGTGGCGGCAGAGTGCATCGCCGACACCGGAGCCTACGCTTCTCTGGGCGGGCCGGTGCTGGAACGGGCCTGCACCCACGGCGCGGGACCCTATCAGTACGAGGCCTACGAGATCGACGGCTGGGCCTATTACACCAACAATCCCCCTGCCGGAGCCTTCCGGGGCTTCGGCGTGACCCAGACCTGCTTCTGCATCGAAACGCTGATGAACGAAATGGCGGACAAGGTGGGCATCTCCCCCTGGGAGATCCGCTACCGCAATGCCATCCGCCCCGGCGGCGTTCTGCCCAACGGCCAGATCGTGGACGATTCTACCGGCCTGATCGAGACGCTGGAGGCGGTGAAGCCCTATTACGACGAAGCCGTGAAAAACGGCGACCCGGTGGGCCTGGCCTGCGCCATGAAGAACGCGGGCGTGGGCGTGGGTATTCCCGATACCGGCCGGGTGCGGCTGGTGGTCCAGGAGGGGAAGGTCCACATTTTTGCCGGCGCTTCCTGCATTGGCCAGGGCCTGGGCACGGTCCTGGTGCAGACGGTCTGCGGCGAGACCGGCATTGCCCGGCCGGACGTGGTCTACGAGCGGTCCAACACCTGGACGGCGCCGGATTCCGGCACCACCTCCGGCTCCCGGCAGACGCTGTTCACCGGCGAGGCCTGTATCCGGGCCTGCAAGGGCCTGAAGGAGGCGCTTCAGGAGAAGCCCCTGGCAGAGCTTGAGGGCCGGGAGTTTTACGGAGAGTATCTGGGCAAGACGGACCCTCTGGGGGCGGACGTGCCCAACCCGGTGAGCCATATCGCCTACGGTTATGCCACCCAGCTGTGCATTCTGGACAAGGATACCGGAAGAATCAAGCAGATCGTGGCGGCCCATGATGTGGGCCGGGCGGTGAACCCCATTTCCGTGGAGGGCCAGATCGAGGGCGGCGTGGTGATGAGCATGGGCTATGCCCTGACGGAGCGATATCCCATTGACGAAAACTGCCGCCCCACGGCAAAATTCGGCACCCTGGGCCTGTTCCGGGCCAACCAGATCCCGGAGATCACCCCCATCATCGTGGAAAAGCAGGGGCTGAAGGTGGGCGGCGGCGCCATCGGCATCGGGGAGATCACCTCCATTCCCACGGCGCCCGCCATTGCGGAGGCCTACCGCCGGTATGACGGCGAACTGCGGACCTCCCTGCCCCTGAAAAACACCCCTTACGCAAAAAAATGACAGCGGCATAACCGCTGTCAGGTAGATTTATATTTCGGATGCCTTGGCTTGCCGGACCTGTTCCAGGGCGGCGGGGGTATCCACATCCGCCAGTTCCAGAGCGTCGGTCTCCAGCAGGATGAGGGCATCCTCGTGCCTGCGGATGACGGCGCTGCCGCCCCGGTCTCCGGTCAGTTCCAGAAGCTCCGGATAAAACCGGGCGGGGAAAATGCAGGGATTGCCCCGGATGCCGCCGTGGGCCATGGCGGCGATCTTTCCAGGATTCTGGGCCCAAAGGGCGGCCAGGGCTTCGGCACTGTCCCGCTTCAGCCAGGGCTGGTCGGCCACCAGAAAGAGCACGCCGTCGCAGTCCAGCAGCTGTTCCAGCCCCAGGCGGACGCTGCGGCTCAGCCCCAGACCGGGCTGGTCATTGAGAACGGCCGCAAAGCCGTATTCCCCGGCCAGAGCCAGGATCTCCGGATACTGGCTTACCACTACGGTCACAAGGCCGCTGGGAACGGCTTTCAGCGCCCGGCGGATCAGGGATTCCCCGTCGACCTCCGCCTTCAGCTTGTTGGAGCCGAACCGGCGGGCGTTTCCCGCCGCCAGGACCACACATCCGATTTTCAAAGCGATCACCTCATAAGCTGCGAAGTTTAAATTTGAGTATAGTATATCCGAATGACCGGTAATCAGTCAATATCAAGGAGGGATGCTCCATGAGTACAACGGTAGGAAGCAGCGTGACCCGTGTGGATGCCTTTGACAAGGTGATGGGCCGCACCAAATACTACGAGGACCGGATGCCTGCCGGGGCGCTGTATATGCGCATCAAACATTCCGAGATCGCCCACGGCTTCGTGAAGTCCATCGATACCGCAGCGGCGGAAGCCATCGACGGCGTGGTGAAGGTGCTGACCTGTTTTGACGTACCGGATATTCCTTTTCCCACGGCGGGCCATCCCTGGTCCATGGACCCCAGCCATCAGGATGTGGCGGACCGCCACCTGCTGAACCGCCATGTCCGCTACTACGGCGACGATGTGGCCGTGGTCATTGCGGAGAACGAGGTGGCGGCCATGCAGGGCGTCCGGGCCCTGAAGGTGGAGTATGAGGAGCTGCCCTTTGTGCTGGACGTTCAGAAGGCCATGGAGCCGGGAGCGCCCCAGCTTCACGAGCGGTTCCCCAACAACATCCTCAAGCACACGGATATGCGGAAGGGTGACTACGCCGCCGCCATTCAGGAGCCGGGGCTCATCAAGGTGGAGGGGTGGTACGATACCCCTACCGTCCAGCACTGCCATATCGAGAACCACGGCTGCTACGCCTATGAGGAAAACGGCCGGATGGTGGTGGTGTCCTCCACCCAGATCCCCCATATCATCCGCCGGATCGTGGGCCAGGCCCTGGGCCGCCCTTGGGCGGACATCCGGGTGGTGAAGCCCTACATCGGCGGCGGCTTCGGCAACAAGCAGGACGCGCTGTATGAGCCGCTGTGCG
>URTS01000150.1 GCA_900550685.1 uncultured Oscillibacter sp. | reverse complement strand
CACCTGTGAGGGGATCGTACTGGATACGCCGGATGTGGACCGCGCGGTGTGCCATCTGCGCAGTCTGGGTGTGGAATTTGATGAGACGATGCAGCGGCGCGACGGATCGGGCCGGCTCTGCGCTGTGGGGCTCCGGCAGCCGGTGCGGGGACTGCGTTGTGAAATTGTCCGCCGTTAAGGAGAAAGCTATGAAATATCTTGCATTTGGAGAGATCATGCTCCGCTTGAAGAGCGTGGGGCAGGAGCGGCTGTTTCAGTCCCCCATGCTGGAGGCCACCTTTGGCGGCAGCGAAGCCAATGCCGCCATATCCATGGCCAACTACGGCCTGGACGTGGGATTTCTGTCCGCTCTGCCGCTGAACGCCGTGGGGCAGGCCTGCGCCGGAGAGCTGCGGCGCTTTGGCGTGGATACCAGCCGCATCCTCTGGAAGGAGGGGCGCATGGGCGTATACTACATGGAGCCGGGGGCCAATCAGCTGCCTGCCCGTGTGATTTACGACCGTGCGGATTCCGCCATGGCCCTGACGGGGCCGGGGGAGATCGACTGGGATCAGGCCTTTCAGGGGGTAAGCTGGTTTCACATCACCGGGATCACGCCGGGCATATCCCGGCAGGCCCTGGAACTGACATTGGAGGGCGCCCGCACGGCGCAGCGCAAGGGGATCACCGTGTCGTGCGACTACAATTACCGGGACGCACTGTGGAAATACGGCTGTTCCGCGGAATCTGCCATGCGGGAGCTGACGGACAGCGTCAATGTACTGCTGGCAAGCGAATTTGACATGCTGCGCACATTTGACCTGCCCAAGCCGGACAGTGACCGTCCGGAAGAGCGCTGCCGTATCCTGGGCGACCAGCTGATGGAGCAGTGCCCCAATCTGCACACGGTCGCCAGTACGCTGCGGGAAGTCCACAGCGCCGACTGCAACGGCTGGTCAGCCTGTCTGAACTGCCGCGGCACCTTTTACACCTCCAAAAAATATGAGATAGGTCATATCGTGGACCGCATCGGGGCGGGAGATGCTTTTATCGGGGCCCTGGTGTATGGCCTGGAGCACTATGGACCGGGACAGCAGGCCCTGGAGTTCGCAACGGCCGCCGCCTGCCTGAAGCACAGCATTGTGGGCGATTATAACCGCCTCAGCGCCCAGGCAGTGGAGGCACTGGCATTCGGCGGCTCGGATGGCCGGATCAGCCGCTGACCGGCAGGCTGGATCGCAGCTGCGCATGTGAACGGCCTGTCGATGAAAAGACGAATGGCCGTGAAGCGGAAGATGAATAAGAATCAACAGGAGAGACAGCGCCGCTGCCTCTCCTGTTGTTTTTGCTGGGAGCAAGAAAAGCCGCCTGAAAAGGCGGCTTTATCGTTCTTAAAAAAACAGATTGTACATTATATTTTTCAAGCCAATCTATCATTCAAGTCTGCATTGTTGTAATATCAGATACATCGGGGTACTCAAAGCAATCTCACATGTCTCCGCACGTCTGGCGCAAAAGCTCGCTGCCCTCGACACCCAAAAGCAAACCAAGGAAGGATGGAATCGCAATGTCAAAACTGGCGGATATGGCTATGCCATCCAAGAACTGCACGATGCGGCTACCGCTATTGATGATGTGGCCAACTGGCTGTCTCGTCAATCAGTAGCCCCGCGCCCAAGGAGCCTCTGAGCCTGAGCCCAAGCCCACGCTGGAGCAGGTACAGGCGGTGTTAGCTGAGAAATCCCTCGCCGGTCATACGGCGGCAATTCGGGAACTTCTCTGAAAGTATAGGGCCAAAAAGCTCTCACTGATCACTATGAGGCCCTGCTCAAGGATGTGGAGGAACTTGCTGATACCACCTAATGGACATGCGCTTCTTTCGGCAACCGCCTCAGACCGCTGGCTCACTGCCCGCCATCCGCACGGCTGTGTGCGCTCTACGGGGACAAGGGCTCCGATTATGCCGCCGATAGCACAGATGCCCACTCGCTCTGTGAGTATAAACTCTGGAAGGCGCTAGGCATGGAGACCACCGCCCCCACAGAGGACCTGACCTAGTTCAATCAGGAAAATGGACGAATGCGCCAACAGCTATGCTGCCTACATCCTTGAACTAATAGAAGCCGCCAAGGAGACCTGGGGCGACCCGGTGGTGCTCATCGAGCAGCGGGTGGACTTCTCTCGATGGGGCGAAGGTAGCTGGGAACTGGTCGAAGGCCGCTCCAATCGCAGATATACCAACGAGACTGCCGTTATCCAGACGGTCAGCGATGCGGACTTTGACCCGTATGAGCGAAAGCTGCTGGGCATTACCCAGAAGCGCTTAAACATTTCCAAATAATGGTGCTGTGTTTCTCCTTCGCTTTGCTGCAGAGTATTTGTATCTTTCCAGCAGTTCTGCAATATCTTACTTAACTATATTTAATTATACCACTGGCAAAACGGATGCTCAATATAATTCTGTGAACTGATTATCTTTATGTTTCCCTTGGAAATATTCGTCTGAAGGAGCTGTGTTTTTCAAACAGGAAACAAGTACATCTTCTATACTTTTTATTCATCTGTCTGAGATATATTGTTGTCCTCTAAGAGCTACTATCGTATATATAGTGCACCCCTTACCGGGGGGGATCTTAAAATCAGCTATAAAGTGCCGGAAAAAGTACAAAAATTTTCATTCAAAAGCTTGGGACTAGTATGCCGACCATTCAAACTGCACAATTCAACCCGCTCAGAGATTTTCTGTTCAACACACTGCCCCACCAAATCCGGCCCCCGGGTACGGTCACGCTTCCGGGCCAAACACCGCCTGCTGGATCTTCCTGCAGTTCTGATACAGCAGGATGGTGTCGGTCCGCACGCCAAGACAGGCTCCGCAATCGCCCATGCAGTCCTGGGAAAAATTGGCGTTGTGCGGCGGGAGATTTCGTGGTAAAATACATTCCAGCAAATGATGCCATCGGCGGCCCCCGTCCAGCGGCACGGAAAGAGGAATGGACATTGAAGGATTTCAGGCAGGAACTTTATGAAAACGGCTATTTCCGGCAGGAGGAATTCGGCTTTGCCGACTGCGACCGCTATCAGCGGGCCCGGGTCTCCGGTCTTTTGAACAAGGCCGCGGCCTATGCAGGCTATGACTACAACGCCCGTGGGCTGACTCACGATGTGCTTTTTGAGATGGGCGAGGTATTTCTGCTCTCCCGGCTGGCCATGCGCATCCATAAGATCCCCATGGCCGGCGAGGTGCTGGACATCGCCACCTACGAAAATGGCGCCAAAGGCGCTCATATGCAGCGCATTTACCAGATGAAGGATGAAAGCGGCGCCGCCCGGGTCTCCATCAAAAGCGACTGGATTCTGGTGAACCCCGCCACGCGGAAGATCATGCGGCCCTCCGCCTTCACCGCAAAGCCCCTCCTGACCTGTGACCGGGTGCTGGACTGCCCCGATCCGAAAAAGATCCTGCTGCCCAAGGAAGGGATCGAGGACCTGGGAACGCGCAAGGTGGTGTGGTCCGACCTGGACGGCAATGGCCATGTCTACAGCGCCAATTACGGCGACATCATCTGGGACTACCTGCCGCCGGAGCTTCAGGAGCAGACTCCCCGGGAATTTTACATCAACTACAGCCATGAGGCCGTTTTCGGTGAAGAATTGCGGCTGATGGGCTTCCGGAATGCGGACGGCAGCTATCTGATGGAGGGACTGGCCCCCAGGGGCACCTGCTTTACCGCCTTGTGCGTGTTCTGACGCCGGGCAAACACCGAAATCTCACCGAAACTGGGGCGGTGCACCATATGTGCACCGCCCCTCAGCGTGTCGA
>URTS01000149.1 GCA_900550685.1 uncultured Oscillibacter sp. | reverse complement strand
GCATCTCGCGCATACCGGGGCCGCCCTTGGGGCCCTCGTAGCGGATGACCACCACATGACCCTCGTGGACCTTACCGGCCAGAATGGCCTCCTCGGCCTCCTCCTCGGAATCAAAGCAGATGGCCTCGCCCTCGAAGTGGTGCAGGCTCTTGTCAAAGGCGCCGGGCTTGGTCACGCCGGTATCCGGCGCCAAATTGCCCCGCAGAACCGCCACACCGCCGGAATAGCCGAAGGGATCGTCCAGCGTATGGTTCACCAGTCCCGTGGCGGGATAGAGGTAATGATGGGTCTTGATATTTTCCGCCAGCGTCTGGCCGGTCACGGTCATCACGCCGGTATCCAGCAGGGTCTGCAGGTTCTCCATCAGCCGGGGAACACCGCCGTCCTTGTAAAAGTCCACGATGTTGTACTTGCAGGCGGGGTTCATCTTCGCCAGCTGCGGGGTGGTGCGGGAGAGGCTGTCGAACTCGCTGACCACATCCATGTCGATCTGCGCCTCGTGGGCAATGGCCGTCAGGTGCATGACCGCGTTGGTGGAGCCGCTCATGGCAAGGCAGGCCTTGATGGCGTTGCGGATAGAGCTCTCGGTGATGACCTTCCGGGCCGTGATCTGCTTTTCCACCAGTTCCATGATCTTGATGCCGGTCTCCTCGCCCTTGGCCAGCCGTGCGGCAGAGACCGCCGGGGCCGTGCCGCCGTCCGGCAGGGTCATGCCCAGGGCCTCGGACAGGGCGCACATGGTGTTGGCCGTGCCCAGGTAGGAGCAGGAGCCGCAGCCGGGGCAGGCCGTATCCTCCAGCGCCACGTATTCCGCCTCCGTGATCTTCCCGGCGGAGAGCATGCCGTAGGCCTCCGTGGCGGAGGTCTGGTCGGACTGGCGGCCATCGAACTCAACGCCGCCCTCCATGGGGCCGCCGGGCAGCAGGATGCAGGGAATGTCCAGCCGTGCCGCCGCCATCAGCATACCGGGGACGATCTTATCGCAGGAACCCAGCAGCACCAGGCCGTCAAACAGGTTGATCTGGGCCATGCTCTCGATGGAGTCGGCGATCAGTTCCCGGGATGGCAGGATATAGTGCATGCCGCCATGGCCGTTGGCCATGCCGTCGCAGCCGCCGATCACGCCGAACTCGATGGGCGTGCCGCCGGCGCGGTAAATGCCGTCCTTGACCCGCTGGGCCACCTGCCGCAGGTTATAGTGGCCGGGGACACACTCGCTCCACGCGTTGGCGATGCCAATGACCGGCCGCTTCAAGTCCTCCGTGGTAAAGCCCATGGATTTTAATGTGGCCCGGTAATACTGGTTGCCCAGGCCCTTGAGAATTTTTTCACTGCGTTCCATTTTTTTGCTCCTTTATTTCTATGCCTCTTCGGCCCTGAAATCTCTGTATTCAGACGAACTTGCAAACACGGGCAATCTCTGCTTCCAAATTCTCACGGCGGCTTCGTACATGGTGAGTATGGACGTGCTCGCCGTATTTCGCAGCAGGTCCTCCCCCAGACCGTTCACCCTTCCCAATTGTCATGGGTCGTCCGGTACTTGGATGGAGGGACACCGTACTGCTTCTTGAAGCATCTGCTGAAGTAATAAGGGTCCTCATACCCCACCTGCTCAGATACCGACACCAAATTCAGGTCCGGATTCTGAAGCAACAGCTTTGCGGCCAGCTTCATCCGGCTACTGGTAATGTACTCTGTCACGGACACGCCGATTTCTTTCTTGAAAAGAGAGCTTACATACGCCGGCGTACTATGTGCGGCCTCCGCAAGTTCCTTCAGTGACAGGCTGCTGGAACAGTAGTTCTTCCGGATATGGTCGATCACGACGGACACCAGCTTGGATATTTTCCGGCCATTCTGAATCGCTCCGGCCAGCCGGTCATAGCAGGTCAGAAGAATTCCCTCCAAACCGTCACAGGAGGTGCTTTCGTCGATCTGCTTCGACATGGGGACCGTCCCCTCCGTCTGAACCATATGTAAGTCGATCTGATATTTGGCTGCCATGGAGTAGAGGATCGCCAGCAGGCCCAGACCTGTCATCCGGCAGAAATCGACCTGCGTCCGCTGCTCCCGCATTTGGCCGAACACCGTTCGGATCACCTTGCGGCCTTCCTCCCATTCGCCGGTATCCACGCAGAGCTGGAGGGTCTCCAGGTCCATCGATGTGAACGCCCCCACCGCTTTGGGGGCACAGCCCGCAAAGAACAGATCCCCGGATTGGTAAAACTGGTCACTCATGGCGTCCATGGCAGCGCGCACCGCCTTACAGATCTCATCGTAACCCGAAAAGCGTTTGCTCACGCCGCCGCAGATCTGAAAGGGGAAATTCTCTGCCACCTCGGCGGCCAGTTTCTTCCAGACCGGCCGAAGGACCTCCTCCGGATCCCGGTCGGTGTTGCACAGAAGTATGGCATAGTCATCCATTTCGGAGATGCCGGTCACATTTCGGAAGTCCCCCTTCTCCAGCATCTCCCACAGCATGTTGAGTACCGCATAAACATAGAGGCCGTCGTCCCGCTCCTCTCCGGGCACGTCGATCTCCACCACCAGGGCCAGCAGATGCTCCGGCTCCAGCGTGACCCCCAGCCGTGCCATCTCCCCGGCAACCCGTTCCGTTTTTTGGTGCAGCCGGCCAAAGGCCAGCTGGTGCAGAAACCGGTTCTGAAGGAGTTTCTTTCCCCTGTCCCCCAGGTGTTCTGCCTTCCTCAGGTGGGTGCTGGCCTCCCGCTCCTGCTCGATCTTCTGCCGAAGCTTGGTCAGCACCGCCGTCATATCCTTCGTGTCCAGCGGCTTGAGCAGATAGTCGAACGCCTGATAGGCCACCGCCTGCTTCGCATACTCAAATTCACGGTATCCGGTCAAAAACACGATATTGGTGTCCAGGCCCTCTTCCTGGCATTTCTGTGCCAATTCCAGGCCGTTCATGATCGGCATATTGATATCCACCAGCGCAATTTGAGGATGGTTGGCCCGGATAAAGTCTATGGCTTCTTCCCCGTCACCGGCCTCGCCTACCACTTCCATGCCCAACTGGTCCCAATTGATGGACCGCCGAATCAAGCTTCTGAGCAAATATTCGTCATCGACGATCAGGACTGAGATCATTTTGATACTCCTTGTATGAATACACCGGCAGATGCACATCCACCTGCGTCCATTCTCCCGGCACAGAGCTTACCCGCAGGCCGTATCTGGCCCCGAAGTACAGCTTAATGCGCTGATCTGCGTTGTACATCCCATAGCCCTTTCGGTGGAGGATCAGATCTCCCTTCTCCCACTGGCCGGAAACATCGGCGTTTTCAGCAGCGGTATCAAGGCCCTTGCCGGTATCCCGGATTGAGAGGACCATATCCCCATTTTCTTCTGCGTGGCCGGTGACCGTCAGCAGGCAGCGGCGGCGAACCGCCCGGATGCCATGGTAAATGGCATTTTCCACCAGCGGCTGAAGCGTCAGCTTCACAATGCTGGCATCCAGCAAAGCCGGATCCACGTCCACCAAATAATCAAAGCTGTCCTGGGAGCGCTGGGACTGGACCTGTAAGTAACTTTCGATCATCTGGAGTTCCTCAGATACCCGGATCACACACCGGCCGTCACTCAGCACGCCCCGGTAGAACCGGCTCAGAGCCCGGGACATCTGAAAGGCCTCCTTGTTCTCCCCCATCTGGACCAATGCACTGATGCCGTCCAGCGAATTGTAGAGGAAATGCGGCGTGACCTGATTCTGGAGGGAGATCAGCTCCAGCTCGTGGCGCTTCTTTTCCGAGGCCGCGTTCTCCGCCATCAGGTCCTGGATCTGGTCCAGCATCCAGTCAAA
>URTS01000148.1 GCA_900550685.1 uncultured Oscillibacter sp. | reverse complement strand
CACCTCTTCCAGCTTGTCGGCCATCACCAGCAGTTCGTAGCTGCCAGGGAACAACTCTCCCTTGAAGTCCGCCCGCAGACCGTAGCAGATAACGGGCACCCCCAGGTCGTCCACCACATGTACCAGATAATCCACATCCTCTTTTGAAAGGAACTGGGCCTCGTCCACGATGATGCAGGCGTTTTCCTTTAAGACATTCTCAGAAAGCTCCAGCATCTCATCAAAGTAGATGCAAGGGTATTCCAGGCCGATGCGGGAGTGGACCATGTGATCCCCGTCCCGCTGATCCAGCCGTGGCTTCACCAGCAGGGTCTTCTGGCCCCGCTCCTCGTAGTTGAACCGGGCCATCAGGGCATTTGCCGTTTTGCTGGAGCCCATAGCTCCGTATTTGAAATAAAGCTGTGCCATCTTTTTATTCTCCCTCTTTTGCTTCATCGCTCAGCGATGCTGTCTCCTCCGCTCCCACGGGAAATGCCGCCTGGTTTTTCTCCGCCTCCGTTTGCAGGTCGGCGGCGTCTATGGTCATTTTCTTGCAGTCCGGGCAGTACCAGGCCGTGTGGTAGGTAGTCAAAAAGCCCTCTGCATCCACCCGAATAGTATCTTCATTTCCGGGACTGATCCACAGCGCCTTTCCGGTAGGAATACCGCGATACCAGAAAACGCCCCTGCCGCCCATGAGGAACCCCTGCTCCATGTCTTTCCCGCACCAGGGACACTTCTCCGGCGGCAGCCGCAGCTTTTTCCGCTTCTCCTGCCGGGCCGCCTGCATGGCGTCCCAATCCTCCCGGAGGGAATCCAGCAGGCCCGGGCCTTTTTCCTCCGGCTCCGCGACTGGTCTGCGCTCATTGGGGTCGATGTCCCAGGGGTCCTCGCTCTTTTTCCAGAAAGACATGGTCACACCTCCTTGTCGTGTTCCCGGACGTGGGCGGCAAAGCGGCCGCCGTCCCGGCTGGGCAGCCAGCCGATGGGCGCCGGGGTGTCCTCTCCCCGCTTCCAGCACCACAGCCACCGCAGACACCACACCAGCTTCCGCAAAAGCAGAAGCAGCACGATGATGCCGGTCACATTGAAAATCTTCAGCATAGTTTCTCCTTATGTACACAGCCATCCCACAGACGGCGGATACGTCTGATTCTCAAACCGCGGCGATATTCAATACGTCTTCTTCATCCGGAAGCCGCATATCGCTCCGTTCCGCGCTTTCCGGCCCTTCATATTTCCGGGGAAGCGCGTCAAACCCAAGGGCCTGTTCTTCCGATGTCAAAGGACCATCATCAACCATGAACCGATCACTTTCATACGCAAACTCCCGGAGCTTGCGCCCATCCCGGTACAGCGCCCAGGAATAGTAGTCGCTGCCCCGGTGGCTGGCAAACTGCTGTACCTCGGCGAACGCTTCCGGAGGCACCTGCCGCAGCTCCTGTCCGATAACCAGCACATAACCATCCAGGCAGGGGGACACAAACACCCCCTGTCCCCGCATGGCCGCAGCCAGACCTGTGGTCCAGCCGGCCCGCCTGCCGGAAAGCTGCAGAGCGTTGATCACTTCATCTGGACTGCCGCATTTCACTGCCGCCCAACTGGTTTTGTATCCAAAGGGCACCGGGCCGTCCGGCGTATCGTCCAGAACAAGCTGTTCCTGTTCCAGGGCCCGTTCCACCGCCGGGTCCGGGGCATCCCGCTCTGCCCGTCTCTCCGCCATGCGTTGCCCCCAGCCCTTCAGCCAGCGGCCCAGCACGATCAGGACGGCCAGCAGCATGAATACGCCGAATTGGGTTCCGAAATCCACAGCGTTCACTCCTTGTGCTTATCGTCGTCCTTAACTTCCTCGTAATCCACGGTGTATACCGGGCCCTTGAAATGGGGCTCGTCTTTTTTCGCCTCATCGGATGGCCTGTGTCCGCCGTATTTCCGCCACAGCCAGCGGCCCACCAGCACCAGCAGCACCAGCGGAATCAAAAACCGGATCAACCCAAAGATCAGCCCCAGCAGCCGCAGGGGCAAACCCAGCAAAAAGCCCATATCAATTCTCCTTCAGCATTTCCTTTGCTTCTTCATAATACCGGGCAAAGGCCGACGGCACGGACCGCTCTGCCAGCCCTGACGCATCCGCCCAGACCAGGTCCGCCGGTCCTTCACCCCGGACCGTCAGGGCGTAGCCGGTCATGCGCCACTCCACATGGGTGAAGATGTGCTTCGCCGTCAGGCGGCTCCGCCAGTCGATGGCCGTCAATCCCATGGCTGCCACCGCCGCCCCGGCGGACGCTTCGTCCAGCGCGCCCTCTGCATTGGGGAACTCCCAAAGCCCTGCCAGCAGGCCGGTTTTCGGCCGTTTCCGCAGGGCGATCTTTCCCTCCTTCAGCAGGAGGAACACGGTTTTCTCTTCCCCCCGCCGTTCCTTTTTTGCCTTTTTCACGGGCAGGGCCTCCGCCGTCCCCAGCCGATGCCCCAGGCACAGCGCCTGCACCGGACATTCCCCGCACCGGGGTGCGGTATTGGGGCCGCAGACCGTGGCTCCCAGTTCCATCATGGCCTGGTTGAAAATGCGGATATCCGCCGTATTTTCCGGCATCACCGCCGCCAGCCCTGCCCGGACGGCCCCCTTTGTCTTGGGGTCCAGAATGTCCCCATGGCAGTCCGTCAGCCGGGCGGCCACCCGGAGGACGTTGCCGTCCACTGCCGGTTCCCGCCGTCCGAAAGCCGCGGCGGCAATGGCGGAGGCAGTGTAATCCCCGATGCCCGGTAGGGCCAGCAGGCCCGCATAGGTATCCGGAAAGCCTCCCATCGCTACGACCTCCTTCGCCGCCTTTTGCAGGTTTCTGGCCCGGCTGTAATAGCCCAGGCCCTCCCACAGCTTCATGAGCCGTTCCTCATCGGCTGACGCTAGGGTCTCCACCGTGGGAAACGCCTCCAGAAACCGGGCATAATAACCCAGTACCGCCGCCACCCGGGTCTGCTGGAGCATGATCTCCGAGACCCAGATGCGGTAGGGATCCTCCGTGTGCCGCCAGGGCAGGTCCCGGGCATTTTCCCGGTACCAGGCCAGCAGCGGCTCCGTCAGGGCCGCCGGAATATTTGCAGTTGTCGAATTTACTTGTTTCATGGTATAATCTTACCACAAGGCGGGGCGGCTTCCCACCCCTTTTTGCGAATCGAGGAGAAAATTTACATGCGTGTCACATTTTTAGTCCACGACGGCTTCTTCATAGAGCTGGACACCCTCTGCCTGCTGTTCGACTGGTGGAAGGAGCCTGTCCCGTCCCTGCCGGACAAGCCCCTGCTGGTATTCGTCAGCCACCGCCACGAGGACCACTTCAACCCGGAGGTATTCACTCTGGCGGCGCAGAAGCCGGACATGCAGTTCCTGCTGGGCAGCGACCTGCGCTTGACGCCCCGGAATCTGGAAAAGTGGCATCTTGCCCCGGAGACCGCCGCCAAGTGCCGCCGCTGCGGCAAGCACGATGTTTGGGAACCCCTGCCCGGCGTCACTGTGGAGACCTTTCCCTCCACCGACGAGGGCGTGGCCTGGATGGTGACGGCGGAGGGCCGGACCATCTTCCACGCCGGGGACCTGAACTGGTGGCACTGGGCGGAGGAGGACGACGCCTGGAACCGGAACATGGCCGCCAATTTCAAGCGGTATACGGAGCCCCTCCGGGGCCGCCGGGCGGACCTGGCCATGCTGCCCCTGGACCCCCGGCTGGGGAAGGACGGCTATCTGGGCCCGGCGTATTTTCTGGAACTGATGGATGTCCGGCATTTCCTGCCCATGCACCAGTGGGACGATTTCGCCTTCACCGATCAATTTTTAGCGGCTTATCCCCAGTTTGCCCCCATCACAACGAAAATTCATCATAACGTGGAAGTCTTCACATTCTGGCGCTGTTGACAAAGTCTCGCAACAGCCCTCGCGGTATGTTATGCGGAGCGAGACTTTGTCAACAGTGCCATTTGTGGGAAGATGTCCAAACTGGGATTAAAAATGGAACTGTG
>URTS01000147.1 GCA_900550685.1 uncultured Oscillibacter sp. | reverse complement strand
TACGCCGGCACTGGCACGCAAGTCGATAACCTGACCGTTGCCAACTGCGGCGAGGCCCTGCTGGGCGTCAGCCGGGAGGTTTTTGAGCGCAGCGCCTTTATCCGGCAAAGCGGCCTTGCCATCAGTCAGGACGTCGGCCTGGAACGCCGGGTGGCCTCCCTCATCTCCTCCGGCGAGGAGGACACTTCTTATACGGAGGCCTACGACGCCCTTAAAAAGCAGCTGAACCGCCGCCGCTTCAATAAAAGCGGCCAGCTGCCCGCCCTGGAAGCGGAGCTGTCCGAGATCCGGCAGCAGATCACCGCCGCCGGGCAGATCCAGCAGCAGCTGGCGGAAAGCCGGGCCCAGGTCCAGCAGTCCCAGGAGCTGATTGATGCCCTCACCGCCGAGTTGGCTCAATGTGACCGCTGGGAGGCAGCCCAAAAGGCCCGCCAGCTGGAGGAGCTGACTGCCGCATCCCGCCGTGCCTTCCAGCAGGCCCAGGCTCTGGAACAGCAGTTGATCGATGACCGCATCCCGGACTCCGAAACCATCAGCCGTCTCCGGGGGGCCATCGTAAATCTGGAAACCGTGCGAAAGAGCGTGGCCAAAGCCCGTGCCGACAAGGATGAGGCCATGAAGGCTCTGCTCTACGCTGAAAAGGCCGTCAGCGAAAGCCCCTTTGCCGGACAGACCGCCGAGGAAGCCCGGCAGGAAACAACCGCGCCCCCCAAGGTATCCGTCAACACCGCACCCGCTCTGGCTGTATTTTTCCTGATGCTGACCGCCGCCATCGGAGTCACTGCATTTACCCTTTCCCGCTATAGCACATATCTCTCCGGCTGGCAAAAGATACTGCCTTGGAGCATCTTCGCCGTAATCATTGCCGCCGGCGCAGTCATTTCCCGCCAAATGCAGAAACGCGCCCTGAAGGCCGCGCAGAATACCGCTTTGTGCAAACACTTCGGCACCGCAGATGCAGACGAGATTGCCGCTCTCGCGGATGCCTATGCCAAGGCCGTGGAAACGCGGGACGCCGCCCAGGCGGACGTCAACGCCAAAACCGCCACTGCCGACGCCCTGTACAATTCCCTCACCACCAACGAGCAGGCCATCCTATTGGAGGTCCGCCGTTTCGCCCCCTCCGCCTTCGACATTCCCACCGCCGACCAGGTCCTGCGGAACGCCGGACAGCGCCGCCGTGCCCTGGCCGAGGCCCAGTCTGCCGCCCGGGAGGCCCAGGCCCGCCAGGAGCTGCTGGCCCAGCAGAATATCCCCGCCAGTACCGGACCTGTACCGGAGCCCCCCGTCCGGAACCGCGGAGAGGTTTCCGCCGCGCTGGCACAGGCCCAAGTCCAGCTGGCAGCCGCCCGCTCCTCCGCTGACCGCCTTTCCGGCCAGCTCCACGCCATGGGGGAGCCGGACGTTCTGCAGGCCACTGCCGAAAGCCTCCAATCCCAGATCACACAGCTTCAGGAGGAATACGACGCCCTGCGTCTGGCCATGGACGCCCTGACAGGCGCCAACACTGCCCTGCAAAACCGCTTTTCCCCTCAGCTCAGCCGCAGGACCGCCGAAATTTTCCAGGAGCTCACCGGCGGTCGCTACACCGGGGCCGCCCTGGACCGCAGCTTCCATCTCACCGCCCAGCCCGCCGGGGATCCCAT
This sequence comes from uncultured Oscillibacter sp., assembly GCA_900550685.1. Classification (GTDB taxonomy): domain Bacteria; phylum Bacillota; class Clostridia; order Oscillospirales; family Oscillospiraceae; genus Oscillibacter. The sequence continues at coordinate 2,362 of URTS01000147.1, read as the reverse complement.
AGACCGGGATATCCAGCTGCTGTCCGCCGGGGCCGCCGACCAACTGTATCTGGCTGCCCGGCTGGCCATCTGCCAGATGGTGCTGCCGCCGGAGAAAAACGTCCCCATCATTCTGGACGACGCCCTGGCCAATTTCGACAACGACCGCTGTGCCGCCGCCCTGCGGTGGCTGCGGCAGGAAGCGGAGCACCGGCAGATCCTGCTCTTCACCTGCCACAGCCGGGAGGCCGCCTTCTTCTCCGGTGACAGCGGCGTCTCCGTGCAGAAACTGGGCTGATTTCCCTATTCTTTTTCAAAGTGTTGACGAAACCGTCCGGCAGGTATAAGATAGCTGATACATAATAAAATCATAATAATTCGGAAATAGGAAAAGGAGATTCAAACATCATGAGCGAATGTACGCATGACTGCTCCACCTGCGGAGAGAGCTGTTCCTCCCGGGAACCCCAGTCTTTGTTGAAGGCCCACCACGCCGATGCCCACGTGGGCAAGGTCTACGGCATCGTGTCCGGCAAGGGCGGCGTGGGCAAATCCATGGTCACCAGCCAGCTGGCCGTTACCATGCGCCGCCGGGGCTACCAGGTAGGTATTATGGACGCCGACATCACCGGTCCCTCCATCCCCAAGGCCTTCGGCGTCCACGGCCACGCCATGGGCACGGAGAACGCCCTGCTGCCCATGGAGTCCAAGACCGGCATCCAGGTCATGTCCATCAACCTGCTGCTGGAAAACGAGACGGATCCCGTCATCTGGCGCGGCCCCGTCATCTCCGGCGTGGTCCAGCAGTTCTGGACCGACGTTCTCTGGAATTGTGACTACCTGTTCGTGGATATGCCTCCCGGAACCGGCGATGTGTCCCTGTCCGTGTTCCAGTCCATCCCTCTGGACGGCATCATCATCGTGGCCTCCCCCCAGGACCTGGTGGGCATGGTGGTGGAAAAGGCCGTGAAGATGGCGGAGATGATGGAGGTCCCCATTGTGGGCCTGGTGGAGAACATGAGCTATGTTGCCTGCCCGGACTGCGGCAAAAAGATCTATCTCTTCGGCCAGGGCAAGACCGCCCAGGCCGCCGCAGCCCACAATCTGCCCCTGCTGGCAGAAATGCCCATCGATCCCGCTCTGGCCTCTCTGACGGACGCCGGCGACATCGAATCCTTCCAGGGCGACTGGCTGGCTCCCGCCGCCGACAAGCTGGAGGGCAAATGAGCCCCCTTCTGCGCCGTGCACACTGCACGGCGCAGCTTTTTCATCCGTCCGTCCGCCGTTGGCGGTCATTTTGACAAAGGTATCACCTATTGCCGGATTGTTTTTGTTGGGAAAAACACTTGCAAAACCTGTCGAAATCCTGGATAATAGGAAAAGAGACACTTTGCGAAATCGTTTTTCAAATACATTTTATGATTGTGGAGGATATTCACATGCAGGAGCTGAAGGAGCGTATCGTAAAAGAGGGCAAGGTCCTGCCCGGCAACATCATCAAGGTGGACGGCTTTCTGAACCACCGCATCGACACCACCCTGCTGGGTCACATTGCCGAGGAGTTCGGCAAGTACTTTAACATGGATGACGTGACCATGATCCTCACCGCGGAAGCCAGCGGCATCGCCCTGGCCACTGCCGTGGCCATGCACTATCACAAGCCCATGATCTTCGCCAAGAAGGCCAAGAGCGACAACATTGAGGGCGGCCTGTACCAGAGCGACATCTATTCTTACACCTACAAGAAGAAGGTCACCCTGCTGGTGAGTAAGGAATGGCTCTCCTCCAGCGACCGGGTGCTGATCATCGACGACTTCATGGCCAACGGCGAGGCCATGCGGGGCCTGTGCGACATCGTCTCCGCCGCGGGCGCCCAGCTGCTGGGCATCGGCTGCGCCGTGGAGAAGGGCTTCCAGGGCGGCGGCGACCGTCTCCGGGCCGCAGGTGTCAACCTGAAGTCCCTGGCCATCATCGAGTCCGCCGAGCCGGGCAACATCGTTTTCCGGGACGACGACTGATTTTCTGTTCTTTCAGGCAGGGCGGCGCTGTGCGCCGTCCTGCTTTTTGCATTTCCGATAAAAGGCCCCCGGCTTGGGTTTACCAAGCCGGGGGCCTTCTTTCACTTGTCTGCCCGGTCACTCTCCGTCCTCCGATTTCTGATGGAGCCGGGTCCACACCTCATGGGCCACGTTTTTCGGCAGCACCTCCGTCAAAGTCTCCTCATCCGCCTCCCGGATGGCCTTCACGGTGCCGAAGTGCTTCCGCAGCTCCGCCTGCCGCTTGGGACCCAGGCCGGGGATACCGTCCAGAGCGGAGCGCATCACGCTTTTGGTATGGTGCTGGTGGTGATAGGTGATGGCGAAACGGTGGGTCTCCTCCTGGA
>URTS01000146.1 GCA_900550685.1 uncultured Oscillibacter sp. | reverse complement strand
TTCACCGAGGTCAGGCGCAGCTCGTCTCGCAGAAACCGCAGCAGCTTTTGATTTTTTCCGGCGGTCACAGTCCTGCCGTTCACCGTAAAGACAGCCATACAGGCGCCCCCTCTCTCCAAAGGTCAACCTCTTCTTTTTTCTTGTGTTCATTATATAATAACCCGCCCGGATGCGCAATGGTACTTTCCGGAAACCGTTATTCTATTCATAAAATATCGCTTCTTCTGTTTTTCTCCGATCCAAGCGGTTTTTCCCGGTCACAAAGGCTCTTCGGTCATAGTCTGTCCCCCATTTCCCTGGGTCCGCATTTTCTTTAGCGGTTCTTTAACGTCCCGCCGTCCTTTTTAGTGAAATCGACGTACTTTGTCAGAAATAAAACTATTCTTGCATCTTGTTTTGTCATTTGGTACAATCCTGAATAAGCATTTTGTGCAGCCGCTCCCCATTTTGGCGGCTGCCCCCAAGGAAACCAGAAAGGAAGCGCAAGAAATATGAGCAGATTGGAAGTGAAAACGCCGGACCGGGCTCAGGCGGTGGTGGAACAGATCTACCGGAACATGGAACGCCGGATCGCTGCCAGCCCTCCGGGTCTGTGTCCGGTGGATATGGCATTGAACTCTCTGGACCTGTGCCGGGCCCAGACCTGCGGCAAATGCGTGCCCTGCCGCATCGGACTGACCCAGCTGTCGGATATGCTGTCCGAAATTCTGGACGGCGAGGCGGATATGCGGATGCTGCGTCACCTGGAGGAAACCGCCCAGGTCATCGTGGACACGGCAGACTGCGCCATCGGCATTGACGCCGCCAACCTGATCCTCACCAGCGTCCGGGGCTTCCGGGAGGACTTTGAGGAGCACATCCTGCATCACCGCTGCCTCAGCACCCTCCATAACCCCGTCCCCTGCGTGGCCATGTGCCCCGCCGGCGTGGATATCCCCGGCTACATCTCCCTGGTGAACGCCGGCCGCTATGACGACGCCGTGCGCCTGGTGCGGAAGGACAATCCCTTCGCCACCGCCTGCGCCTACATCTGCGAGCATCCCTGCGAGTCCCGCTGCCGCCGGAACATGGTGGATGACGGCATCAACATCCGGGGCCTGAAGCGGGCCGCCGTGGACCGGGCCGGAGACGTACCCCAGCCCACTCCCGCAGAGCCCACCGGCAAGCGGGTGGCCATCGTGGGCGGCGGCCCCAGCGGCCTGGCGGCAGCCTATTACCTGACCCTCATGGGCCACAAAACCACCGTTTACGAAAAGCGGAAGCGCCTGGGCGGCATGATGCGCTACGGCATCCCCAGCTACCGCTTCCCCCGGGAAAAGCTGGACGGTGAGATCGCGTCCATCCTCTCCCTGGGCATCGAGGTCCACACCGAGGTGGATGTGGGCACTGACATCACCCTGGAGGACCTGCGCCACCAGTATGACGCTTTGTACCTCTGCATCGGCGCCCATACGGACAAAAAGGTGGGCATCGAAGGTGAGGACGCCATCGGCGTCATGTCCGCCGTGGACATGCTGCGTCACATCGGCGATAACGAGATGCCGGACTTCACCGGCATGAACGTGGCGGTCATCGGCGGCGGCAACGTGGCCATGGACGTCACCCGCAGTGCCATCCGTCTGGGGGCCAAAAAGGTCACCTGCGTCTACCGCCGCCGCCAGGAGGATATGACTGCCCAGCCAGAGGAGGTGGAGGGTGCCATTGCCGAGGGCGCCGAAGTGCTGGCCCTCCATGCCCCCATCCGGGTGGAATCCCAGGATGGCCGGGCCACGGCCCTGTGGGCCCAGCCCCAGATCATCGGCGAGGTGGACAAGGCGGGCCGTCCCCGGCCCAACACTGCCGCCGTGGAGCTGGTCCGCATTCCGGCGGACCTCATCATCGTGGCCATCGGCCAGGGTATCGAGTCCCAGGGCTTTGAGCAGGCCGGCATCAAGATCCAGCGGGGCGGCACCCTGCTGGCAGACTCCAGCACCCGCCTGCCGGAGATGGAGGGCGTGTTCGCCGGCGGCGACTGCGTCACCGGCCCCGCCACGGTCATCCGGGCCATTGCGGCAGGCAAGGCCGCCGCGGACAACATCGACGAATACCTGGGCTTTAACCACGAGATCCGGGTGGACGTGGAGATCCCCACCCCCCGCTGCACGGACATCCGTCCCCGGGGACGGGTGAATTCCAAGGAGCGGGACGCCGAGGAGCGCAAGCACGACTTCTTGTGCATGGAATGCTCCATGACCGACGAGGAAGTGGCCCAGGAATCCGGCCGCTGCCTGCGGTGCGATCACTTCGGCTACGGCATCTTCAAGGGAGGACGGGTAGAAAAATGGTAAACATCACGATCAACGGCAAGGCCCTGGCGGTGAAGCACGGCACCACCATCATGGAGGCCGCCACCCAAATGGGCATCCCCATCCCCCACCTGTGCTACCTGAAGGACATCAACGAGATCGGCGCCTGCCGCATGTGCATGGTGGAGGTGGAGGGCACCGACCGGCTGGTGACCTCCTGCAACACCGGCGTGGTAGAGGGCATGGCCATCCACACCAACACCCCCAAGGTCCGGGAGGCCCGGAAAACCAATCTCCGCCTCATCCTCTCCCAGCACAGTTCCACCTGCACCACCTGCATCCGCAGCGGAAACTGTGAGCTTCAGCGGTTGGCCCACGACCTGAACATCCACTACCAGCCCTACCCGGTAAAGCCGGAGCGGAGCCACCTGGAAATGGATGTACCGGTGATCCGGGAGGCCAGCAAGTGCATCAAGTGCATGCGCTGCATCCAGGTATGCGACAAGATCCAGGGCATGCATGTCTGGGACGTGGTGGGCACCGGTTCCCGCACCACGGTGGACGTGGCCGTGGGCCGCTATCTCAAGGACAGCGACTGCACCTTCTGCGGCCAGTGCGTCACCCACTGCCCCACCGGCGCTCTGACGGCCCGGGACGACACCAACCGGGTGCTGGACGCCCTGGCAGACCCGGAGATCACCACGGTGGTCCAGGTGGCCCCCGCCGTCCGGGTAGCCTGGGCGGAGGCCTTCCAGCTCCCTGCCGATAAAGCCACCACCGGCCACATGGTCAGCGCCCTACGGCAGATCGGCTTTGACTACATCTTCGACACCAACTTCACCGCCGACCTCACCATTATGGAGGAGGGCAGCGAATTCGTGGAGCGGTTTACCCATAAGGACCAGTACAGCTGGCCCATGTTCACCTCCTGCTGCCCCGGCTGGGTGCGGTTCCTGAAATCCCAGTACCCCCAGTACACTGCCAACCTCTCCACTGCCAAGTCCCCCCAGCAGATGTTCGGCGCGGTGGCCAAGAGCTACTTCGCGGAGAAGATGGGGCTGGACCCCCACAAGGTCTTTGTGGTCTCCCTCATGCCCTGCACCGCCAAAAAGGCGGAGTGCGAGCTGCCCACCATGAAGGACGCCTGCGGCGATCCGGATGTGGACGTGGTGCTGACCACCCGGGAGATGTGCCGTCTGTTCCGCAGCGACTGTATCCGTCCCTCCAGCCTGAAATCGGAGGAGTTTGACAGCCCCCTGGGCACCGGCACCGGCGCGGCGGTGATCTTCGGCACCACCGGCGGCGTCATGGACGCGGCTCTCCGCAGCGCCTATTACCTGGTCACCGGCAAGAATCCCAACCCGGACATCTTCTCCGCCGTCCGGGGCGACAAGCCCTGGAAGGAGGCTATTTTCCACATGCCCGGCATCGGCGGTCTCCGCGTGGCGGTGGTCAGCGGCCTGGGCAATACCCGGGCCCTGATGGACGCCCTCTCCAAAGGCGAGGTCCAGTACGACTTCGTGGAGGTCATGGCCTGTCCTGGCGGTTGCGCAGGCGGCGGCGGACAGCCCATCCACGAGGGCGTGGAGTACGCCTCCTACCGGGGCGACCAACTGTGGAATCTGGACGCCAACGCGGCGATCCGATTCTCCCACGAGAATCCGGAGGTCCAGACCCTGTATCAGGAGTATCTGGGAGCTCCCCTGGGAGAAAAGTCCCACCACCTGCTCCACACAGATCATGACGCCTGGCAGGCTCACGAAAAATAAGCGTTCTGTGTTTTTCAAAGGGG
>URTS01000145.1 GCA_900550685.1 uncultured Oscillibacter sp. | reverse complement strand
GAAAGTTAGAGGAATAATTATATAAATTCCAGTTTGTTTTCATTCTATCATAGCTGAAGTCTTTTTTATCATACCATAAAATCCGAATTTCGGCGCATACTACTTTCAAGAATGGAGGAATCTCATGGAGAAATTTTCAACCGACTACATGGAAAACGTCCAGACGCTGGACCAGCTTCTGGGGGTGGGCCGCAGCTGCGACATGGTGAGCCGGGACTACCTCATCGGCGGCCGCCGGGCCCGGCTCTGGGTGGTGGACGGCTTCGGCAGTGACAGCATCATTGAGCGGATGGGGGCCTTCTGGCTGTCCCTGAGGCCGGAAAATGTGCTGGGCCTCACCCAAATGCAGGACTTTCTGGACCGGTTCATCACCTTTTCCGAATCCAACGTCACCTTTGACGTGTCCGACGCCGTGACCTCCGTGTTTCTGGGCAAATCCCTGCTGGCCATGGAGGGCCTGGCCGGGGTGGCCCTCATGGACGCCAAGGGCTACCCCAGCCGGGGGGTGGACGAGCCACCGGACGGCAAGGTGCTTCGCGGCAGCCACGACGGTTTCGTGGAGGCCGTCGTCCCCAACATGGCCCTGCTGCGCCGCCGCATCCGGGACCCCCACCTGACTATGGAGGGCCACAAGGTAGGCTCCCGGACCCACAATGACGCCGTCCTCTGCTACCTGGACGACAAGGTAGACCAGGACCTGCTGCGCAAGCTCCGGGGCAAGCTGCTGGGGCTGGACATCCGGTCCCTGTCCATGGCCCAGGAAAGCCTGGCGGAGGCCATCCGGCCCAAGCAGTGGTATAACCTGTTTCCCAAGGTGCGCTACACGGAGCGGCCCGACGCGGCCGCCGCCAGCATCATGGAGGGCAGCATCGTCCTCATGGTGGACAACTCCCCCTCGGTAATGATCCTGCCCACCAGCTTTTTCGACTTCACCCAGGAATCCAACGACTACTATTTTCCGCCCCTCATCGGTACCTATCTCCGCATCCTGCGGGTGACGGTGTTCATTCTCTCCCTCTTCATCACCCCCGCCTGGTATCTCATGGTCAGCGAGCCCAATCGCCTGCCGGCGTGGCTGGATTTCCTCTCCTCCCCGGAGCCGGTGTCCTTGAGCCTGCTGAGCCAGCTGCTGGTGGTTGAATTTCTCATTGACGTGCTGAAGCTGGCCTCTTTGAACACGCCGGACAGCCTGTCCAACTCCTTTTCCATGCTGGGTGCCCTGGTGCTGGGCGACTTCGCCGTTCAGGCCGGATGGCTGGGGCCGGAGGTGCTGGTATATATGGCCTTCGTGTCCGTGGCCGGGTTCGCCCAGCCCAGCTATGAGCTGGGGTACGCCTTCAAGCTGCTGCGGGTGGCCCTGCTGCTGGTAACGGCAGCCTTCGACGTGTGGGGCTTCTGCTTGGGCGTTCTGGGCATTTTCATCCTGCTGTGCACCACAAAGCCCCTGGTGGGCAAGGGATACCTCTCCCCCCTGATCCCCTTCAACGGCAAGGCCCTGCTGCGGCTGCTGATCCGGGAGCCCATCAGCCGGGACAACACCTGACCTTCCTCTATTATTATATTAAGAAAGCCCGCCTGAAAGGAAATTCCTTTCAGGCGGGCTTTGCCGGAGTTTGTCAGTCCTCACCGATGCTGATGGCGCTGACGGGGCAGCCGTCCCGGGCCGTCTCCGCCTCAGCCATCTGGTTGGCGGGGATCTCGCCGCCGTGGGCCAGGCCGTCGTCCCCCATGGAGAACACCACGGGGCAGGTCCCGGCGCACAGGCCGCAGCCGACGCAGGCGTCGTTCACCGTTGCTTTCATATCCTTACCTCCATCAATCCTGGATCGTTCCGTCCCGGCCCAGGGTCACCACCTGCCAGGGCAGGAACTTTCCGCTTTCCCGGAGAGCCGTTTCCGCCGCCCGCTGCAAGCCGCCGCAGCAGGGCACCTCCATGCGGACGATGGTGACCTCCCGGATGTCGTTGAGCCGGATGATCTCCGTCAGCTTCTCCGCGTAGTCCCCCTCGTCCAGCTTGGGGCAACCGATCATGGTGATGTGCCCCTTCATGAACCGCTCGTGGAAGTCCGCCCGGGAAAAGGCGGTGCAGTCCGCGGCGATCAGCAGCCTGGCCCCCTGGTAGAAGGGCGCCTGCACCGGCAGCAGCTTGATCTGGATGGGCCACTGCATCAGCCGGGAAACCGCGGCGGACTGCATGGGGGCGTCCGCCGGATTTTCCCGCAGTTCTGCGGCCTGGCTGCCGGGGCAGCCTCCCAGGTTCAGCGGCGCACTGCCGGAGCAGCCGCTGCGGGTGACCGGGGCGCTGCCGATGAGGGCCTCCGCCTTTTTGGCCAGCTGGGCGGCGGCCACCGCTTTTTCGTCAAAGGCGGCAGCTTCCCGCTCCACAAAGGTAATGGCGTTGGTGGGGCAGTGGGGCAGGCAGTTGCCCAGGCCGTCGCAGTAATCGTCCCGCAGCAGGGCCGCCTTGCCGTCCACCATGCCGATGGCCCCTTCCTGGCAGGCTGCGGCGCAGGCGCCGCAGCCGTTGCACTTGTCCCGGTCGATCTCAATAACTCTCCGTATCATTAGGTTGTCTCCTTTTTCCCTGGCTATTCAGCCTTGTCTTTCCGTCCTTAGTATCTTATAATATTACTGTAAAATCTGTTGCGTTTGCAACTTTTTCTTTGAAATTCACTGCTAAGTCCAGGAGGTATTTCCATGCAGGTGCGTGTTCCGGATTATTTTGACGAATTTTCCTGTCTGGCGGGAGCCTGTCCCCACAGCTGCTGCATCGGCTGGGAGGTAGTCATCGACGAGGACACCGCCCGGCGGTATCAGGCGGAGCCGGGGCCCCTGGGAGAATGCCTCCGGGCCGCCATGGAATTTGACGGCGAGGACTTCTGCTTTCCTCTGAACGGCGGCCGGTGTCCCTTTTTGAATCAGGAAAACCTGTGTGACATCCACTGCGCCCTGGGGCCGGAGGCCACCTCCCTCACCTGCCGGGCTCATCCCCGGTTCATCGAGGACTACGGCCCCTTTCAGGAGATCACCCTGTCCGCCGCCTGCCCCAAGGCCAACGATCTGCTGCTGGGCAGTTCCAGGCCGCTGACCTTTTTAGAGCGGCAGAACGGGGAACCCGCAGAGACAGGGGATGACTGGCTGGATTGGCTGGTGCCTCTGCGGGACCATCTGCTGGATCTGCTGCGGGACCGGAGCCAGCCCCTAAAAGCGCGCCTGCGGGCCTTTCTGCTGACGGCTTACGAAGCCCAGGCCCTGCTGGACGAGGAGGACATGGCGGGTCTGGCCGCCTTCTGCGCCGCGCCCCAGACTATCCCCGCAGATTTCGGCGGCAGCGCCGGCAGCTGGGAACCCGCCGTCCGGCAGTATTTGCAAGACCTGGAAATCCTGGAGCCGGACTGGCGGGACCTGCTGGACCGGTGGGCCGGGGAGCCGCCTGTTCCCTTCGCCCCCCAAGAACCGGAAAAGCTGGAGCGGATTGCCGTGTACTTCGCCTTCCGGCATCTGCTGAAAGCCGTCAACGACGGAGACCTTCTGGGCCGGGCCCAGTTCTGCGTGCTGGGGGTCTTGACTGCGGACCGGCTGTCCCGGCTGGCGGGCCTGCCGGAGGCCCTGCGGCTGTTCAGCCGGGAGATCGAACACGACGAGGACAACCTCACCGCCCTGCTGGAGGCCTTCTGGCAGAGGCCGGAGCTTTCCCTTCCGGTATTTCTGGCCCCGCTGGCGGAATAGGTCCGCCTTTGTGCGCTCTGCCTGTTTCTCCCCATTGCTTTTGGCAAAAACGTTGAAGTTGCACAATAGCTATTGACTTTTATCCGTGCCAGCTGTATATTATAGACACAAAGAGGGACGCAGAAACGTGAAAACGGTGTCCCATTTGTTCGCCGCTGGCAGTTCCGGCAGGTCAAATACGAAGCACATCATTTATGGGTTGGCGTGAGATACGGTTTCTGTACGCACGGTGCTTCATGGATTGGCGGTCAGTGTTCTGAAAAAGCGGCAATATAGATGGAAGTAGAGGTAGCCGTATTGAAAGAAAAGCATCAGAAGTAGCCCCCGCTTGTCGTTGGAACAGGCGGGGGCTGAAGCTTTTTTATAGAAAAATACGGTTGACCGATCATTCCG
>URTS01000144.1 GCA_900550685.1 uncultured Oscillibacter sp. | reverse complement strand
TCAGAATACCAGGGATGTAACCCGCCATAAACATATCCAGCACGGAGTTTTCCGTGATGGTGGCGTACAGGATCAGGCACACCCCCGGCGGGATAATGGGAGAGATCAGGCTGGAGGCGGCAGTAACGGCGGCGGAGAAGGCCCGGTTGAAGCCCCGCTTTTCCATCTCTGGCACCAGCATCTTGCACTCCATGGCCGCATCCGCGTTGGAGGAGCCGCACAGGCCACCCATCAGGGTGGACAGCAGCACGTTCACTTGAGCCATGCCGCCCCACATGTGGCCCACCAGCAGATCCGCAAAGCGCATCATGCGGGAGGTGATGCCGGTGTGGTTCATCAGCAGCCCCGCCGTGATGAAAAACGGAATCGCCATCAGGTTCATATTCATGCCGCCGGTCACTATTTTTGCCAGGATGACGTTCAGCGGCATTTCCGGTGCAATGAAGCCGAAATACAACACCGTGCCGCTGATAAAGGCGGCGCACACCGGGATCCGCAGTGCCAGCAGCACAAAGACAATGATAAGGGGCAGCCACTGCATAAAGTTCATTTCCCTGCCTCCTTATCCGATTTTTTTCCAAAGAATCCGGCAATGCGTGCGATGATGGCCCACAGGCTCCGCACCGCGCCGCTGAACGCGCCGATCACGATCAGCACATAGCCCCAGGCGTAGCTGATCTTCGTGGCAGGCACCAGATGGTCCACATTCATCCCGGCCAGCTTGGTGCCCCAATAGATCATGACCACGGAATAGGCAAAGATGAACAGATCCCGGAACAGCTCCACGATCTTCTTCCCCAGTGGGGGCAGCATCATCTCAACGAATTTTACATCCACATGGCTGTCTTTCCTATAAAGATAGCCGAACATGGCATAGCCGATGCCCACATAGCCCAGCAGGGCCATGGCTTCCAGCGTGGTGGAATATTTGTTGAACACCTCCCGGTAGCCGACGTTGATGACCACCGGAATGATGACCACCAGCACCAGCACCCGGCCCAGCCATTCCTCCACGGCCCCGTTCCGGAAGGCTGCGATCACTTTTTTCAAACTTTTCATAACGGTTCCCCTACAGTCGCATATAGCCCGGTTGTATACAGCCCGGAGGACAGCGTGATCCTCCGGGCTGCGTACCATTTTTTACAAAATTACTTGCCCGCAGCAATGTCGGCGCGGATCTGAGCCACAGTCTCCAGCAGCTCATCGCCGATGCTGTACTGGTCCAGAACGCTCTTGGTCATCTCGGCGAAGGCCTCGCGGTCAGCCTCGTGGAAGGTGACGCCTGCGGCTTCCAGCTCTTCCCGCATGGATGCCTCATTGTCCGCGCAGTAATCGCAGTAGTTGACGGCGGCGGTGTGGAGCTCGTCCTCAATGATCTCCTGGTACTCGGCAGGCAGGCTGTTCCACCATTTAGTGGAGCAGAACATGGCGTCCCACAGGGGCTGCTGGGCCAGCAGGGTAACATCCTTCACCAGCTCATAGGACTTGGTGGAATAGATCAGGTTGATGGACTGGTCCAGCGCATCGATGGTACCGGCGGACAGGGCGCTGAGCTGCTCAGAGGAAGCCATGCCCATGGGAGACGCGCCCATGGCCTGGAAGCACTCCAGCCACGCCTTGCCGTTGACGGTGCGCAGCTTCAGGCCCTTGATGGCCTCAGGGGTGGAATAGGCCGCCCGGCCAATGACATGGCGCATACCAGCGGCAATGGGGGCGTTCAGAGAATGGATGTTCTGTTCATCCAGGTCGGCGATGATCTTCTTGCACAGGTCGGTATCATAGAAGCGGATGATCTCCTCGGGAGACTCCCAGACAAAGCCGGCCTGCAGGGCGTCGGCCTCAGGGTACTTGTCGTCCCATGCAGGGAAGGAGGCCACGGAGATGATGGGGGCGTCGGCATTGGTAGCGTCGACCCAGGAATTGGGATCACCGAAAGTGTTGTTGGGATAGACGTTGACCGTGACCACACCGTTGGTGCGCTCAGAGATCCGGTCGGCAGCATCCTTCAGCTCCGTGTTGAGCTGGTCCAGGTCGGAATAAGCATTGCACAGACTGATGGTGATGGGATCCGTGGACGGGGTCTGGGCATCGGAAGATGCGTCAGGGGTCTCAGCGGGAGTTTCGGTCTTGCCGCCGCAAGCGGCCAGGCTCATGGCCATCACAAGGCCCAGAGCCAATGCGAGAAACTTCTTTATACAATATCCTCCTTATTCTCCTAATGAAGGCTCTTCGCGAGCCTTGGTCCATATTCAGTATAATCTGATACCTTCCTGAAAAGCAAACGTTAATTGTTTTCCGTTTTCTTTGAAATCCCGCCTTCTTTTTATTGAATCGTTCAATTCCCTTTTTGGGCACTTTTGATGTTTCGCTTCCTCTTTTTTCCGTGTAATCCTTTTCCCGTTGGATATTCTGCCTTTCCATCTGAAATTAGGCATCTCTAACTTAAAAAACGTTTATTAAATAATTTATTAAACAGTTATACAAGCGCATTTTCCTGTTTTATTTTTCGTCATTTTGGAACTTTTGGTTCGTGCAAATCATGCAAACTGCACAAGCTTCCATTCCTGTCCCCGGCGGCTTCCCCGCCGTAGACAGAAAAACACGCATACGGAAGGCTGCAAAGCTTCCGTATGCGTGTGGTTTCATTCTCCGGGACCGCCTTTCCGCGCCGGTCCCGTGCTTTTCCGGGCAATCAACCGGGGGAAGTACTCCATCCGGGCCACTCCCACCGGGTTGTCCTCCAGTCCGGAGAGAAAATCCGTGTGCTCGATCTTCTTTACCAAAAAATCCACAGCCTCCCGGCCGCTCTGGGTGGAATAGCTGTCCACCGATGTCAGGGAGACCCTCCGGAATTTGGCAACGCTGGTATTGTCGCAGCCGCAGACGGAGTAATCCTCCGGGACCCGCAGCCCCGCATCTATGATGGCATCCATGGCACCCATGGCCACCATATCGTTGAGCCCCACCAGGGCCGTCACATTTTCCTGCCGCTCCACCAGCTGCTTTGTCAGCATGTATCCCAATTCATAGCCCTCCGGCGGCGTCTTTACCTGGGGCAGTTCCGTTTCCGGTGTGCACAGCAGCACGCTTTCCTCCGGGTCCAGGCCGTTCCTTTCATAAACGGACCGCAGGCCCTCCAGCCGCCGGGGCCGCACCGTCTGCTTGGCTTCAAAATCCATGGACAAAAAGGCGATCCGCCGGTGACCGAACCCATACAGGTGCTCCGCCACAATTGCTCCCACCTTCACGCTGTCAAATTCAAATACATTGGATTCGCTGTAAACGCCCTTTTCATAAATGTGGATCACCGGCTTGGCCAGTTCCAGCTGGGGCAGCAGCATGTTGTTCTCCGGCGGATACAGGAATACCACCCCGGCGAAGGGGTAGCAGCTGCAAATGTGGATGATCAGCGCCTCTTGGGTCCGCTCACGGCAGGTGTCAAAGGTGAGCAGCGAATAACCCAGTTCCTTGGCCCGCCACTGCATAGACTCCACCGCCTGCACAAAATACAGGTTGGACAGCGTGGGCACCACGGCGATCAAAACTTTATCGTCGCTGGAATTGGTCCGGAAGGAGATGCTGTGCACATAGCCCAGTTCATTGCAGGCATCGATCACCTTACGGCAGGTCTTTTCCGAAAATTTGCTGCTCTTTCCGTTGAGGATCATGGACACCGTTGCAGTAGATACACCAGAATATCGCGCAACATCCTTTGCGGATACTCTTCCTTTTTCCAAATACTTACCCGCTTTTCGCGACAGATATAATCAAATTTGCTATTTAGACATTTATTAAATGATTAAATAGATTATAGCACACAAATAGTGTTGTGCAATACTCAAAATATCAAAAAACAAACTTTCGAACGAAAGCTTACTGAAAATGTGTGTCGTTACCGCAACGCCGAAGCCGCTGGTGCAGGTCTGCTTATCTCATTTGGACCTTGCGCGTTATTTTGAGTTTGCGCTGAGTTGTGATGAAATTGGGGCAGGAAAGGATCAACCTGTTGCTTTTCTTGAAGCCGCTCGTCGTTTTGACGCGGCACCCAGCAACATTGCCGTCTTTGAAGATTCCCTGCAAGCTGCGCAAACCGCAAAAAAAGCTGGTTTTTACACAATAGGAGTCTATGACCAAAGCGGATCAGAATATTGGAAGCGTTTATCAATTCTTACTGATGAGCAAATTTTAGACTGGACTTCTATGCTGTAAAAGTAAGCATTTATAATCACAATTAAAAAAATAGCGGATCTGATTTTCCGCGATTATAAGTTGAGGTCTATTACAAACCCCTGCGCTAAGTACTCCCACATTCTTGTTCTTTCTCTGTACTGGTATATCCTCCGGTAGAGTAGGTTCTTCTGGA
>URTS01000143.1 GCA_900550685.1 uncultured Oscillibacter sp. | reverse complement strand
CGAAAACAGGCGAGATGTACCACCCGGACTCGGTGGTCAACATCCACAAGAAGATCCTGAAGGACGCAGGGCTGGAACATCTGAGATTTCATGACCTCAGACACACATTCGCGACCCTGGCGCTGCAAAACGGCGTGGATGTCCGGGCTGTGCAGGAGGTTTTAGGGCACGATCATTTGAATACCACGGAGATCTACACCGACATTGACAACGAAGCCCTGCGGGTGGCCGCCAAGGCCAATCCCCTGTCCTACGTAAGAAAGCAGAAAAAATTGAAAACAAACAATCCATAAAAAACGCCGAAGGCAATTGCCTTCGGCGTTTTTGCTTATGAAAGTTCCACCCGGCTGGTTCTGGGGTCTATGAGACAAACATAGCTGTTTCCCCGGCCCAGCGCCAGAGGCTGGCCGTCTGCTGTAGTGTATGTAAAGGGTGTGTTTCTGTCTGCCCGGCTCCAGCGGATGGAGATGCACTGGCCGCTGCGGTAAAGAGTCCCCTCCCCTTCGCCAGTGGTACGGACTTTCAGCCGTCCCGCTGTGTCGCCGGAGATGGCGGAGATGCTGGTTTCCAGAATCAGCAGATTGGTGACACCCACCTGCTCGCCGGTGTTGCCGTCCACATAGGGGGCCTGATACTGGCTCACCAGGTACTTCCCTGTCCCGGCATCATAGTCAAAAAGGCCAGTCTTGTAGCCGGTATAAAGGAGCTTCACATGCTCCGCCGCTGTGCCGCCGGTCAGGGGCTCGTCGGTGAAGGTCTGGGGATAGACGTAGCTTTCGCTGTGGGTCTGGGGGTATTTGCTGCCGTCCCAAAAGTTTTGGATGGTCTCGCCGGAGGCCAGCAGGCTGTGCTCATAGCCCTTGTTCTTCTTCCGGTCCGGGTCCCGCCAGAACACGGCGCTTTGGCTGGCGCTGCCGTTGACGCCGTCGATGTTATTCACCTTCCAGGTTTTTAGGTCCTGATAGGCCTCCGGGCTGCCGCCGGCGTGAACATACAGGGCGTCGTGGCCCAGGGCCAGTTCGATGTAGTAGGGCCGGGCAGAACGGATGCTGCCCAGGTTCCCCACGCCCTCCAGAGTCTGATAGACTCCCAGCATCCGGGTGATGCCGCCCTCGGCAGGCACTTCATAGATGATATCCGCCAAGGAGACACCCAACTGGGGTTGGGCCTTTTTCAGGTTGTTCAGCATCACCGCCACCGGGCGGTTCTGCTCGTATTCCGGTTCCATGGGCAGGCCGGTCAGGGGGTTGACGCCCGCTGGGCCCGCGGGCTCCGGATCGGGTTCCGGTTCCGGGACGGGATCTTCCACTGGCGTGGGTTCCGGATCCGGCGCAGGGGCCGGTTCCTCCTTTTTACCGCATCCGGTCAGGCATAGCAGCGCCAGTAACAGCGCCAGGCAACGCTTTTTCACAGCAGTTTCCCCTTTCATGTTATGTCAACTTTATAGTACCAAGGCGGGGCGGTTCCGTCAAGGAAAAAATCCCTGGTTTCGACGATTTTCTGTCTGTACATTCCCTGTCGTCTGGGGTATACTGGAACGGAAGAAGTATCTCAAAAAGGAGCTATTTACCATGACCGGACGCGGATTTATCCACGACAAGCTGGAGATCAAGTTTCTCATTCTCTATATTGCGGCGCGGCTGATCGAGCCGGTGCCCTTCGATACTCTGCTGGATCTGACGCTGTGCGATGACGCCATCGATTATTTTGACTTCTCCGAGTGCCTGGCGGACCTGGTGAAAACGGAGCACCTGTCTCTGGACCGCCACAGCGGCCTTTACGCCATCACGGAAAAGGGCCGCCGCAATAGCGAGATCTGCGAGACCAGCCTTCCCTACTCTGTCCGCCTGCGGTGCGACAAGAACCTCTCCGTCTGCAACAGGGCTCTGCGGCGGAAAAATCAGGTAAAAAGCTCCACGGAGCCCCGGGCCAACGGCACCTACACCGTTTCCCTTTCCCTGGATGATGACATGGGCAACGTGATGGACCTGAAGCTGATGGTCCCCCGGGAGGACATGGGCAAGATCCTGGCAGCCCGGTTCCGGAAAGCGCCGGAAAAGCTGTACAGTGAGATCATCGACCTGCTTTTGAACCGGGACGAGGATGACGAGGACACTTAAAACCGAAAAAAGGACGTGCTGACGCACGTCCTTTTTCTTTTCTGTTACAGCCAGGTGGTCTCTGTCAATTCGTCCTTTTTGGCCCGGCGCATGAGGCCGCTCACCACGTCCTGCACCGCCATGCCCTGGTATAAAACACCGTAGATGCTGCGGCAGATGGGCATGTCTACATTCTCCCGCTGGGCCAGTTGGTGGATGCTCTCTGCGGCGTAGTAGCCCTCCACCACGGCGCCGATCTCCTTCACCGCCTCTTTGGGCTCCACCCCTTTGCCGATGAGGATGCCGCACCGGCGGTTCCGGCGGGAGTGCATGGAGGTGCAGGTGACGATCAGATCCCCCATGCCCGCCAGGCCGCCGAAGGTCTGCCGGGTGCCGCCCAGCTTCTCACCCAGCCGGGTCAGCTCCGCCATGGCCCGGGTCATCAGCAGGGCCTTGGTGTTGTCCTGATAGCCCATGCCGTCACACACGCCGCAGGCCAGGGCCACCACGTTTTTCATAGCGCCGGACAGTTCCACGCCCACGATATCCTCGCTGGTGTAGACCCGGAAATAGTCATTCATAAAAGCGTCCTGCACCATCCGGGCCGCTTGCAGGTCCCGGCAGGCGGACACGCAGCCGGTTGGCTGCCGAACGCCTACTTCCTCTGCGTGAGAAGGTCCGGAAAGGGCAACTACTTTACAGGTGTCCCCGGTGACCTCCGTCAAAATCTGGCTCATGCGCAGGTTGGTGTCCCGCTCGATGCCCTTGGAAACGCTGACCAGCACTGTCTCCGGTGTCAGATAGGAGGCGATTTTCTTCCCCGTTTCCCGGACGGCAAAGGACGGCGGCGCAGAGATCACCAGCTCCGCCCCTTTCAGGCAGTCCAGGTCGCCGCTGATCTTCAAGGCTTCCGGCAGGCGGACACCCTTCAGCTTGGAGTTCTCCCGGCCCTCAGCCATCTGCGCGGCCTTGGCGGGATCGTGGGACCATAGGGTCACGTCGTGTCCATTATCGCAAAGCACCAGGCTCAGGGCCGTGCCCCAGCCGCCGCTGCCGACTACAACTGCTTTCATGTTCTCCTCCTATGCTTTCTTCTTGTGAAAGCTGAGCTTATTTTCATTGCCTGCCAGGAGCCGCTGGATGTTGGCTCGGTGTTTCCAGACCACCAGCCCGCCCAGCAGGAACCCCAGCACTATGATTGCCGGGTCCGGATAGCAGTACCAGGTGATGAAGGGAAAGCTGGCCCCGGACCACAGGGAACCCAGGGATACGTACCGGGTCAGGATGGTCAGCAGCAGGAAGCCGCCCCATACCACCATGGCCACCCGCCAGTCGATCATAATGGCGATGGTGCCGCCGGAAAGGATGCCTTTACCACCCTTGAAGTGAAACATGCAGGGGAACATGTGGCCCAGCAGACAGAAAAGACCTCCCCAATATTTGAAGAGAACGATGAGTAAAGCCTGATTTTCCATAGGCACATCCGGCATGATCCGGGGATCAAAATATCCGCCGAGCCATACAGAGACCTTGATTGCGACAACCGCTTTCAAAACATCGCACAGGATCACGACAAAAGTCAGCGGACCGCCGAAGGTGCGGAAAAAGTTGGTCAGGCCCGCATTGCCGCTGCCATGGTTCCGCACATCGTCCCGCAGAATGTATTTGGAAACAATGACAGCCCCATTGAAGCAGCCGCAGAAATAGGCGATAACAGCTGCAACCCAGAACTGCGTGTGGCTGATGAGAAAATATATCAGCGCCCCCATACTTTACTCCTCCTTGTCGCCCTTCTCCCGGATGGACAGGATGATGGGCGTGCCCTCCAGGCCGAAGGTGGAACGAATGCAGTTTTCCAGATACCGCTGATAGGAAAAGTGGAACAGCCGCCGGTCATTGCAGAACACCACAAAGTGGGGCGGCTTCACGCCCACCTGGGTCATGTAATAGATTTTCAGGCGGCGGCCCTTGTCCGTGGGGGGCTGTACCCGGGTCTGGGCATCTGCCAGAACCGTATTCAGCATACCGGTGGTGACCCGGAAGGTGGCCTGGTTGGACACGTAGTCGATCATATCGAACAGCTTGTCCACCCGCTGGCCGGTCTTGGCGGAGATGAACAGGATGGGGGCATAGGTCATATAGGCCAGGTCCCGGCGGATGTCCTCCGTCATCCGGGCCATGGTCTTGTCGTCCTTCTCCACCAGGTCCCATTTGTTGACCACGATGATGCTGGCCTTGCCCGCCTCGTGGGCCATACCGGCTACCTTTGTATCCTGCTCCGTGACGCCCTCGGTGGCGTCGAT
>URTS01000142.1 GCA_900550685.1 uncultured Oscillibacter sp. | reverse complement strand
CGCGGAGACGGCGCTGGAGGGGGTTCACCTGAAGGTGCCGGAGGAGGAGACCGACCGGGAGGCCGGGCGCAGGCGGCAGCGTCTGCTGGACCTGAACCGGGACGCCGCCCGTTTCTACTACCAGCTGCTCCAGCAGCCGGAGGGCCGGGCCGTTCAGGAATATCTGGACAGGCGGAAAATCAGAAAAGCCACCGCGGTCCGGTTCGGCATGGGCGCCTCTCTGGACGCTTGGGACGTGCTGCTGACCGCCATGACCAAAAAGGGCTACACAAAGTCCGAGCTGCTGGACGCTGGTCTGGTGGTCCAGAACCGGAACGGCGGCCTGTACGACAAATTCCGCAACCGGCTCATGCTCCCGGTGATCGACACCCGGGGAGACGTGGTGGCCTTCGGCAGCCGGGTGCTGGACAAGTCGGAGCCCAAGTATATGAACTCCTCGGAAACGCCGGTGTACTCCAAGCGCCGGGTGCTGTACGGGCTGAACCTGGCCAAGAAATCCAAGCGGCCCAACATCATCCTCTGTGAGGGCAACCTGGACATCGTGACGCTGCACCAGGCGGGCTTTGACAACGCCGTGGCCTCCATGGGCACGGCCCTGACCGTGGAGCAGACCCGGCTCCTCAGCCGGTTTACCAAGGAACTGGTCCTCTGCTACGACAACGACAACGCCGGAAAGATCGCCACGGAGCGGGCGTTACAGATACTCAACGGCTCCGAATTCAGCGTCAAAGTGCTTCAGCTCCCCCGCCGCCTGGTGGATGGGGAATACGTGAAGCAGGACGCCGACGACTTCATCAAATTCCAGGGGCCCGACGCCTTTGAGCGGCTGCTGAACGGCAGTGAAAACGGCGTGGAGTTCCGGATGGCCCAGGTGGCCGGAAAATACGATCTGGCCAACGATGAATCCCGCATCGCCTACTGCGAGGAGGTCAGCGAGCTGCTGGCGTCGTTGTCCAGCGCCGTGGAGCGGGAGATCTACACCACCCGGGCCGCAGAGGCGGCCAAGATCACCCCGGACGCCATGAAGCTGGAAGTCCAGCGGGCCTTCAAGCGGCGGCTTGCCCGGGAAAAGCGGGCGGAGCTGCGGAAGGATTTGAACCCCGTGGCCTCCCTCCAGCCCAAGGAGCGCTCCCTGCGCTATGAAAACCTCCGGTCCGCCCGGGCGGAGGAAGGCGTCATCCGCCTGCTGCTGTCGGACGATTCCCTGTTTTCCGACACCATGCCCATCCCGCCGGAACGGTTCTCCTCCCCCCTGCTGAGCCGGGCCTATCAACGGCTCTGGGAGGTCCACGCCGCCGGAGGGCGGCCCATGATCTCGTCCCTGGGAGAGGACTTCACCCGGGAGGAGACCGATCACCTCACAGCTGTCTGCCAGGAGCCGGTGTCCCTGCAAAACGCGGGCCAGGCCCTGACTGATTACATAAACGTCATCAACGCGGAAGCTGACAAACGAACGGCCCAGGAGGACCCCCTTCTGGCCGCCACCGCAAAATTCAAGGATAAAAAGAGAGGAAAGCAACATGTCTAAACGTGATTTGAGCCCTGATAGTCTGGAGGCGCAGGCCGACGCTCTGCTGGCCGCTGCCGACAGCATGGATATTCCGGATGAAATCCCGATGCCGGGAACGAGGAGATTCCCCTTCCCGGCAAAAATGAAAAAGCGGGGAAGGCCGCCTCTCATCACGATGCCGCCCATGTCCCCACGGATGAGGAGGCCAAGAAGGCCGGCATCGTCCGCCTGGATGACAAGCAGGTGGCCGCCCTTCCCGCCGCCGGCTGGCTGATGGGCCAGGAAAAGCTGCGGGAACTGCTGGCCCGGGGCAAGAAAAAGGGCAAGCTGGATTCCGGCGAACTGATGGAAGCCGTAGACGATCTGAATCTGGAAAGCGAGCAGATGGACCAGCTCTACGACTCCCTGGAAGCCCTGAACATCGACATCGGCACCGAGGCGGACCTGCTGCTGCCGGATCTGAATGACGACGGTGAGCCAGCCGCCGAGGAGATCGCCGATGTGGAGGAAGAGGAGCTGGTGGACCCCAACTCCCTGGTGAACAACTTCTCTATTGACGATCCCGTCCGCATGTACCTCAAGGAGATCGGCAAGGTGCCCCTGCTGAACCCGGACGAGGAGATCGTCCTGGCCCAGGCCATGTCCGCTGGCAGCGAAGCCAAGGCCCGCCTGGATGAACTGGAAGCCCAGCGCAAGGCCGGTGAGGCCCCGGAGATCACTCCCGAGGAGGAAAAGGAGCTCCGCAAGGTCTACAAGAAGGGCGAGTCCGCCAAGCAGAAGCTGGCGGAGGCCAACCTCCGTCTGGTGGTCTCCATCGCCAAGCGGTATGTGGGTCGCGGCATGCTGTTCCTGGACCTGATCCAGGAGGGCAACCTGGGCCTGATCAAGGCCGTTGAGAAATTCGACTACACCAAGGGCTACAAGTTCTCTACCTACGCCACCTGGTGGATCCGGCAGGCCATCACCCGTGCCATCGCCGACCAGGCCCGGACCATCCGCATCCCCGTCCACATGGTGGAAACCATCAACAAGGTCATCCGCGTCTCCCGGCAGCTGCTGCAGGAACTGGGCCACGATCCCTCTCCCAACGAGATCGCCAAGGAGATGAACATGCCTGTGGACAAGGTCCGGGAGATTCTGAAGATCGCCCAGGAGCCTGTGTCCCTGGAGACCCCCATCGGCGAGGAGGAGGACTCCCATCTGGGCGACTTCATTCCCGACGAGGGCGCCAGCGAACCCTCTGAGGCCGCCAGCTTCACCCTGCTGAAGGAGCAGCTGATGGACGTTCTCTCCACACTGACCCCCCGGGAGGAAAAGGTGCTGAAGCTGCGCTTCGGCATTGAGGACGGCCGCACCCGCACCCTGGAAGAGGTTGGCAAGGAGTTCAACGTCACCCGGGAACGGATCCGCCAGATTGAGGCCAAGGCCCTCAGAAAGCTGCGTCATCCCTCTCGCAGTAAGAAGCTGAAGGACTTTCTGAATTAATCTGTCCGCTGAGGAGTTGTGGTACAGTCGGCGCAGCTTTAGGGCTCCCGCGCAGGCCCAGCGAAGCGGGCTGCGTGGGAAGAGGAGATACAGCGCAGGGAGAGAGCTTTCGCAGCAGGCGGAAGCGAACGGTCCGGAGCTTGTATCGACGACGCGCCATCCCAGCCGCAGCAAAAAGCTGAAGGATTTCCTGAATTAACCGGTCAGCACAGGGCTGATGTACTGAACAAAACACAACATCCCCGCCAGCTATCTCGGCTGGCGGGGATGTTTTTCATATTCTCTTATGTTCTGACAGGTTTCAGCAGCTCCACCCTGGCCCGCTCCTCCGTGTCGTCCGACTCGTCGTAGGCGTCGTAAGGAGCGGTTGGATCATGGACCTTCTTTTTGAAAGGGGAACAAAGCTGGTCCTTATGGGCAAAGGCAAAGTCAAAATTGTCCGTCCATCCGGTGTGGCCGGTGATAAACAGCGGGCGCAGTCCCCGGTTCTGAAGCTTCTCTTCCAGGGCGGCCAGAGACTTTATCGCCAGTTTGTTGTCCTCCGCCAGGGCGCTGATAAAGCTATAACCGCCGTCCGCACCGAACCAGATGGTGTCTCCGGTAAACAGGTACTTGTCGTCGATCAGGTACACCATGTGTCCCCAGGTGTGGCCCGGCACCTGGAAGCATTCCACCTTGATGCCGCCAATGTCCAGCACCTGCCCATCCTGCAAGAGCACCTTCGGATTATGGATGGTCACCTGGGGCAGCTTGTACATGTGGTAGATAACCTTGCGGCGGACCTCACCGGTGAGATACCGGTTTTCCGTTTCGCCGATATACAGCGTGGCATCCCGGAAAAGGCCGGGGCTGTCAGCCTCCACGGCTCCCACGTGGTCCGTGTCCTGGTGGGTGATGAAGATGTCGTGGATCTCCTTGGGGTCAATCCCCAGCCAGCCCATCTTCTCTTCCAGCCGCTCATAGTTGTACCCGGCGTCCAGCATGATGGTGGTGCCGTTCTTGCGGTAAAAGAAGATGTTGGCCACCCACTCCCGCACGCAGGCGACATGTTCATCGATCCAGCCGGTGTTCAGGGGCTTGAAGATCTCCTTTCCCCGGTACATCCGGCTCATTTCCTTCCGCTGAAATTCCGTGGCCTTTTTGGACATATGCACCTCTCCCCGTCTCTTTTGATTAGAGTAATCTAACCTACACTGCCTGCATCATAGCACACACCGCTCCCCCTTTGCAAGACCGTCCTCTCCGTCGGAACCGCAGGAAACGGAAAAAATACCGGACGGCGGAGGTCCCGCCGCCCGGTGCTTGTTCCCCCGGATTCACTTCATCCAGCTCAACAGCCGCCCTGCTTCCAACGCCGCCTGGGCCCGGACCCCCTCAAAGTCCACATAGGGATTATAGACAGCTTCCAGCCGGTCGTGGGCGGCTTTTGCATCCTGTAAAGCCGCGATCCCTTCCTCCCGGAGGACGCCGGTCATCCGGC
>URTS01000141.1 GCA_900550685.1 uncultured Oscillibacter sp. | reverse complement strand
TACAGTTTGAAGTATAGCACAAGCCGCTCCAAATGTCCAACAAAAATGGAGGGATCCACCCTTCTCAAGGTGAAATAGGCGGTATAAGCACAATTTCTGACAGTGCGGGCACTCTGGGCCGCAAAAAATTCCGCCCGGATGTATCCGGACGGAATTTTTCGTTTTTATCAGCATTATATTCCAGATGCCTGCGCCGTGGGCTTTCTCTCCGGCAGCTGGGCCAGCACCACCGCCGCCAGCATCAGCGCGCAGCCGATGTATTCCTTACCGTTGAGGCGGTCCCCCAGAATGATGGCGCTGGAAATGGTGGCAAACACGGATTCCAGGCTCAGCAGCAGGGAAATGACCGTGGGGTTAGAGCCTTTCTGGGCCAAAATCTGGAGGGTATAGGCCACACCGCTGGAAAAGAAGCCCGCATACAGGATCGCTCCGGCAGCCATGCTGATACCGGACCAGGTGGGCTGCTCAAAGGCCAGAGTTCCCGTCAGGGAAAAGATCATCACAAAAAAGAACTGGCAGCAGGACAGCTCGATGCCGTCCACAAAGGCCACAAAGTGGTCCACCAGCAGGATCTGAGTCGTGAACACGAAGGCGCACAGCACCACGCAGATATCGCCCGGGGCGATGGTGAAGCTCTCCGTAACGCACAGGCAGTACAGTCCCACCACCGCCAGCGCCACGCTGAACCACACCGTCCGGGGCACCCGCTTTTTCAAAAACACGCCGAAAATGGGCACCAATACAATATAGAGGGCGGTAATGAAGCCCGCCTTGCCGGAGGAAGTGGTCTCCAGGCCCTTCTGCTGGAAAAAGGAGGCCAGAGCCAGGGCCGTGCCGCAGCAGAAGCCGCCCACCAGCAGATCCTTCCGGGAACGGGTGGCAGGCGCCGGCTTGCCTTGTCTGCGGAGAACCGTCCGCCGGGCCGTACACAGGATCAGCAGGAACACAAAGGCGATGACGGACCGGGAGGCGTTGAAGGCCAGGGCCGGAACGTGCTCCGCGCCGACGCTCTGTGCAACAAAGGCCGTGCCCCAGATCAACGCCGCCAGCACGGCAAAGGATGATTGACGAAGGGAATTTCGCTCCATATACTTGCTCCCCCTTATAGGATGTGGTATGATACATTCCTGCACAGTCCGGCCCTCTCAGGCGGACGCCATGCATATTTTTGTTCATGGCTGCATATTTATGAAAATTTATGCAGCCGTATGAATACAGCGATTATAGTGGAAAATCCGTCTCTCCACAAGGGGGCACAGGTGACTTCTCCGAAGGCCGCAAAGGCTTCTTCAAAACGTCCCTCTCTTTTGTGGATTTTTACCGTTTTTTCCCTGATTTCCCGCCGTTTCGGCAGAAGGAGGCGCCTCTATGGCCCGGCTTACCCACGCATTTTTTGACGGCGATACTGTCGATATTGCCCAGGCCCTGCTGGGAAAATACCTAGTACGGAATCGGGACGGCATCCTGCTGGCGGGCCGCATCACGGAGACGGAGGCCTACATCGGCCGGTGCGACAAGGCGTGCCATGCCTACAACTACCGCCGTACGCCCCGGACGGAGACCCTGTTCCTGGGCCCCGGCCATGCCTATATCTATTTCATCTACGGCATGTACCACTGCCTGAACTTCGTCACGGAACCGGAAGGAGAACCTGCCGCCGTACTGCTGCGGGCGCTGGAACCGGCGGCAGGCGCGGAGATCATGCAGCGGCTGCGGTTCGGGGACGCCCCTATGAACGCCTACCGGAAGAAAAACTTTCTCAACGGCCCCGGCAAGGTCTGCAAGGCCCTGGACCTCACCACGGCCCAGAACAGGCTGGACCTGGAGGGCAATGTGCTGTTCCTCTGCGACTCCATGGAGGACGTCGGCCTGGAAAACCCGGCCATCGGACCGGAGCACCTCTGCACCGGCCCCCGGATCGGCGTGGATTATGCGGAGGAAGCCAGGGACTTCCCCTGGCGGTTCTGGCTGGAGAAGGAGATATAAATATGTACCTGTTTGATATGGACGGCACCCTCATCGACTCCAACGATGTTTGGAAGGACGTGGACCGGGCGTTTCTGGCCCGGCGGGGCCTGCCCTATACCCGGGCCTATTATGAAGGGGTGGCCCACACCATTTTCCCCCTGGCGGCCAAATTCACCAAGGAATTCTGCCATCTGCCGGACAGCGAGGAATCCATTATGGCGGAATGGATGGACCTGGCAAAGGACGCCTACGCCCACGTGACGGTGAAGCCCGGCGTCCGGGCATTTTTGAAGCAGTGCAAAGCAGAAAACCGGAGGATGGCCCTGGTGACCTCCAGCGTACCGGTCCACTGCCGCACCGCCATGGAAAAGCTGGACCTGATGAAATATTTCGAGTCCGTCACCTTTGCCCAGGAGTTGGGCATTGAGAAGAAAAACAAGGACCTGTGGCTCCATGCGGCAGAGCGATACGGCGTGGAGCCGGAGCGCTGCACCCTGTTTGACGACAGTCTGGCCGCCTGCAAGGGCGCCCGCAGCGCCAAAATGCGGGTGGTGGGCGTCTACGACGGCTTCTTCGCCGCCGACGAAAAGGAGATGCGGTCTTTCTGCGACGTATATATCAAAAGCTTTGAGGAGCTGCTCTGGAAGCCGGAGTACCGGAAGGGCTGAGCGCCTGAACCCCATATATTCCCACCATACCGCCTGTCCGGCCCTCGAGGACAGGCGGTATGCTCTTTTACGGGAATCCATGCGCAAATTCAGCATTATGCAATTTCACCGGAACCGTGCGGGGTAGTACCTTGTTCTGCATAAATATTTACAAAAATGGAAAATCAGTGAAAATATATAGAAAAATCCGTTGACCGTGCCGGGTGGAAAGCGTATAATTTCATGTGATAATTTGCCCCTGTGGCATCAATCCATAACGCCCGGCGCCGGTCCGGCCCGCGGCAGAAACGCCATGGTACAGGCAGTCTTCCAGTACATGACCGCCCGCGAGGGCGTCTGGTTCGCCGCCGGCAGCCAGCTTTACGACTTCTGCAAAAACAAAAAGGAATAAGGAGAATTTGAATATGGCAAGCAGCTTATGGGGCGGCCGGTTCGAAAAGGAAATGGACAGCATGGTGAAGGCCTACAATGCCTCCATTTTCTTCGACCAGCGCATGTATAACGAGGATATCGACGGCAGCATCGCCCATGTGACCATGCTGGGCAAGCAGGGCATCGTGACCGAAGAGGAAGCAAAGACCATCATGGCGGGCCTGGAGGACATCCGCAAGGACGTCGCCGCCGGCAAGATCGTATTCAACGTGGATGACGAGGACATCCACATGGGTATCGAGAGCCGCCTGATTCAGCGGATCGGTGATGTGGGCAAGAAGCTCCACACCGCCCGCAGCCGCAATGACCAGTGCCAGGTGGACGGCCGCCTGTACGTCCGCAAGGAGATCGGCGAGATCCTGGAAGGGCTGAAGTATCTGGAATCCGTGATCCTGGACAAGGCGGAGAAGTACGCCGACTCCATCAGCATCGGCTTCACCCATTTGCAGCACGCTCAGCCCCTGACCATCGGCTTTATGTTCATGGCCTATTTCCAGATGTTCAAGCGGGACATCCTCCGCCTACAGGACACCCTGGACCGCATGAACTACTGCCCCCTGGGGGCCTGCGCCCTGGCGGGCACCACCCTGCCCATCGACCGGCAGGAGACCGCCAAGCTCCTGGGTTTCACTGCCCCCACGGAGAACGCTATGGACAGCGTCAGCGACCGGGACTACAGCCTGGAGTTCCTCAGCGACGCCGCCATCTCCATGATGCACCTGTCCCGCTGGGCCGAGGAATTTGCCTGGTGGAACTCCTCTGAATTTGCCTACATCGCCATTGACGACGGCTTCTGCACCGGCAGCAGCATCATGCCTCAGAAAAAGAACCCGGATATGGCGGAGCTGATCCGGGGCAAGGTGGGCCGCGTGTACGGCGACCTGATGCAGCTGCTGACGGTGATGAAGGGCACCCCCATGGCCTACAACAAGGATTTCCAGGAGGACAAGGAGAGCCTGTTCGATGCCATCGACACCTGGAAGGCCTCCATCGCCATCTTCGCCAAGATGCTGGAAAACACCGAGTTCCGCATGGACCAGATCCAGGCCCAGATGGGCAAGGGCTTCCTGAACGCCACCGACATCGCCGAGCACTTCGCCAAGCAGGGCATCCCCTTCCGGGAGGCCCACTCCATCGTGGGCCGCATGGTGAAGACCTGCGAGTACCAGGGCTGCGACTTTGAGGACCTGACGGACGAGCAGCTCCAGGCCATCGACAGCCGCATTTCCAAGGCCATGCTGGGCGATATCAGCATCCCCGCCTGTGTCAACGCCAGAGCCTCTTACGGCGGCACCGCCCCCAGCGAGGTCCGCCGCCAGATCGCCAAGGAGCGGGCCTGGTTCGAGACGCTGTAAGAGACGAAACCTGACAATTTCAGAGCAAAACCACCCCCGGCATCCATGCGGAT
>URTS01000140.1 GCA_900550685.1 uncultured Oscillibacter sp. | reverse complement strand
AAGCATTTGGAAGCTTTTCTACTACTTTTCCTTCGATTTCGATTACATCTGCCTTTGACATAAATTATCCTCCTTATATTTAACAATTAACTACATACTTTTTTGTATATATTGTTTAATTGCTCTTTTTATATCTTCATTTATGAAATGAGGATAAACGGGATCAAACGGCAGCCTTGCCGGCCTTGAGTTTACGCAGAATGCTCTTGACTACAGGCGTCATAATCAGCACGATGAAGATAGCCAGCAAAACCAGCTTCAGGGCGGCCACGGCAATGCGGGGCTTGTGGCCCAGGCTCTCGCCGGTGATCTCGCCCAGCTCGATGGCCTCCCGCAGGTTCTTCTCGGTGATCATGCTGCTGACCTCGCTGATGGGCACATGGCTGGTGGTGCGGACAGTCATCAAATCGTCCATCATGTTGACCTCGCAGAAGGGGGTGGTGAGGTTGAACGCATGAGCGAAGTAGGTGTGCTCGCTCTCGTAGTGCATACCGGCCATCTTCATGGCGCCCTTGTGGAGGGGGCCAAAGACAAAGCCTTCGATCTTGCCGGCCTTGCAGAGGTCAATGGCGGTGTCCAGCTGCTTGAGGTCACCGGCGCCGCAGTAGGCGTTGGCCTCACCGTAGACCACCTGGCTGGGGTCCTGGTCCTTCAGGTCCAGAACGGGGTAGCCCTTGGACCAATCGCACTGGCTCAGGTCGTCGATGACGTAATGGGGCACGTCACCGCCCACCACCTTCAAACCGTGCTCAAACATCCGCAGATCGCCGATGATCACGGGACGGCAGTAGTCAGCGTAATAGTCCTTCACAGCCAGCATGGCCACCAGTTCCGGACCAACACCGGCGGAGTTGCCCAGCAGAACGCCGAGAATGGGCTTTTCACTCATAATAAATACCTCCAATAGCTTTACAGTTTTGCGGGATAGGGACATCCTGCAAATTGAATTTGCTAAGGTAATAAGCAAAATACGTGCCATTCTGACGAAGAAACAAATTTTTTGTAAACTTTAGAAAAATTCGGATTTTCGGTTTGAACGTTCTGCACAAGGAATAGGAGCGAATATTCTGCTTGAAACAGGAAAAAGCACCTTATCTGTGAAACAATATGAAACAAAGAAACACTAAAATAGAACATAATGTTTCAAATATGTTTCACGAATGAAAGAAAAATCGGATATCCGAAAAGCAGAAAAATTTCCCGGTCTCG
Organism: uncultured Oscillibacter sp.; assembly: GCA_900550685.1. GTDB lineage: Bacteria > Bacillota > Clostridia > Oscillospirales > Oscillospiraceae > Oscillibacter. Next base: position 3,271 of record URTS01000140.1, on the reverse strand, counting down.
CTAGGGGACCGGGAAATGGGATCAGGTCTGATGTTCTTTTTGCTGCTCCTGCCGCTTGGTCATGCGCCACAGCGTGGTGCGGCTGACGCCCAGCTCCTTGGCCAGGTCCTTTTTCCGGATGACCGGCGGCAGCACCACCGGCAGGGGCTCCGTCTGGACTGCTGCCTGTGCGGCGGGCTCTGATGAAAGCGCCCGAAAGACATGGAGGTCCATCAAAACGGCTTTGTCAATGGTCCGGGAGGGGCTCATCACCACGATGCGCTCACAGATGTTCCGCAGCTCCCGGACATTGCCGGGCCAGCTGTACTGCTTCAAAAGCTCCTGGGCCTCCAGGGTCAGTTCCGGCGGGGTGGTGCCCTGTTCGGCGGCAATGATCCGCATCTGGTGCTCGATGAGGGGCAGGATGTCCTCCGGCCGCTCCCGCAGGGGCGGAATGCGGATCTCCAGGGTGTTGAGCCGGTAGAGCAGGTCGCTGCGGAATTTGCCCTCTTGGATCTGCTGCTGGATATTGACGTTGGTTGCGGAGATGACCCGCACGTCAATGGGGATCACTGTGGTGCTGCCCACCCGGCGCACCTCCTTTTCCTGAAGGACCCGCAGCAGCTTGGCCTGCAGGGTCACAGGGATCTCGCCGATCTCGTCCAGGAAGATGGTGCCGTGATGGGCCTGCTCAAAGAGGCCCGACTTACCCTCACGGGAGGCACCGGAAAAGGCGCCGGCCTCATAGCCGAAAAGCTCGCTTTCCAGCAGGTTTTCCGGCAGGGTGGCGCAGTTCACCGCCACAAAGGGCTGGTTGGCCCGGGCACTGGCGGCGTGGATGCTGTGGGCGAAAAGCTCCTTGCCGGTGCCGGTCTCGCCGGTGAGCAGCACGTTGGAGTTGACCCGGCTGAACTTTTTGGCCATGTCCACCTTGCTGCACATCCGCTCGCTGACGGCGATGATGTCACGGAAGGTGTACTTGGAGGTCAGGCCCCGCCGCACCAGGCCCTTCCGGCAGAAAGGCCAGGCCGTACAGCCGGTAGGCCTGGTCGTTGGCTTCCAGTAGCTTTCCAGCCTCGTCCAGAGCCAGAACGGCGTCCTCATTGCTGTTGAGGATGGTGCGGATGATGTGGCTTTTTGTCCGTTCCAGGTTCATACTGTGGGCCACCTTGATGGCTTCCAGAACGGCCTGGCGGATGGTTTCCATCCGCATGTGGATGTAGGTGCAGGGGATGTTCCGCTCCTTGCAGAGGTTGGACACCGTGCCGCCGCTGACGATGGCGTCTGCGCCGTTTTCCAGGCAGGCGTCCACCGCCTCTTTGGCACTTTCCTCGTCCTGCACGTCGTACAGCGAGACCTGGGCGCCGCTGAGGTCCTCCAGCTCCGGCAGCAGATCCTGGAGCCGGTCCCGGCCCAGACACAGGCCGATATGGCGGGGATGGTAGGTGTTCCGGCACTGGAATAGGGCCTCCACGATATCCATGCCGTCGAACACCAGCCGGGTGATGTGCTTTTCCGGGTAGAGCTTGCAGATCTTGCCGTAGGTGATGCCCCGAGCCACGATCACGTCGTAATTATCCAGCTGATATAAGATCTCCGGGGTGCCGAACCGGTGCACAACGTCGATGCTGATCTCATCATTTTCCCATTCCGCTGCCTGCTGCTGAACCGGCTTCAGCATATCCGGCGACGGTACGAACACGATGATGCGGACCACCCTGATTCCTCCTTTGCCCGGCTGAGCTCCGCCGGGGGCGTTTTTGATGTTCTTTACCTCATATAATAGTGGACAACCGTTCATAAATCAAGTGGAATTGATGACCGTCCGGCGGAAGCGCAGAGAAAACCGGCGCAGTCCCAAAAGGACTGCGCCGGTCAGAGGATCGATGTGCATGGACTGGTTTACTTATGCAGCAGAGGAGAGAGAGGCTTGTAGACCAGGAAGCACAGGGCAACATCCAGCATACCTTTGAAGAAGGTGAAGGGCATATTGAAGGTGACCAGGCACTCCAGCAGGCCGTTGGCAGAGGGCCGGATAGCCTGATACATGCCGACGATGGCATCCAGCGGCAGCTTGTAGCACACCACGTAGGCGGGATACACCACATAGTAGTTCAGAGGCACGGACAGCAGGGACATCAGCACCGCGCCGATGACAGCGCCCAGCAGGGCGCCCTTCCGGGACTTGTTCCGCTGATAGACAAAGCCGGCGGAGAAGGCGAACACGCCGCCCATGATGAAGTTGAACACCTCGCCCACATAGGCGGAGGAGGTGCCGTGGAGCACCAGGAACAGCAGGTTTTTCAGCAGGGCAACCGCCACGCCGTACACAGGGCCCAGAGAGAAGGCGGCCAGCAGCTCCGGCAGGTCGGACACGTCCAGCTTTACAAAAGCGGGGATCAGGGCGGGGATGGGGAATTCAATGAACATCAGCAGGAAGGCCACGGCGGACAGCATGGCTGTCACCGTCAGCTTGTGGGTACGGCTCCGGCTGGCCGCCCGGGAGGCGGGGATGGCGCTTGCATTGGGTTCAGACATAAAAAAACACTCCTTTTTCCGTTTGAAAACACCCTGGATGCTTTGACTTCTCCAAGGTGAACAAACGAAAAAGGAGCGCGCACCAAACGCGCGGCTTTCCCGCACTCATCTTCTTCCATCCAGACTGTAACTGTTGGTCCCGGAGTTTCACCGGGTCAGCGGATGCATAAGCAACCGGTCGCGGACTTTACCGCCAGTGGGGAATTGCACCCCGCCCTGAAACGAACTTTCTGGCACACAGTATAGCGCAGCAGCCTGCTGTTGTCAACCCTTATCCGCAAAAGTTTGTTTTCTTTTTCACAAGTGTGACGTTTGCTTCTGGACTACTGCCCCTGCACTGCGGCAAAGAAAATTTGAACCCTCTGCCGGAGTATGCTATACTGAGACCAATGTGTTCGACACAATTCACCCGAAAGGAACAATTTCTGTATGATCTTCACCATCCAAAACCTGGGCTTTGCCATTGGCGGCTTTTTGCTGGAGGGCTGGCTGGCCTTTGCGGCCCGGTGCGTCTGCGCTCTGGTGCTGCTGGCACTGGGCGCTGTGGCCCGTGCCCTGCTCCGCCAAAAGATCTTCCCGAAGCTGCTGGCCCACAGCTGGCACTTTGAGGCCACCGGCATCCTGCTCCGCAGCTTTGAGCTGCCTGCCGAGTGGATGGTCTGGCTCACGGGCATTTACTTTGCCCTGGCCAGCCTGCCCTGGGCCATTGCCCCCGTGCCCAAATTCCTGCTCGTCGTCTACCAGATGGCCATGA
>URTS01000139.1 GCA_900550685.1 uncultured Oscillibacter sp. | reverse complement strand
CCCCCCTTGAGAATCTCCCTCGCCAGTTTGCGAACTGGCTTCGCCGCCCAAGGCGGCGAAGCCGTGGTGTTTTTGTCAGGCGCGTGTCCTGACAAAAAGATTTAAGGCAAGACTGCCGTCAGGCATGAAAAGTGAATTGCCCTGAAAAAATGGAAGAATGGCTCTGATGGGCATGACGGCAAAAAGATTTCAACGGCGGGGGAAAGCAAACGATCCTATTTGTCCCTTCTGCAAATCTAAGAAAGAAGGTAAGTGTACTTGAGCGGTAAAGTTGTTAAAGTTTCCGGGCCGCTGGTGGTGGCCACGGGCCTGGCGGACGCCAATATGTCCGACGTGGTCCGCGTCGGCCCCCAGCGCCTGATCGGCGAGATCCTGACCATGAAGGGCGACACTGCCAACATTCAGGTCTACGAGGAGACCTCCGGCCTGGGCCCCGGCGCCGAGGTGGTGACCACCGGCGCCCCCATGAGCGTGGAGCTGGGCCCCGGCATGATCGAAGGCATTTACGACGGTATCCAGCGCCCCCTGGAGAAGATCGTGGAAAAGGTGGGCGCCTGCATCACCCGCGGCGTGGAGGTCCCCTCCGTGGACCACGAGAAGAAGTGGGACTTCAATGCGGTGGCCAAGGTGGGCGACCAGGTCACCGGCGGCGACATTCTGGGCACGGTCCAGGAGACCGCCGTGGTGCTCCACAAGATCATGGTGCCCCCCACCATACACGGCACCATCACCTCTATCCAGAGCGGCTCCTTCAACGTGATGGAGACCATCGCCACCCTGAAAACCGAGGACGGCAAGGAAGTGCCCCTCACCATGCTCCAGCGGTGGCCTGTCCGTGTGGGCCGTCCCTATCTGAAAAAGTATCCCCCCAAGAAGCCCCTGTGCTCCGGCCAGCGGATCATCGACACCATGTTCCCCATTGCCAAGGGCGGCACGGCGGCAGTCCCCGGACCTTTCGGCTCCGGCAAGACCGTGGTGCAGCACCAGCTGGCAAAGTGGTCCGACGTGGACATCGTGGTTTACATCGGCTGCGGCGAGCGCGGCAACGAGATGACCGACGTTCTGCGGGAGTTCCCGGAGCTGAAGGACCCCCGCACCGGCGAAAGCCTGATGAAGCGGACGGTGCTGATCGCCAACACCTCCGATATGCCCGTGGCCGCCCGGGAAGCCTCTGTGTATACCGGCATCACCATCGCGGAGTATTTCCGGGACATGGGCTATGACGTGGCCGTCATCGCCGACTCCACCTCCCGCTGGGCCGAGGCCCTCCGTGAGATGTCCGGCCGTCTGGAAGAGATGCCCGGCGAAGAGGGCTATCCCGCCTACCTGGCCTCCCGTCTGGCCCAGTTCTACGAGCGGGCCGGCAGCGTGGAGTGCATCGGCTCCGACGAGCGCCGGGGCAGCCTGACGGCTGTGGGCGCCGTGTCCCCTCCGGGCGGCGACCTCTCCGAGCCTGTTTCCCAGGCTACCATGCGCATCGTCAAGGTGTTCTGGGCCCTGGATTCCTCCCTGGCCTACAAGCGCCATTTCCCGGCCATCAACTGGCTGAATTCCTACTCCCTGTACCTGGATTCCCTGAAGCCCTGGTTTGACGAGAACCTGGGCCCCGCGTTCATGCAGGACCGCACCAAGGCCATGAGCATTTTGCAGAACGAAGCCAGCCTGAACGAGATCGTCCAGCTGGTGGGTAAGGACGCTCTGGGCGCCGCCGACCAGCTGACGCTGGAGGTGGCCCGGATGGTCCGCGAGGACTTTTTGCAGCAGAACGCCTTTATGGATGTGGACAGCTTCTCCGACTATGAGCGGCAGAAGAAGCTGCTGGGCATGATCCTCAGCTACGACGCCCTGTGCCGGGACGCCATTGCCAAGGGGGCTTCCGCTCAGGAGCTGTTCCAGATCCCGGCCCGTGAACAGATCGGCCGGGCCAAGAGCGTGCCCGCCGAAGAGTATGCCGCGGTCTACGACCAGATCCAGTCCGATATGGAGCAGCAGATCGCTGCCATTGCCGCCAAAGGAGGGGACGACGAATGATTCGTGAATACAAAACCGTTGAGGAAATCAGCGGCCCTCTGATGATGGTCCGCATGGTGGAAAACGTCACCTATGACGAACTGGTGGAGATCGAACTGCACGACGGCTCCGTACGCCGGGGCAAGGTGCTGGAGGTCAACGGCGATGCCGCCGTGGTCCAGCTCTTCGAGTCCGCCGCCGGCATCAACCTGGCGGACGCCAAGGTCCACTTCCTGGGCCATCCCTTGCAGTTGGGCGTGTCCGGCGATATGCTGGGCCGCGTGTTCAACGGCATGGGCCAGCCCATTGACGGCGGCCCCGACATCCTGCCGGAGGAGTACCGGGACATCAACGGCCTGCCCATGAACCCCGCCGCCCGGGACTACCCCAACGAGTTCATCCAGACCGGCGTTTCCACCATTGACGGCCTGAACACCCTGGTCCGCGGCCAGAAGCTGCCTATCTTCTCCGGCTCCGGCCTGCCCCACGCCAACCTGGCGGCCCAGATTGCCCGGCAGGCCAAGGTTCTGGGTGATGAAGGCTCCAACTTCGCCGTGGTGTTCGCTGCCATCGGCATCACCTTTGAGGAGTCCGAGTTCTTCGTCAGCGAGTTCAAGCGCACCGGTGCCATTGACCGTACCGTGCTGTTCAGCAACCTGGCCAACGACCCGGCTGTGGAACGTATCTCCACCCCCCGCATGGCCCTGACTGCCGCGGAGTACCTGGCCTTTGAAAAGGGGATGCAGGTGCTGGTCATTATGACCGACATCACCAACTACGCAGAGGCTCTCCGCGAGGTCTCCGCCGCCAAGAAGGAGGTCCCCGGTCGCCGCGGTTTCCCCGGCTACCTGTATACTGACCTGGCTACGCTGTACGAGCGGGCCGGCCGCCGTCTGGGGAATCCCGGCTCCATCACCCTGATCCCCATTCTGACCATGCCTGAGGACGATAAGACCCACCCCATCCCCGACCTGACAGGCTATATCACCGAGGGTCAGATCATCCTGAGCCGCGCTCTGTACCGCCAGGGCATCCATCCCCCTGTGGACGTGCTGCCCTCCCTGTCCCGTCTGAAGGATAAGGGCATCGGCGCGGGCAAGACCCGTGAGGACCACGCCAGCACCATGAACCAGCTCTTTGCCGCCTACGCCACCGGCAAGGACAACAAGGAGTTGATGAGCATTCTGGGCGAGGCGGCCTTGACCCCCACGGACCTGCTGTACGCCAAGTTTGCCGACGAATTTGAAAAGCGCTACGTCAACCAGGGCTACGAGGAGAACCGTTCTATCGAGGAGACGCTGGACCTGGGCTGGGAGCTGCTGAGCATCCTGCCCAAGAGCGAACTGAAGCGGATCAAGCCGGAGCTGATCGAGAAATACTGGCCGAAAAAGGACGAGCAGAAGTAAGGAGGGGTGAACCATGGCGAATATCACGGTCAGCCCTACCCGCATGGAGCTCACCCGTCTCAAGGGCAAGCTGCGGACCGCCCAGCGGGGCCACAAGCTGCTGAAGGATAAGCGGGATGAGCTGATGAAGCAGTTTCTGGACACCGTCCGGGAGGTGCGTTCCCTCCGGGCCGAGGTGGAGGAGGAACTGATGACCGTCCACAAGTCCTTCACGGTGGCGTCCGCCCTTATGTCCTCCGAGGCGCTGGAGCAGGCGCTGCTGTATCCCAAGCAGAGCGTGGAGCTCACCCGCACCACCCAGAACATCATGTCCGTCAATGTGCCGGTGTACGATTTTCAGACGAAAACGAAGTCGGAATCCGACATCTACCCCTACGGCTTCGCCGCCACCTCCGGCGAACTGGACGACGCCGTGGAGGCCCTGGGCCGGGTGTTCCAGAAGATGCTGAAGCTGGCCCAGATCGAAAAATCCGCCCAGCTGATGGCGGAGGAGATCGAAAAGACCCGCCGCCGGGTCAACGCACTGGAATATGTGATGATCCCCAACACCCAGGAGGCCATCCGCTATATCACCATGAAACTGGATGAAAACGACCGCGCCACCACCACCCGGCTGATGAAGGTGAAGGATATGCTCTTGAAGGAGGCCATCGAGGAGAAGCGGGCAGCAGACGCCGCGGCTCTGCAAGGCTTTTCCAAAGAAGCCGGCGGGGCATAAAAGAAATGCAAAACCTGCGCGCAGAACATCTGCGCGCAGGTTTTTACTTTGCAAAGAGAACTGTATTTTCTCGATTGTGTTTTGGCGAAAAATTGAGAAATACGCAGATTTTACCGGCGCGATCCGGGTATATCCGCTCTTTTTCGAGCCAAACTATGCTTGCGATACCCAAGAACCCACAAACGTAAGATGTTGAAAAGGAGAAATTGTTATGTCCAGTAAGAACACCAACAAGATCAACGTTCCCGAGGCCCGCGCCGCTATGGATAAATTCAAGATGGAAGCCGCCGCTGAGGTTGATGTGTAAAGGCCACAAAAGAAAATAACAACATACACAGCTGGAAACACTCATTTACATAAGAGCCTGCCATGAAAGCAGGCTCTTTTTTCATGCCTTTTTCCAGCGTTAAGGAGGAAAAATGACATGGCGGAGAGCATGATATATGATTATTACTACGGAGACGAAAGCAGTCAATTTTCTTTTTACCGCATCCCCCGCCAGCTTGTCACCGGGCAGCAGTTCAAAAAAATCTCCACAGACGCGAAGCTGCTGTATGGCCTC
>URTS01000138.1 GCA_900550685.1 uncultured Oscillibacter sp. | reverse complement strand
GGGCCTTGTCTATCAGCTCAAGCTGAAGAAGGCCGCGGCGGAAGCCCCTGCCGTGGCCAGCGCCGCCGTCCGCACGGACGGCCATGTCCGGGCCTCCGGCCTGGCCAAGAAGATGGCCAAGGAGGCGGGCATCGACATCCGGGCCGTCAGCCCCAGCGGCGGCGACGGCACCCGCATCATCGCCCGGGACATCACCGCCTATCTGGAAGCCCGGAAGAACGCCCCCGCTCCCGCACCGGCTGCTGCTGTTTCCGCCGGACTTGAGGACGAGATCACCGAGATCCCCTGGGTGGGCGTAAAGAAGACCATCGCCCGCAACATGATGAACTCCCTCCAGACCATGGCCCAGAACACCTGCACCCTGGAGGTGGACTGCACAGACCTGCTGGCCCTGCGGGAAAAGTACGTGGCGGATCAGGAGATGCTGGGCTGCAAGATCACCGTCAACGACCTGCTGTGCAAAATGCTGGGCAAGGTGGTGGCCAAGCACCCCCTGGCCAACGCCACCTTCGACGGCAAGACCCTCTACACCCACAAGCATGTTCACCTGTCCGTGGCCGTGGCCACCGAGGACGGCCTGATGGTGCCCGTGGTCCGCAACATCGACACCCTCTCCCTCACGGAGATCAACGCCAAGATCAAGGATCTGGCCCAGCGGGCCAAGGAGAAAAAGCTGGACGGCAGCGAAATGACCGGCGGCACCTTCTCCATCACCAATGTGGGCATGTTCCCCATCGACTACGGCACCCCCGTCATCAATCCGCCCCAGACCTGCATCTGCGGCTTCGGCCGTCCCAAGCTGAAGCCCGCCGTGCTTCCTGACGGCACCATCGGCGCCCGGATGATGATGAACGTGTTCCTGACTTTCGACCATCAGGTCATCGACGGGCTGGAATGCGGCCGCATCTTCAAGGATCTGGAATATTACATCCTCCATCCTGAAATGATCCTGGCCTGAGAGGAGAAACTGCTATGCAAATCATTGTCATCGGCGGCGGCCCTGGCGGCTATGTGGCCGCCATCCGAGCAGCCCAGCTGGGCGCCAAGGTGACCCTCATCGAAAGGGAACACCTGGGCGGCACCTGCCTGAATATCGGCTGCATCCCCACCAAATGCCTGCTCCACAGCGCCGAGCTGGTGGAGGACATCAAGAACCAGGGCAAGGACATCGGCGTGAAGGTCACCGGCGTGGAGGTGGACTTTCCCCAGGTCATCGCCCACAAGAACGATATTTCCAAGAAGCTGACCATGGGCGTCAAGAGCCTGCTGAAAATGAACAAGGTCACCGTCGTTGACGGCGAGGCCGCGTTCATCGGCCCCAAGAAGCTGTCCGTCAAGAAGGCGGACGGCTCCCGGGAGGAGATGACGGCGGACGCCATCATCATCTCCACCGGCTCCGTCAACTCCACGCCGCCCATCCCCGGCCTGAAGGAGAATCCCAACTGCATCGACTCCACCGGAGCGTTGAGCCTGGAAGCCCTGCCCAAGAGCATGGTGGTCATCGGCGGCGGTGTCATCGGCCTGGAGCTGGCCTGCGCCTACGCGGCCTTCGGCACCAAGATCACCGTAGTGGAGGCTATGGACCACATGCTGCCCATGCTGGACGGCGATTTGACCAAGATCGGCGTTGCCCACATGAAGAAGATGGGCATGGAGTTCCATCTGGAATGTCCCGTGCAGGCCGTGGAGGAATCCCCGGTGGGGGCAAAGGTGGTCTGCAAGACCAAGGCCGGCGAGACCGTCAGCTTTGAGGCGGAGAAGGTGTTGGTGGCCATCGGCCGGAAGGCCAACACCGCCAGCCTGAACCTGGACGCCGCCGGGCTGAAGAACGATAAGGGCCGCATCCTCGTCAACGGCAAGATGGAGACGAACGTCCCCGGCGTGTATGCCATCGGCGACTGCGTAAAGGGCTATGCCCAGCTGGCTCACACCGCCAGCGCCATGGGCGAGGTGGCGGCGGAGAACATCTGCGGCCATGAAGCCCACTACGACGAGTCCACAAACCCCACCTGCGTGTACATTGAGCCGGAGGCCGCCTCCGTGGGCCTCACTGAGGAGCAGTGCAAGGCCAAGGGCATTGACTACAAGGTGGGCAAGTTCCCCATGAGCGCCAACGGCAAGGCCCTGATCCTCAACGGCGGCGAGGGCCTGGTGAAGATCATCGCCGGAAAGAAATACGGCGAGATCCTGGGTATGCACATCATCGGGCCCCGGGCTACGGACCTCATCTCCGAGGGCGCCCTGGCCATCAGCTGCGAGTGCACCCTGGATGAGATCATCAACACCATTCATTCCCACCCCACGGTCACCGAGACCATCCGGGAGGCCGCCCTCCACGCGGAAAAGCGGGCCATCCACACCAAAAACTGATACCCCTCTTCTCCCCCCTTCGGGTGCTGCCCTCTCAGCCCCGGAGGGGGAACTTTTATGCAGACGGTCGTGTTAAAGATTTGTTAAAAGTTTCTTCATGCTTTTTGAAGAATTTTGTATATAATCTGTGCTTGTACTTGATGATTCGGAGGATATTTTTATGCGAAGCTTCATGCCAGGCGGTCCGCTCCGGCTGAACGGTCCGCGTCTCCGCAGCCTGAACCTGCTGCTGTTCTGGCCCATTTTCTTTCTGATCTTTACATACGCAGAGCGCTACTTCCCAGCGACTTACTACTATTCCATGCACTGCCGCCTGGACGACCTGATCCCTTTCTGCAAGTGGTTCGTCATCCCCTATGTGATCTGGTTCCCCTTCGTGGGCGGCATGGTGGCCTACACCTTTTTCCGGAATCCGGCCGTTTTCCGGCGGCTGATGAAATTCATCATTCTCACCTACTCCGCCGCCCTGCTGGTCTTTTTCCTGTTCCCCACCTGCCAGCACCTGCGGCCCGTCCTGTTTTGGCGGCATGACCTGCTGACCCGGATGATCGCCTCCATCTACGCCAACGACACCAACACCAACGTCTGCCCCTCTATCCATGTCATCGGCTCTCTGGCCGTCTGGCTGGCGGCCCGGGACATGAAACAGCTGCCGCCGCTCCTGCGGAAGTACCTCATCCCGGCTATGGCCATTCTTATCAGTATTTCCACGGTCTTTCTCAAGCAGCACTCCGCCCTGGATATGCTGGCGGCCCTGCTGGTCTGCGCCGCGGCCTATCCCCTGGTGTACCGCAGTCCGGCCCGCCGGACCGCTCCCCTGGTGGTTCAGGCCATGGAGATGGAACAGAGCCGCTCCCCCCAGCTGTAAACTCCAAAGCACGCAAAAAAGGAACGCACCGGATATCCGGTGCGTTCCTTTTATTTGCTTGATACTGCTTGTCCGCTTTGAGATCAGCCGATGCCGCCGTAGATAGCGCCCAGAATCAGGGCCGCCAAAGAGGCCGCGCAGTAGATCCACTTGCCCAGGGGATAGAACCAGCCGCTGATGGGCTTCTTGCCGGCGGTGCGGCCCTCGTGGACCGCCGCCAGAGCGGTATCCTTCTTCATGACCCAGAAGAACATGATGCCGGCCAGCAGAGCGCCCAGCGGGCAGATGTAGATGGAGACAACGTCCATCCACTGAGAGGTCCAGGGCTGGATGCACAGAGCGACGATGCAGCCCACCACACCGATGATGACCACGGACACCACACGGTTGGTGCGGAACTTCTCCTGCAGGAAGGCCACGGGAGCCTCGTACAGGTTCACGATGGAACTGACGCCTGCGAACAGAACGCAGATGTAGAAGATCATGCCCACGATCCGGCCGCCGGGCATGGCGTTGAACACGTTGACCAGGTAGACGAACATCAGGCCGGGGCCGCCCTTCATCTCGTTGATGCCCTCGCCCAGGACCACCGCCATAGCGGGGATGATGACGATGGCAGCCAGCAGAGCGGCCATGGTATCAAACAGGGCCACGTTGCGGGCGGAGGAGGGAAGGTCCTCATTCTTGGGCAGGTAGGAGCCGTAGATCACGGAGCCGTTGCCCGCCACAGACAGGGAGAAGAAGGCCTGTCCGAAGGCAAAGACCCAAACCTGGGGGTTCAGCAGGCCCTCGGGCTTGAGGGTGAAAATGTACTTGTAGCCTTCCGCCGCACCGGGCAGGGTGCAGACGTAGACGGCCAGGATCACAAACAGGCCGAACAGCAGGGGCATCATGATCTTGTTGGCCTTCTCAATGCCGTCGCCCACGCCCATGGCCATGATAGCCAGGGAGACTACCAGGCCCACGATGAGCCAAACGCCGTTGCCGACGCCGAAGATGCCGTTGCCGAACATCATGCCCAGGGCCTCGCCCAGAGTATCCGCCTCGGGAGCGGTGGCGCCGAAGGTGCCGCCGATGTTGCCCATGTCGGTGCCCAGTGCGTACAGGCTGCCGGAAATGCCCATCCAGCAGTACTTGAAGATCCAGCTCATGACCACAGTGTAGCCGATGGCCAGCATCATGGAGCCGATGATGGGGATGGCGCCAATGGCCTCACCCAGGCTCTTTTTGCCGGTACGGCTCTCTGTAGCCTTGCCGAATGCGATGACGGGGCCGCCCTGTGCCCAGCGGCCCAGAGCAAATTCCTCAATAACGCCGGTGGAGCCCACCAGCACCACGAAAATGAAGTAGGGGATCAGGAACGTCATGCCCCCGAACTTCTGAACCATAATGGGGAAGCGCCAGATATTGCCCATGCCGACGGCGGAGCCGATGCAGGCCAGAATGAAGCCCCATTTGCTCTTAAACCCGTCACGCGTTTCCAGAGTCGCGTTGTTCTTGTCTGACATAATTTGCC
>URTS01000137.1 GCA_900550685.1 uncultured Oscillibacter sp. | reverse complement strand
CTGTTTTTCCGCAGCCTGTAAGGGTAAATACAGTCAATGCCGCCAAAAGCGCGGCTAAAAATCGTCTCATAGCTTCCTCCGCTTCAGTTTCTTTTCGATAGTTTACCATACGCAGGTCAAAATTGAAACTGCTAAAATTAGCTCTTGCTGCTAAAAGTGCCGCTAAAAATCGTCTCATAGCTTCCTCCGCTTCAGCTTCTTTTCGATAGTTTACCATACGCAGGTCAAAATTGAAACTGCTAAAATTAGCTCTTGCTGCTAAAAGTGCCGCTATGCGGCACAGCATTGCGGCCCCCACTTTTCTTTTGTCTCGGCAAAAGAAAAGTCGCCGCCGCAGCGGTGGAAAAGAAAACCGCTTAGGGATGAGTTGACCGGCAAAGCGGTCAACTCACCCAAAACGGGAAACTGAACGGTACGAACTGCCGATGGGGGCTTGTAAGTCTCCTGCCGGCTGCGCTGTACCTCCACTTTGAAAGGGCGTGTACCCGCAATCAAGGTGGGGCAGTAAGTCGTGCTGCAAATAGGACGCTCTCTGCGGCTCTCCCCGCTGCCGCTGAAAAGCATGATAAAGAAAGCCGCCAGTCCGATTGCTCGGACTGGCGGTCATTTATGTGCGGCGGTTTCGGTCAAGTAGAGCTCCTCAGCCTCCTGCTGTGCGCGAATCAAAAGCTCTTTTGCTTGCCCATAATTCATGGCTTCCAGTGCGTTCACGGCGTCCGATACGCGGTTGAACAGGTGCAGGTACATGGTTTTGTAATCCGGCATAAGGCTAATCTCCTTTCATGTTGTGTATCTAATTATACAGTAAAATATTACCGCTATAAAATTTAACAGAGTTTCGTTATGCTATATAAAAAGAAAGGAGGGGTGCTTTGATGGCTGAACCGACACATGGAAAGGTAATTTTAACGCTGGATGAGTACCGCCTTTCTCGAAATATCAGTAAAAATAAAATTGTACAGGGTGCGAGGGTACAACGGACTCAACTGCAAAATTATTGTAATAATAAGGTTGCACGTGTGGATTTGGATGTGTTGGCGCGAATTTGTGATTATCTTGATTGCGAACTGAGTGACATCATGCGATATGAAAAAGATTAAAAGGAGGGCATTTGCCCTCCTTTTTATTTTAGACGTTTCATGAGATTATTCAGCTCCGCTTGTGAAGCCGTGCTTTGCCATGAAATACCGGCCAGCGGAAGCGGAAAAAGACGCGAGAGGTATTCTATTTGCACCCCGAAGCCTGCAATTCTGTCAGCACGGCGTACAAAGCTGGATAAGATTTGCACCCCGCCCGTGATTCAGCAGGCAATTCTTCATCTGCTCAGCAGTTCTCACAGAACACGTTTCCCCAACCTTGCGCCATACGGCGCAAGGTTGGATATAAGCGCCTTTTCTCTTACACCGTGCACGGCGCATTCTCTTTTCGGCGCAACCGAAAAGAGAATGGGGGGTGTATTCTTTGCGGCAAAGCCGCACGTTGCGCCTTATTCCTCGTGCTTGGTGATCTGGATGTGGAGCTCGTCCAGCTGCTTCTGGGTGACCTCGCTGGGGGCGCTCATCATCACGTCCTGGGCGTTCTTGTTCATGGGGAAGGGGATGATCTCCCGGATGCTGTCTTCGCCGGCCAGCAGCATCACCATGCGGTCCACGCCCGGGGCGATACCGGCATGGGGGGGTGCGCCGTAGGTAAAGGCATTGTACATGGCGGGGAACTTGGCCTTCACATCCTCCTCGCCCAGCCGGACCAGCTCAAAGGCCTTGATCATGATCTCGGGGTCATGGTTCCGGACGGCGCCGGAGGAAAGCTCCACGCCGTTGCACACCAGGTCGTACTGGTCGGCGGTGATGGTCAGGGGATCGATCTCGCCCCGCTCGGCCTTCAGCAGCACGTCCAGGCCGCCGGCAGGCATGGAGAAGGGGTTGTGGCAGAATTCCAGCTCGCCGGACTCGTCACCGATCTCGTACATGGGGAAGTCCACGATCCAGCAGAAGGCGTACTGCTCCTTGTCCATGTGACCGGGAACGGCGGCGCCCAGGGTCTTGACCAGCACACCGGCGGTCTTGAGGGCGGCGTCCCGCTTGCCTGCGGACAGGGCCACGAAGTCGTTGGCCTTCAGGTCCAGGGCCTCGATGACCTTGTCCTTGATGGGGCTGACGAACTTGGAGATACCGCCCACCAGCTCGCCCTTGTCGTCCATGCGGAACCAGTAGGCCTTGCCGCCGGACACGGTCTCCACATCCGCCAGGGTCTTGTCGATGAACTTCCGGGTCTCGTGGAAATCGCTGACCTTCACGGCCTTCACCAGATTGCCCTCGGCAAAGGGCTCAAAGCCGCAGCCGCCCAGAACGGCGGTGACATCCTGCACCCGCAGGTCGATCCGCAGGTCCGGCTTGTCAGAGCCGTAGTTCTCCATGGCCTCGTTGTAGGGGATGCGGGTGAAGGGGGCGCTGCTGGCCCGGTCATAGGTGCCGTACTGGGCAAAAATCGGGGGCAGCACGTCCTCCAGAACGGCGAACACGTCCTCCTGGGAGGCGAAGGCCATCTCCATATCCAGCTGGTAGAACTCACCGGGGGAGCGGTCGGCACGGGCGTCCTCGTCCCGGAAGCAGGGGGCAATCTGGAAGTAACGGTCGAAGCCGGAGGTCATCAGCAGCTGCTTGAACTGCTGGGGAGCCTGGGGCAGGGCGTAGAACTTGCCGGGATGGTTCCGGGCGGGCACCAGGTAGTCACGGGCGCCCTCGGGGGAGGAGGCGGTGAGGATGGGGGTGGTGATCTCCAGGAAGCCGTGCTCCGTCATGGACTTCCGCAGGGCGGCCACCACATTGCACCGCAGGATGATATTCTTCTTCACGGCGGGATTCCGCAGATCCAGATAGCGGTACTTCAGCCGCTGGGCCTCGTCGGCCTCCCGGCTGCGGTTGATCTGGAAGGGCAGTTCGCTGTGCTGGCAGCGGCCCAGTACCTCTACCTTGGCGGGGACAATCTCAATGTCGCCGGTGGCCATTTTGTTGGTCTTGCTGTCGCGCTCCCGGACGGTGCCCTCCACGGAAATGGTGGACTCCTTGGTGATGGCCTTGAAGGTGTTCACCATGTCCTCGGTCTCCGCCACCACCTGGGTGGTGCCGTAGAAATCACGGACGACCACGAAGGCCAGGTTGGCGCTGACCACCCGGACGTTTTCCATCCAGCCGGAGATCTTGACCTGCTTACCGGCGTCGCTGAGGCGCAGCTCCCCGCAGGTGTGGGTTCGGTTCTGCATCATGTTTTTGCTTCCTTTCCAAGAAAAAGTGATTTTAAATCGTATTATTTGAACAATAAATTACAAAACGTAGTTAATTTTCCGCCTGATCCCATAGGTCATGGGCCATACTTTGGCCGATGTCCTTGGCGTTTTTCATCACCAGGGGCAGGTTCACGCCGTGGTCGAAGTCCCGGTATTCCCAGGCATCAACCCAGAAGCGGAGTTGTTCCGTTCTGGAAGATGGCAGGCCATTGACCTGGTAGAGGTCCAGGAACATATGGGTGATGTCACCGTCTTTCATTGTTTTGGAGCTGCTGCTGAGATTTTCCAAAAAGGGAAATGCCTGCACCACCACATTCAGGGGAGAGCGGCGGAACTGCAGCTCCTGAATGTCGGCCCAGAGAGCGTCAAATTCCGGCGTCCCGGCGGTGAGTTCCAGGTTACGGTCCTCATGGCTGCTGCCGGTAAAATCAATCAGAGTCACATAAATGCTGTCCGGTTCCAGGCCGGGAAACAGGGTGTCCACGCCGACGGGCCGGGCGTACCACATGCACCAGATGGCCAGCAGCACCGCCAGCATCAGCGGCAGATCGCGCTTCAGCGTCAGTTTCATCATTGCTCCTTTCCGGGGCGGTTATTCCACAATGACGCTGCCCTTTTCCAGTTCGGCCAGGCCTGCCTGGATGCGGATGATGGTCTCCTGGGTGTTCAGCTTGGTCTGTTCGCCGGACTTCATGTCCTTGCAGGCCACCACGCCGGCGTTGATTTCATCCTCCCCCAGGAAGATCACATAGGGGATGGCCAGCTTGTCGGCGTAGCTCATCTTGGCCTTGAACTTCTTCTGCTCGCAGTGGAGTTGAGTGCGGATGCCTGCCTGCCGCAGTTGTGTCGCCAGGGCGATGGCGGGGGAGAGGTCCTCCGTCATGGGCAGGATCAGCACATCCGCCGGGGCGGTGGGCAGCTCCGGATTCAGCATCCCCTGCTCACCCAGCACGTAGAACAGCCGGGTCAGACCGATGGAGATGCCCACGCCGGGCAGCTGCTTGTCTGTGTAAAACTCCGCCAGGTTGTCATACCGGCCGCCGGAGCACACGGAGCCGATCTCCGGGTGGTCCAGCAGGGTGGTCTCATAGACCGTGCCGGTGTAGTAATCCAAGCCCCGGGCGATGGTGAGGTCCACAGCGAAGTTTTCGGCGGGTACGCCGAAGTCCGCCAGGTAGTTCACCACGGTTTTCAGTTCGCTGAGACCCTGATCGAACATCTCGTTCTTGCCGGTGTAGCCATCCAGGGCCGCCAGGACCTCTTCGTTGCTGCCCTTGATGGCAATGAACTTTAAAATCTCATCGGCATCGGCTTCGCTGACGGCGAAATCCTCCACCAGGATGGTCTTTACCTTTTCGGGGCCGATCTTGTCCAGCTTGTCCACGGTGCGCATGATGTCACCGGATTTCTCCGTGAGGCCCAGCAGGGCATAGAAGCCGTTCAAAATTTTCCGGTTGTTCACACGGATCTGGAACCGCTTCAAGCCCAGGGTGGAGAAGGTCTGATAAATGATGGAGGGAATTTCCGCTT
>URTS01000136.1 GCA_900550685.1 uncultured Oscillibacter sp. | reverse complement strand
ATGGCTGGTGAGATAGTCCACCATGCGGCCCTTGCCCTCATCGCCCCAGTTGATGCCTACGATTGCGCAGTTTGCCATATTCATTGCCTCCCTAAATTACGGCTCAATTTTTATACCGTCCGCCTATTTTTTCAACCGTCCTATTATAAAATGGTTTTTTCTGCAAGAAAAGCAGAAAGTTGATATATCTATCATTATTTCCGCTAATAGTTTGCCGTTCGCTATCATCCATGGTGCTGTTTGTCTTTCCCTGACGGAAAAAGCGGCTTCCCTTGCGGGAAGCCGCTTTGCATTTACCGCTCCTCCCGGAAGAAGCTGAGACCCAGGGATGCAGGGGGCTGATCCTCCCGCTTTTTCCGCAGGGACACAATAATCAGCACCGCCAGGGTCACCACATAGGGGAGCATTTTGTAAAGCTCCTTGATGGCCAGGTTGGTTCCGGTGGGGATATAGAGATAGAGAATGTAGAAGCCGCCGAAGAGGATGGACGCCAGCACGCTGACGTTGGGCCGCCAGATGGTGAAGATCACCAGTGCGATGGCCAGCCAGCCGCGGTCGCCGAAGGCGTTGTTGGACCAGACGCCGCAGGCGTAGTCCATCACGTAGTAAAGGCCGCCCAGGCCTGCGATCATGCTGCCGATGCAGGTGGCCAGGTACTTGTACTTGGTGACGTTGATGCCCGCCGCATCCGCCGTGGAGGCACTTTCGCCCACGGCCCGCAGGTGCAGGCCCGCCCGGGTGTGCTTGAGAAAGTAGGAACTCAGCAGCGCCAGCAGGATAGCCAGATACGCCAGAAAGCCGTAGGACAGGAACATCTGCCCAAAGACCCCCAGCTTGTCGGCAAAGGGCAGGGACTTACTAAAATAGGCGCTGGTAGCGGACAGGGCGATGGAGGGCACCTCACTGCCGGTGAGCTTGATGAGGGAGCCGCCGAAGAAGTTGCCCACGCCCACGCCGAAGGTAGTCATGGCCAGGCCGGTGACATTCTGGTTGGCACGGAGGGTCACGGTCAGCAGGCAGTACAGCAGGCCCATCAGCAAAGACCCCAGCAGGGAGCACACCATAGGGACCCCGATGGCCAGAATACCGTTCATCTCCGCCGCCGGGACCGCCTGTTCATAGAAAAATGCGCCCACAACGCCGCAGATGCCGCCTACATACATGATGCCGGGGATGCCCAGATTCAGGTTGCCGGATTTCTCCGTCAGGATCTCGCCGGTGCTACCGTACAGCAGGGGGATGCCCTGCATCACGGCCCGGGGAAGGAACGATGCAAAATCAAAAAACATAGCTTATGCCTCCTTCTTTCCGCTCTTGCGCAGGCTGACCTGATAGGTGACGAAAAATTCGCTGCCGATGATGAAGAACAGGATGATGCCGGTGAGGATATCCGAGAAGGACTGGTTCAGTCCGAAGGTGCTGGAGATCTCGCTGGCGCCCCGGCCCAGGACCACCAGCAGCAGGCTGGTGAACACCATGATAATGGGGTTGAACTTCGCCATCCAGGACACCATGACGGCGGTGAAGCCCCGGCCGCCCACGATGGTGGTGGTGAGGGTGTGGTCCGTACCGGCGGTGAGCAGCAGGCCTATGAGGCCGCACACCGCGCCGGAGAGGGCCATGGTGCGGATAATGACTCGGTCCACCTTGATGCCGGCATAGCTGGCGGTCCGCTGGCTCTCGCCCACCACGGCGATCTCATAGCCGTGCTTGCTGTAGTTGAGGTAGATGTACATGAACACCGTCAGCACCGCCACCACCAAAATCACCAACAGGTACTTCTGCCCGCCGATGACCGGCAGCCAGCCCGTCTCCGTGTTCTGATTGATGATGCCGATCTTGCCTGCGCCCTTGGGCACCTCCCACACGATGATGAAGAAGGCTACCAGCTGGGTGGCGATGTAGTTCATCATCAGGGTGAAGAGGGTCTCATTGGTGTTCCACTTGGCCTTGAAAAAGGCGGGCAGAAAGCCCCAGAGGGCACCGGCCGCAATGGCCGCCACAAGGGAGACCAAGATCAGCACCGCGTTGGGCAGCTTATCGCCCAGGCAGATCATACAGGCAGCGGTGGCAAGGCACCCGATGAGCACCTGGCCCTCGGCGCCGATGTTCCAGAACCGCATTTTAAAGGCGGGCGTTACCGCCAGGGAGATGCCCAGCAGCACCGCCAGGTTCTGGAAGGTGACCCAGGATTTCCGGGCGGAGCCGAAGGCGCCCTTGAAGATGGTTGCATAGATGCTGACAGGGTTTTCGCCGGTCATCAGCATGGTGACCACGGCGCACACCACCAGCGCCAATATAATGGCGCAGCCCCGGATGGCAAAGCTCTTGTACCAGGGAAGCGTGTCCCGCTTGGCGATGTGGAACAGGGACTGTTTCTTATTCATCTGCCTTGCCTCCTTCCATGCGGGTCATCAGTGCGCCCACCTGCCGCTTGTCTGTGGTGCGGGCGTCCACCACGCCGGACACCTGGCCGCCGCACAAGACCACGATCCGGTCGCACAGCTCCAGCAGCACGTCCAGGTCCTCGCCCACATACACCACGGCGATGCCCTTCATCTTCTGCTCCGTCAGCAGATTGTAAATGGTATAGGATGTATTGATATCCAGGCCCCGGACGGCGTAGGCCGTCATCAGCACGGAGGGCATCTGGGCGATCTCACGGCCCACCAGCACCTTCTGCACGTTGCCGCCGGACATCCGCCGCACCGGGAAGCTGGTGCTGGGCGTCACCACGTCCAGCTCCTGCCAGATGCGCTTGGCCAGATCCTCCGGGTCCTTCCGGTTCAAAAACGCGCCGCGGCCCTTCCGCCAGGAGCGGAGCATCATGTTGCCGGTCATGCCCATAGAGCCCACCAGGCCCATGCCCAGCCGGTCCTCCGGCACGAAGGACATGGCGATGCCGCTCTTGCGGATGTCCATGGGATCCATGCCCACCAGGTTCTTGGTCTTGCCGTCCTTGGGGTCGTAATAGGTCACAGTGCCGGAGGCGATGGGATACAGGCCCGCGATGGACTCCAGCAGCTCCCGCTGGCCGCTGCCGGCCACACCGGCCACGCCCAGCACCTCACCGGCGTTGACGGTGAAGCTCACATTGTCCAGCCGCTTGATGCCCAGTTCGTCGAACACCGTCAGGCCGTCCAGCACCAGCCGGGGCTCCACGTTCACCGGCTCCGGCCGCCGGATGTTCAGGCTGACGCTGTGACCCACCATCATATCCGTCAGGGACTGCTGGTCGGCGTCCTTGGTGGCCACATCGCCGATGGACTCGCCCTTGCGGAGCACCGCCACCCGGTCGGAGACCTCCAGCACCTCGTGGAGCTTGTGGGTAATGATGATGAGGGACTTGCCATCGGCCTTCATGTTCCGCATGATCTGGAACAACTTGTCCGTCTCCTGGGGGGTCAGCACGGCGGTGGGCTCGTCCAAAATCAGGATGTCCGCGCCCCGGTAGAGGACCTTCACGATCTCCACCGTCTGCTTCTGAGAAACGGACATATCGTAAATTTTCTGATTTGGATCGATGTCGAAGCCGTATTTGTCGCAGATCTCCTTGACCTTTTTCCCGGCCTCCGCCAGATTCAGCTTCCCCTCCAGGCCCAGAACGATATTTTCCGTAGCGGTGAACACATCCACCAGCTTGAAGTGCTGATGGATCATGCCGATGCCGTACCGAAAGGCATCCTTGGGAGAGGCGATGGTCACGGGCTTCCCGTGAATGTAGATCTGCCCTTCGTCCGGAAAATAAATGCCGGAGAGCATGTTCATCAGTGTGGTTTTGCCGCTGCCGTTTTCCCCCAGCAGAGACAGGATCTCGCCCTCATGCAGCTCCAGGTTCACGGCATTGTTGGCCACGACCTTTCCGAAGCGCTTGGTAACGTTCTCCATTTTAACCGCGCACGCAGTTGACAAGGCAGTCACCCTTTCTTTTCAGGCGGGGCTTTCCCCCCGACATAAACTTCTTATTTATTGTAGCATACAGCCCTCTGGTTGTAAATCCAAAGTCATACCACATCCGGAAATTTTTACAGCGGGAAAACCGCTGCAAATCCAGAGATTTTCCGGACTTTAAAGGGAAACCGGGCCGCCCGTAGGCAGCCCGGTCTCGTAAAACAAAGAGAGAGATTAACCGAAGTTGGTGTCCAGCAGGTTGATGCCGTCGATCTGGAGCTGGAAGTAAGGAGCGGAACGGAAGGTGGACTCTGCGAAGTAGCCGTCCACGATGGCCTCGGTGTCGGGGGTGTAGTCGGGATCGGTGTCCACGTCAGCCTCGGAGGAGGTCAGGGTCTGGCCGTCCACGGTGAAGGTGGAGCAGTCGAACACGTGGACCTCGCCGCTCTCCAGCTTGGCCTTGACCTCGTCGATGGCCTCCTGGGTGCCCTCGGCGGCAACGTCGGTGTTGACGTCGGTGAGGACCACGGAGTCGGTGGCCAGGGTGCCGGTCCAGTCGGTGTCAATGGGATCGCCGTTCATAGCGGCGGTGATGGCATACTCATAGTAGGGCTCCCAGTCGATACGGGAGGAAACGATGAAGGTGTTGGGGCAGGCAGCCTGGGTGGAGCCGTTGTAGGAGATGTTGGGAACACCGGCGGTCTCGCAGGCAGTGGGAGCGCCCATGGAGTCGGCGTGCTGGCTGATGAGGACGCAGTTGTTGGCGATCAGCTTGTTGGCGCCTTCCTTCTCGGCGGTCTCGTCATACCAGCTGCCGGTGAAGGTCACGTCCATGGTGACGGAGGGGCAGACGGAGCGGGCGCCCAGGAAGAAGGAGGTGTAGCCGGAGATAACCTCGGCATAGGTGAAAGCGCCGACGTAGCCGATCTTGGCCTCTTCCGCAGTGAATTCGCCAGCTTCGATCATCT
>URTS01000135.1 GCA_900550685.1 uncultured Oscillibacter sp. | reverse complement strand
GCAGCGTCGGCATGCGAACGGTTTATATGTGGTGGGTGTAGTTCAATTGGCAGAGCACTGGATTGTGGTTCCAGGTGTTGTGGGTTCGAGTCCCATCACCCACCCCAGACAAGAGGGGACCGGGATATCCCCGGTCCCCTCTCTTTTTCCACTTAGGGGCGTAGCCAAGTGGTAAGGCAAGGGACTTTGACTCCCTCATTCGCTGGTTCGAGTCCAGCCGTCCCAGCCAAGACTTTCCAGCCCGCCTCTCGGCCAGTGATTTATAGGTAATAAGTGTTTTACTCTGATCCGGTAGCTCAGTCGGCAGAGCAACTGCCTTTTAAGCAGTGGGTCCGGGGTTCGAATCCCCGCCGGGTCACCAGAAAACCGACACGCGTTTGCGTGTCGGTTTTTTGCATAGCTTTCGATGTAAGAGAACCCCGGCCCACTGTCATGTCCGGCGGTTGCCGCTGTGCGGAGAGCCGGACTGACATTCCCGCCGCGCGAATGCGCATGGCGCTTGCGCCTGCGCGTCCGGGGTTCGAATCCCCGCCGGGTCACCAAAAAGGAACACCACCCATTAGGGTGGTGTTCCTTTTTTTGTGCAAGTCTTCCGCACAGACCATCCATCAGCCCATTTGCAGCTGGGCCCGGACATCGGCGTTGAAGTAGGCGGTGGGGTTCTGGGCCTCGCCGTCCTGCCGGACCTCAAAGTGGAGGTGGGGGCCGGTGGACGCACCGGTGGAGCCCAGGGCGGCGATCTCATCCCCCGCCTTCACGGCGTCCCCCTTGCTCACGTCCACCTCCTTGCAGGCGGCGTACAGGGTGGTTAGGCCGTTTCCATGGTCGATCAGCAGGTAGTTGCCCCGCTCCGGGTCGAAGCCCGTCTCCGTCACGGTGCCGTCCGCCGCCGCCAGAATGGCGGTGCCCTCCGTTCCGGGGATGTCGATGCCGTTATGAACAGTCTTACCCTGACCACCAGGATTCCATCGGCCCCCGAAGGGGTTACTAAGGCTGACGGTATTGCTGCCCGCCACCGGCCACTGGAACCAGCGGCTCTCCGTTTCGCTGGCGGCGTAAATGCCGTAGACAAACAGATCTTCATCCCCTGCCAGCTGGGGCAGGACCGTCCATGTCCCGTTTTCATATTGATCCAGCCGGAGCCGTCCGGTGGAGAGGGTGTAGGTCCGGCTCTGGGTCCCGCCGTCCGCAAAGGTGACCTCCACCGTCAGGTGGGCGCCGTCAAAGGTGTCGATGGCATCCCACAGGTTCTGCTTCGCATCGCCGGTCTTCTCCAGCATCTCATCCGGCGGCACCCAGAAGCCGTAGCTGGCAGCAGGGTCATAGTCCTCCGTCGCCTCGCTGCCCAAAGCCGTCATGATGTCGGCATCAGGGAGCGCATCCTCGTCGGCGCCGTAAACATTGCACGTCAGTTCGCCATTCTCCTCTGCCTTCCAAAGAGCCTGTACCTCGTCATCCGTCAGCCCCCTCCGGGTCTCGCTGCGGTACAGCCCGCCCCGGTCCACGGACAGGGTCACCTTCCGAATGTTCTCTCCGGTCACCTGAAACAGGCAGCCGGTAAAATCGCCATGCATAGAACCCAGCGAGCCGCTGCCGGTGAGCAGGGCCAGCCCGCCGTTGGCGTTGGGCAGGATGGTCTCTCCCAGATCGGCGGCATAGGCCGTCAGGCCGAAGCTGTAGGTCAGCTGGGGCAAGCCGGGCTCCTCTGCCGGGCGGGGCGCAAACCGCACCGTGCCCAGCACCAGGGCCAGGGCGCAGGCGGCGCACACCACCGCCCGCAGAATGGGCCGTCTCCGCCCCTCCGCCAGACGCTTGGGACCGGTCTCCTCCTGCCGGGCAGCCCGCAGCACACGGTCATTCAGTCCGCCGGGGACCTGAATCTTATCCATCAAATCGTGATACGCACGCTTCATCGTCATTACCTCCCAAAAGTTCTTTCAGCTGCCTGCGGGCCCGGTGGAGCCGGGTGCGGACTGTGGCTGCGGGAATGTGCATCAGCTGGCCGATCTCCTCCGCCGAATAGCCCTCGGCGTAATAGAGATGCACCGCCGTCCGGGCCTTTTCCGGCAGACGGCCCACCGCTTCCCACAGCTCCGCCGCCTCGTCATCCGGCTGGACCAGCTCCGGCAGGTCCTCCAGTGCTAGCACCGGCCGCCGCAGGCGGAACCGGTGCAGATCGGCGCAGCGGTTCAGGGCCGTGCGGATGAGCCATGCCTTCAGCCGTTCACCCTCCCAGTCCTCTGCATCCTGCTTCCACAGCCGCAGAAACACCTCCTGGTACACGTCCTCCGCGTCGGCGATATTCTGCATCCGGCACAGGGCCAGCCGGTACACCGTGGGGCCATAGGCATTCATGGCATTGCTCAGATATGCTTCCGTCATGCAATGCCTCCTTCTTTCGTGTAATTGAAAAACGCGCTTTCACCCATAAAACGCCCCGGCAGGGCAGATCGTTCGCCAGTTTTGAAAAAAACTTTTTCTCGGGAAGAAAAAATCCCGCTGGATCACCAGCGGGATTTTGAAAGGGTTCTCAGACGTTAAAGCGGAAGTAGATCATGTCGCCGTCCTGGACCACATACTCCTTGCCCTCGCTGCGGAGCTGGCCCTTTTCCTTGGCGGCGTTGACGCTGCCGTACTTGATCATATCGTCGTAGGCGATGACCTCCGCCCGGATGAAGCCCCGCTCGATGTCGGAGTGGATCTTGCCGGCGGCCTGGGGGGCCTTGGTGCCCTTCTTGATGGTCCAGGCCCGGCACTCGTCCTTGCCGTAGGTCAGGAAGGAGATCAGGCCCAGCAGGGAGTAGCTGCACTTGATGAGCCGGTCCAGGCCGGATTCCGCGATGCCCAGTTCGTCCAGGAACATCTGCTTCTCCTCGCCCTCCAGCTCGGCGATGTCCTGCTCCAGCTTGGCGCAGATGGGCAACACCTCGCTGCCCTCGGCCTCCGCCAGGGCCCGGACCTTTTTCAGGTACTCGTTGCCCTCCTGGTTGGCAAAGCCGTCCTCGTCCATGTTGGCAGCATAGATGATGGGCTTCAGGGTCAGCAGGTCAGATGTTGCGATCAAGGCCTTGTCGTCATCGGAGCAGTCGAAGGTGCGGGCGGATTTGCCTGCGTCCAGATGCTCCGCCAGGGCCTTGAACACGTCCACCTCGTGGAGGAACTTCTTGTCGCCCTTGGCGGCCTTCTGGGCCTTGTCCACCCGGCGCTGGACCATGTCCAGGTCCGCCATGATGAGTTCCATGTCGATGGCCTCAATGTCCCCCACAGGGTCCACCGGCACGTTGGTGCCGGCATCCGCCACCACGTGCATGATGTTTTCATCGTCAAAGCACCGGACCACATGGACGATGGCGTCCGTCTCCCGGATGTTGGCCAAGAACTTGTTGCCAAGACCGGCGCCCTGGCTGGCGCCCTTCACCAGGCCTGCGATGTCCACGAACTCGATGACCGCCGGGGTCTTTTTGTCCGGCTCATAGATCTCTGCCAGCTTGTCCAGCCGGGCGTCCGGCACCGCCACCATGCCCACATTGGGGTCGATGGTGCAGAAGGGGTAGTTGGCGCTCTCCGCGCCGGCGTTGGTAATGGCGTTGAACAGGGTGCTCTTTCCTACATTCGGGAGCCCCACGATACCTAATTTCATTTTTTGATTCTTCTCCTTTATTTTTCGAGGAAAAAGTTGCTGTATATGTTATAAAGCAGGCTGTTTTACGAACTTTTTCCGATGATTTACTTTCTGCTTGGTGATTGACTCACCTTTTACTCACCCTTTTGCTCACCTTTTAAGCGGTGCGGGCGTTCTGAAATTGACGCACAGCCTGGAACATGGTGTCATCTGTCACGTGGACATATCGGTCCATCGTAGTCTTGATACTCGCATGACCAAGCAGCTTTTGCAGCACTTTGGGCTGTACGCCGCATCCAATCGCTCTTGTGGCGTAGGTATGGCGTAAAGCGTGCATACAGAATTTTTCAATTCCTGCTTCGTCGCATAGCTTATAAAGGTGGGTATCATAGGAACTGTTTTTCGCCGGTTCCCCGGTACGCCAGTTGATAAAGACAAGATCACGCATGGACAAGCTCGCCTTTT
The DNA here is from genome assembly GCA_900550685.1 of uncultured Oscillibacter sp. Classification (GTDB taxonomy): domain Bacteria; phylum Bacillota; class Clostridia; order Oscillospirales; family Oscillospiraceae; genus Oscillibacter. The sequence continues at coordinate 777 of URTS01000135.1, read as the reverse complement.
CCCCAGTATGCCGAACCAAATAGTCCAATGTCAGTGACAGGATATCCGTTTCCTTGCGCTCAGGAGCCCGTGCGTGAACCTTTTCCAAAATCTCGTATGCGCGGTTTGTGAGCGGGATCGTTCGGTAGCTCTGCTGCGTTTTCGGAGGTCCTGCACGCCATTCGCCTTGCTCATGTCGATACTCCAACGTCTTATTGACTGTCAAAGTGTGCTTCTTCCAATCAACCGAATCCCATGTCAGCCCGATCACTTCACCTGTCCGCAGCTCTGTTTCTAAAATCAAGGCATACTGCGCATAGTTGTGGGAGCGTTTGGCCGCCTCCATAAATTTCTGCTGCTCATCCGTTGTAAGACATTTGATGTCGTCCACAGCGCGGACGGGCTTGGTAAAGCGAACGCCGTCCATCGGGTGCTTTTGAATCATGTTGTTCATAACTGCAGAGCGAAACATTGTTCCCATTGCGATATAGGTTTGCCGAATGGTTGAGCCCGCGTATTTCTCCTCCATCTGATTTAAGACCATTTTGCAGTGCATCGGCTTGACATCTGCAAGCTGCATGCCACCAATAAGCGGCTTCACGTTATACTCATAACGCTCACGGTAATTTCTGCGAGTATTGGGAGCCAGATCCCCAACGATATGAGCGATCCAAAACTCAAACCACACGCCTACCGTCATATCTGGCGGAACAAATATATTTTCGTGCTTATCTGCATACTTGGCATCGTCCAGCCAATTTCGTGCTTCCGGAAGTGAGGAGAAGCACTTGACCTGGC
>URTS01000134.1 GCA_900550685.1 uncultured Oscillibacter sp. | reverse complement strand
TAAGGTGGATAAAAACGGAGAGGGCCACTGCTACACCTGCATGGGCTGCCGCAGCTTCCTGACCCCGTATGTAGACCCCAAGACCAACAAGCCCAAATATTACGGCCGGTTCAACCAGGGCGTTGTGACCCTGAACCTGGTAGACATTGCCTGCTCCTCCGGCGGGGATATGAACAAGTTTTGGAAGATCTTTGACGAGCGGCTGGAGCTGTGCTACCGGGCGCTGATGTGCCGCCACAATCGACTGAAGGGCACCCTGTCCGACGCGGCGCCCATTCTGTGGCAGTACGGCGCACTGGCTCGCCTGGAAAAGGGCGAGAAGATCGACAAGCTGCTGTACGGCGGCTACTCCACCATCAGCCTGGGCTATGCAGGGCTGTATGAGTGCACCCGCTATATGACCGGCAAGAGTCATACGGACGATGAGGGCGGCGGCAAGGCCTTTGCCCTGTCCGTAATGCAGCACTTAAACGACGCCTGCAACAAGTGGAAAAAGCAGGAGAACATTGACTTCTCCATCTACGGCACCCCGCTGGAGTCCACCACTTACAAATTTGCCAAGTGCCTGCAAAAGCGTTTTGGCATCATCAAGGGCGTAACAGACAAGAATTACATTACCAACAGCTACCATGTGCACGTGTCCGAGCCCATCGACGCCTTTACCAAGCTGAAATTTGAAAGCGAATTCCAGCGGCTGTCCCCCGGCGGCGCCATCAGCTATGTGGAGGTGCCCAATATGCAGCAGAACATTCCGGCGGTGCTCCAGGTGATGCAGTATATCTATGACAATATTATGTACGCCGAGCTGAACACCAAGAGCGACTACTGCCAGGTCTGCGGCTGGGACGGTGAGATCCAGATCGTGGAAGACAACGGCAAGCTGATCTGGAAGTGCCCCAAGTGCGGCAACACGGATCAGGACAAGATGAATGTGGCCCGCCGCACCTGCGGCTACATCGGCACCCAGTTCTGGAACCAGGGCCGGACCCAGGAGATCCGGGACCGGGTCTTGCACCTGTAAAGACTATTTCGACAAAAAAGTGCGCTTTTTTGTCGATCAGGATACAGTTTGCTGCATGCACTCTCTGCGTTCGCACACTTGCAAACTAAGCGGTGTTTCAGCCAAGGCACATGTCCTTGGCTGAAACGGCTTAAAATTCAGCGGCAGGCGCATGTCCTGCCGGGCACGGATTTATAACTTCGGCTAAAATGATTTGAGACGCTGCACTGTTTGTACGGCAGTGCAGACGCACAGCCCGCAAATAACAGAGCACATCGGAGAAACACTATGTATTACGGTGAGATCAAAAACTGTGATATTGCCAACGGCGAGGGCGTCCGGGTGACGCTGTTCGTCTCCGGATGCACCAACCACTGCAAAAACTGCTTCCAGCCCCAGACCTGGGACTTCTGTTACGGCCAGCCTTTTACGGAGGAGACACAGCAGTACCTTTTAGACCTGCTGGCCCCCTCCTACATCCACGGACTGACCCTGCTGGGCGGCGAACCCTTTGAGCCGGAAAACCAGCGGGCACTGCTGCCCTTTCTGCGGCGGGTCAAGGCCGCTTATCCGGGAAAGACCATCTGGGCCTTCTCCGGCTTCACCCTGGAAGAAATGCAGCAGGACGGCAGCCATCCCCGGTGTGAGGTGACGGACGAGTTGCTCAGCCTGCTGGACGTGCTGGTGGACGGCCGCTTTGTAGAGGAACTGAAGGATATCTCTCTCCGGTTCCGGGGCAGCCGGAACCAGCGGCTCATCGATATGAAAAAAACACTGGCAGCCGGAAAGATCGTCCTGCTGCCGGACCTGGACCGGAAATCCGGCCGCCAGATCCAGCCGTAAGGCAGAAAACCAACAACCTGTATGCAAATAAGGAGGAATTTCCATGGTCACCATGGCGCAAAGAATCGAAGAACTGCGGACGAAGAAGGCCATGAGCCGCCCTGCCCTGGCGGCGGCGCTGGGCCTTCCCCGTCTCTCCATTGAAAAGTTTGAAACCGGCCGCCAGACCCCTACCCAGGAGCAGCAGCAGAAGCTGGCCAGTGCCTTCGGCGTGTCCATCGCCTATCTTCGGGGTGAGACAGACGATCCCACCAGCATGGACAACTGGCTCAGCGGCGCGGTCCCCGCAGAGGACCCTGTGGTGCTGCCAAAGGCCGTCCGGCGGGCCACGGCAGCTGTGGTGGCCCAGTCCGGTGACAGCGGCAAAAACGACGGCGGCGCTGTGTTCAGCGCCCTGCTGAAAAGCGATTCCTTCAAGGCCCTGGTGCGGGAAACCGTGCTGGACGTGCTAAAATCCCCGGAGGGCCAGGCTCTGCTGGCCAAGGCCGCCCAAAAGTGAAAAAAGCGCCCCTGCCGCTGGCAGGGGCGTGTTTTTATCCAATTACCTCAGGACAATACAGCATCCACCGTGATCTGGTCCGCCTGGTGCTGTTCCGCGTCCAGCTCTTCCACAGTCTCCGCCTGCATGTCCGCCAAACGGGACAAGACCCCCTGGATCTCGTCCCGGGTCTTCTGCACCTTCTCCTGGGACCCATGGATGTGGTCCATCACCGCCAGATCGGCAAACAGCCCGTCGAAGAAAAAGTCCGCAAACTGGAGAAAGCCGTCAATGCTGACCTGAATATCCGCTTCCACTGTCACGTCCGTCAGCTCCGTTTTGAACCGCCGCAGATCCTCCTGAAGCTGTTCCACCCGCTCCTGGGCGTTGTCCAAGCTCTCATGTTTGGCAAGGTCCACCAGCAGTCCGCCGCCCAGCACATCCCAGGTGCTGAGACTTTCTGCGTCGTCCAAGGTCTCAATGACCTTGTCAGCAGCTTGCAGGGCCCTGCTTCCTGCATCCACAGCCTCCTGGATCTCCTTCATCCGGCTTTCCAGGGCGGAGATCCGGGTCTCCGTCTCCAACAGCTTCCGGGCCGCTTCGTTGCCGGACCGGCGAATCACTGCCGCCTTTTCCTGCAGCGCCGCCTGATACCGCTCCTCGCAGCCCGCCAGCCGGGCCGTCTGATCCTCACAGCGGGCAATATCCGCCTGAACGGAATCCAGTTCCCGGGCCGCCGCGTCGTACTTCACCTGGGCCGCATAGGCCTCCTGCCGCTCCTTATCCAGCTTCTGGTCCAGCTTTCCCACCACGTTGTAGAAGAAAGCCGCCAGGCTGCGGCCCTCCAGTCGGTCCACGTCCGCCTGCTCATTCAGCTTGGCCTGTTCCAGCGTCTGTGTCTGGGCTTCCAGCGTCTCCTGCTGGGTGTACAACTCCTGGAGTTTGGCCTCCAATCGCTTTTTCTCCGCCACCTGCTGCTGAAGCCCTTTCAGATCAACATTGGATTCGCTCATTCCATTCTCCTTAAATGTCTGATTTTATTCCAAAATTCTCCTGTTTTCGCCGCGCTCTGCCTGCATTATACCTGATATCCCGGAATTTCTCAAGCCCTTCACAGGCCATTCAATTCCCTTCCCCGCTGATACGTAAAAAATTCCCGTGGCTGAAATCAGCCACGGGATTTTTCGTCTTATGCAGGAAAAGCTTACTTCAGCTCGACCTTGCCGCCGGCCTCTTCGATCTGCTTCTTCAGAGCCTCGGCGTCCTCCTTGGAGACACCCTCCTTCAGGGTCTTGGGAGCACCCTCGACGGTAGCCTTAGCCTCAGCCAGGCCCTGGCCGGTGATCTCGCGGACGACCTTGATGACCTTGATCTTGGCAGCGGCGTCGAAGCCGGTCAGGACCACGTCGAAATCGGTCTTCTCCTCAGCAGCGGGAGCAGCAGCGCCAGCAGCGGGAGCAGCCATAGCAGCGGCGGAAACGCCGAACTCTTCCTCGAGAGCGTGGACGAGCTCAGAGAGCTCCAGGACGGTAAGGCCCTTGATTTCTTCGATCATAGCGGTAACTTTCTCGCTCATTGTAATGATCCTCCAATTTTAAGATATTTGTTTTAGTTTTTGAGTTGGGTGCAGACGATTACTCTGCGGAAGCTTCCTCGGCGGGAGCGCCGTTCTTCTCGGCGATCTGCTTGAGGACGCAAGCCAAGCCCGAAATGGGAGCCAGCATGGTGCCAAGCACCTGTGCCTGCAGGACGGGCAGCGCGGGGATCGCGGCCAGAGCATTGACGGTGGCCATGTCGACGACCTTGCCGTCCATCAAGCCGCCCTTGATCTCGAACTTGCCTTCCAGCTTCTTGGCATAGTCGGCCATGACACGGGCGGGAGCCACGGGATCATCAGCCAGAGCCAGAGAAGTGGTGCCGTTCAGCAGATCATCCAGATCGTTCAGGCCGGTGTTGTTGAAAGCAAAGCGCAGCAGGGTGTTCTTCACAACCGCATAATCCACGCCGCCCTCGCGGCACTCCTTACGCAGAGCGGTGTCTTCCTCAACGGTAATACCCTTGTAGTCGACAATGACGCCTGCGGTAGCCTTCTGGATCTTCTCGGTCAGCTGGGCAACGATGGCCTGCTTCTCGGAAAGGACCTTTGCGTTAGGCATAACTTGGTTTCACCTCCATGAGAATTTGCGGCGGACCTCCGTCCGCCCGGGTCAGAGGCGTTCAAAAAGGAACTGTCCCCATGCCGAAAGACATGAGGACAGAAAAGCATCATCAAACGATTTTGCCATCCTCGGCAGGACTTACGGAGCAAACTCCACCTGCTGTCTTTGGAACGCGACTGTTATTATATCAAATTCTGCTCCAATGTCAAGCATTTTTGCAAAATTCAATATCATTTTTCCGTTTTCACGGAAACGCCGCCCGAAGCGGCGCTCACCGGCGAAAACTGCTTCACCGGTAAAAGGAATCTCCAGAGGGGGATAACTCCCCCTCTTTCAATTCTCAGATCATCTTCGCAGTATTCATCTTCACGCCGGGGCCCATGGTGGAGGCGACGGCGCAGCTCTTGATATACTGGCCCTTGGCAGCGGCGGG
>URTS01000133.1 GCA_900550685.1 uncultured Oscillibacter sp. | reverse complement strand
GGTGAGGGAGACGCTGCCGTACCGGCCGTATTCTCCAGTGACGGCTGTCCGCACCGGGGCGGAGAGACTGTCGGAGAGGTCGACGTCGGCAGAATCACTGCTGGCGGAGGTGGTGAGCCTTTGCCAGTAGCTGCTGCCGGCGGCGGACCCCAGCTGGAAAAACTGGGTCCTGGAAAAGAGAAACAGGGCCGACAGGGCCAGCAGGGTGATGGTGATGTTCTGAATGAAGTCCCGGCGGCGCATAGCGGGTCCCTCCTTTCCTGAAATGTGATGGGTCAGGGCTTTTCCTCCGGCGCTTCGGCGGAGGGCTGGGCAATGGGCAGTTCCAGACGGACCGTGGTGCCCGGTCCCTCATGGGGGGCCAGGGAAATGGTGCCGTGGTGCCGCTGGACGATCTCCTTGGCAATGGAGAGGCCCAGGCCGGTGCCGCCGGATTCCCGGGAGCGGGCCTTGTCTACCCGGTAGAAGCGGTCGAAGATCCGGTCCCGGTCCTTGTCCGGGATGCCGATGCCGTCGTCGCAGACCTCCATCCAAACGGTATCGGTCCCGGCCCCGGCGGTGACGCGGATATGTCCGCCGTCGGGAGTGTATTTGATGGCGTTGCCCAGAATGTTCATCATCACCTGCTCCAGGCGGCTCCGGTCGCCCACAATCAGGGGCAGGGTGTCCTCCGGCGCGTAGGTCAATTCGTGGCCACGCTGCCGGGCGTTGAGCTGGTTGGAGCGGACCACGCTTTCGATGGCGTCTCCAAAGGGGAAGCGGGTGAACACCATGTCGGCCCGGCCGCTGTCCAGGCGGCTGAGGGTCAGCAGGTCCTGGACGATGTGGGTCATGCGGTCCGTTTCCGTGATGATGATGTCCAGGAAATTGTTTTCCATATCCCGGGGGATATCGTCCCCGGCGTCCCGGATGGTCTCGGCGTAGCTGCGGACGTTGGTGAGGGGGGTCCGCAGCTCGTGGGACACGTTGGCCACGAACTCCTTCCGGCGCTCCTCGTTCCGGTGCTGCTCCGTCACATCGTGGAGGAGGATCAGCACGCCGCCTTGGGCCTTGTCGGAGAAGGGGGTGAGGTAGAGGGCCAGGGTCCGGTCGCCCGCCACCAGTTCGTCTTCAATATAGTTGGGCTTCTGCAGGGCCAGCACCGTCTCAAAGGGGTGCAGGTCCCCCAGCAGTTCCTCATAGGTGCAGCTGGGGTCGATGGACCGCTGCAAAAGCTCGGTGGCGGCGGGGTTGCAGTGGATCAAATGACCCTCCCGGTCGAAGGCCACCACGCCGTCGGTCATGTGGAGGAAGAGGGTGTCCAGCTTGTTCCGTTCGTTTTCCACGGCGGCCAGGGTGGATTGCAATACCCCGGCCATCTCGTTGAAGGTGCCGGTGAGAATGCCAATCTCGTCGGTGGATTCCACCGGCAGCTCACTGTCGAAGTCTCCGGCGGCCACCCGCTCCGCGCCGATGGTCAGCTTTTCAATGGGGCCCACCATGGTCTTGGAGAGCAGAAAGCTAAGCAGCACGGAGATCAGCAGGCCGATGATAAGGGCCTGCATGATGATCTGGAACAGCTGGCTGTTCAGTTCCGACACCGTGTCCTTGTTGTCCAGAATATAGATGATGAAAGCATTGTCCCCGCCGAAGATGGGGATGGCCACGTCCATATAGTCGGCGGAAATGTCGCTCTCGTCGCCTACAGAGGTGCTGTCCTGGGCTGCCACGGCGTTCCGGGCGGTCAGCAGGTTGGCGGACTGCTCCCGGGGCAGGGTGGAGGCTTCGGCGCTGCCGGCCAGGAAGGTTCCGGCGGTGCCGTCCAGAACATAGTAGTTCCGGGTCCGGTAGTCGATGCCCAGCATACCGGCATTGACCTCCATGATCTCCTGAATACGCTCAGCGCCGTCCGGCTGAGCGGCGGCGCTGCGGAGGTCCGATACAAATTCCCGGCGGTCAGCGCCAAAGGCGCTGCTCATCTGCTGGTAAAAGGTGTCGATATAAAAGCTGGTGACGCTGGTGGTCAGAAACGCGCCCACCACCGCCATCAGCGACGTGATCAGCAGCAAGAGGATCAGCGTCAGCTTCATGTGTAAGCTGCGGAACAAAAAATCACCGCCTTTATCGGTTTTCTAAACGGTTTGCTGCGGATATGCGGCCGGGCCGCACTGAATTTACACGGAAAAATAGTACCCCACGCCCCGGCGGGTGAGAATGTACTTGGGATTGGCAGGGTCCGTCTCAATTTTTTCCCGGAGACGCCGGACGGTGACGTCCACCGTCCGCTGGTCGTCGCCAACGTAGCCGTAGTTCCACACCTGCTCCATCAAATCGATGCGGGAGTAGACCTTGTTGGGGTGGCTGGCCAGGAAGGTCAGCAGCTCGTATTCCCGGGTGGTGAGGTCCATGGGCTTGCCGTCCCGGAAAACCTGGCGGCTGTCGGTGTTGATGGACAGGCTGCCCACCACCGGCATGGCGGTGGACGCGGCGGTAGCCGATGACGCGGCGTTCATGCCGGTGCGGCGGATGTTGGCCTTTACCCGGGCAATGAGCTCCCGCATGGAGAAGGGCTTGGTGATGTAATCGTCGGCGCCGATCTCCAGACCCAGCACCTTGTCCGCCTCCTCCTCCCGGGCGGTGAGGATGATGACGGGCACATTATTGCCCTCCTCCCGGAGGGTGCGGCACACGTCAAAGCCGATCATTTTCGGCAGCATCACGTCCAGCAGAATGATGTCCGGGTTTTCCTTCCGGGCCTTGTCCAGGCCGTCGGCCCCGTCATAGGCCTCCACGGTCCGGTAGCCCTCCCGCTGGAGGTTAAAGCGCAGGATGTCCACGATATTTTTCTCGTCCTCCACAATGAGAACGGTTTTCTGTTCGGTTTTTGCGTCCATGGGAGTATGCCTCCTTTTAGTATTTACAGGTTCAAAAGGACCTTGGCCCGCAGCACGGCGGCCACGGTCTTGGCGTCGTCGATCTCGCCGTTCATGCAGCGGTGCACCATCTCGTCGAAGGGCACCCGCTCCACATTGAGAAATTCATCGGGGTCCAAATGCTGTTCGCTGAATTTCAACCCCTTGGCCAGGAACAGGTGCAGCACCTCGCCGTAGCAGCCGGGGGCGGGAATGATCTTGCCCAGGGGCAGGAAGGTCTCCGGCTCCGCGCCGGTCTCCTCCTTCAGCTCCCGCAGGGCCCCTGCCACTGGGTCCTCGCCGGGGTCCAGCTTGCCGGCAGGCAGTTCTGCCAGCACCCGGCCGAACACGTACCGGTACTGCCGGACCACCAGCACCCGGTTGGCCTCGTCCATGGCCAGCACCGCCGCGCCGTCCACATGGTCCACCACTTCCCGGACGGCCTCCCGGCTGTTGGGCAGGCGCACATCGTCCACATGCACCTTCAGAATTTTTCCGTCGTAAACATCTTTCCGCCGGAGGGTGACCTCCGTCAGATCCTTTGGCATTTCCATTCTATCAACCTCGTTTGAAGGGCAGAAACCCTGCCCATAATATATCCAATATAGTATAGCACACAAAGCCTGAAATGCAAAGGGCTTGTTTTGCTTGAAGTTGCAGGAAAACTGTGCTATACTATCAGATACTTTCGGGAGGTTCCCGGGAAACGAGGTGATCCCCACGGAGAAAAAGGGAATCAAGATCGCGGCGCAGAACCGTAAGGCATATCACGATTACTTCGTGGAGGACAAGTACGAGGCGGGCATTGAGCTGTGCGGCACGGAGGTCAAATCCATCCGGGCAGGCTCCATGAACCTGAAGGACTCTTACTGCACCGTGAAGGACGGCGAGCTGTTCGTCCACAGCATGCACATTTCCCCCTATGAGCACGGCAACATCTTCAACCGGGACCCGGACCGGGACCGGCGGCTGCTGATGCACAAGCGGGAGATCCGCAAGCTCCATGCCCTCATCAAGCAGGACGGCTACACCCTGGTGCCTTTGAGCGTCTACTTCCGCAACGCCAAGGTGAAGGTGGAAGTGGGCCTGTGCAAGGGCAAAAAGAACTACGACAAGCGGGACGCCATCGCCAAGCGGGATGCGGGCCGCGAAATGGACCGGGCTATGAAGGCCCGCAGATAACGAATCAGAAAGGAACGAATGTTATGAGCAATCCTATCGTCACCATCACCATGGAAGACGGCCGCGTCATGCGGGGCGAGCTGTACCCCGAGAAAGCGCCCAACACCGTCAACAACTTCATCGCGCTGGCAAACTCCGGTTTTTACGACGGCGTGGTGTTCCACCGCGTCATCCCCGGCTTTATGATCCAGGGCGGCGACCCGGACGGCAACGGCACGGGCGGTCCTGGCTACGAGATCAAGGGCGAGTTTTCCGCCAACGGCTTCAAGAACGACCTCAAGCACACGCTGGGCGTTCTCTCGATGGCGCGCACGATGATCCCCGACAGCGCGGGCAGCCAGTTTTTCATCATGGTGGCCGACGCGCCGCACCTTGACGGTCAGTATGCGGCGTTTGGTAAGATCACCGAGAATGCGCAGGCCGCTGTGGACATCTCCCGCGTGAACCGCAACATGTACAACGACATGCCGAAAAAGCCACAGGTCATCAAGACCATCCGCGTGGATACGCAGGGCGTTGACTATCCCGAGCCGGAGAAGATGTAATTTCATTTCCTTTTGCTTTCGCATACCTGACGGGTTTCCCGTATTCGCGGCGCACTTGTCGTGCGCCGCTCACACGGGGGCGTACCGGTTTCGACGGGGGTGTGGAGGCAGGATAAGCGGGCAGAGGCGCCTGGCCTCTATAAAACGGGTAACTTATAAATTAAAGAACAACAACGAAGTTGCTCTCGCTGCCTAAGTAGGCGGCCGTCTGAACCGGAGAGGCCACGGACCGGGGAAGGCGTCGTAAACGTGGCGTCCGTGAGGCGGGAAAGAGTTGACCTGCCCACGCATCATGACTCTACCA
>URTS01000132.1 GCA_900550685.1 uncultured Oscillibacter sp. | reverse complement strand
CAACGCCGAGTGCTTTAAGCGGCAGATGGAGCGATTCATCGAGTTTGGCGAGGGTAAGGCTATGATGCTGAACAACGCTGACTGGCTGATGAACCTGAACTATATCGAGCTGCTGCGGGAGGTGGGTGCCTGCTTCTCCGTGAACAACATGCTGCGCGCCAAGTGCTATGAGCAGCGCATGGAGAAGGGCCTGAGCTTCCTGGAATTCAACTACATGATTATGCAGTCCTACGACTTCTACCACATGTTCCAGACCGTGGGCTGCAACATGCAGTTCGGCGGCGACGACCAGTGGAGCAATATGCTGGGCGGCACGGAACTGATCCGCCGGAAGCTGGGCAAGGACGCCCACGCCATGACCATCACCCTGCTGCTGAACAGCGAGGGCAAGAAGATGGGCAAAACCGCCAGCGGCGCCGTGTGGCTGGACCCCAACAAGACCACGCCCTTTGACTTCTACCAGTACTGGCGGAATGTGGGCGACGCCGACGTCCTCAAGTGCATCCGGATGCTGACTTTCCTGCCCCTGGAGGAGATCGACGCTATGGACAAGTGGGAGGGCAGCCAACTGAACAAGGCCAAGGAAATCCTGGCCCATGAGCTGACCAAGCTGGTCCACGGCGAGGCCGAGGCCGACAAGGCCCAGGAGGCTGCCCGTGCCCTCTTCGGCGGCAGCGGCAGCAGCGAGAATATGCCCTCCACCCAGCTGCCGGAGGCCCGCTTTACCGACGGTAAGATCGGCGCCATTGAACTGCTGGTGGCCTGCGGCCTGTGCGCGTCCAACGGCGAAGCCCGCCGCCTGATCCAGCAGGGCGGCGTGGCCGTCAACGACCAGAAAGTGGCGTCTATCGATGTGACCTTCGACCAGGCCCAGTTCGCCAGTGACGGTGTGGTCATCAAGAAGGGCAAGAAGGTGTTCCACAAGGCATACACCGCCTAAATGTGCCAGAAAACCGCAATATTGTTCAAAAAGTGCCGCTGTTTGAAAGAACAGCGGCACTTTTCCTGGGAAAAGCTTTGCAGTTATGATTCCGGCAGCAGGTCCCAGGCGGACAGAGCTAGCTTCAGCTTTTCCATGCTGGCATCGGCCGGGGGACAGAGGGGGAGCCGCAGTTCTCCGGCTTCCAGGCCCATAAGGTTCAGGGCGGTTTTTACTGGAATGGGATTTACCTCACAGAACAGGGCGTCACAGATGGGCTTCAGCTTCAATTGCAGCCGTCCCGCGGCGGCAAAGTCGTTGGCAAGGCACAGGCTCGTCAATTCATGCATCTGAGCGGGGAGGACGTTGGCGACGACCGAAATAACCCCAACTCCGCCCAACATACAGATGGCGGCAGTCTCGTCGTCATTGCCGGACCAAATGGAAAAATTGGTGGGGCAGAGGTTCCGGGTCTTCTGAATCTGGCCGAAATTGCCGGAGGCTTCCTTCACCCCGGCGATGTTTGGATGATGGGCCAGCTCCGCGTAGGTTTCCGGCAGGATATTGACCCCGGTGCGAGAGGGGACATTGTAGAGAATGATGGGGGTGCTGACGGAGTCCGCTATTGTTTTGTAATGCCGCAGAAGCCCCTGCTGGGTGGCCTTGTTGTAGTAGGGGGTGACGATCAGCAAGCCATCCACCCCCAGCCGCTCTGCCGCCATGGAATTTTCCCTGGCAGCCTGGGTGTCGTTGGCGCCGGTCCCGGCGATCACCGGCACCCGGCCTGCCGTCTGCTCCACGCAGCAGGCGATGGTCTCCATTCGTTCCTTCGGTGTCATGGTGGCGGCTTCGCCGGTGGTGCCGCAGACGATGATGGCATCGGTGCCCTCGGCGATCTGCCGTTCAATGAGCCGCCGGAAAACAGGGAAGTTGACCGCGCCGTCCTGAAAGGGCGTTACGATGGCCACGCCGGAGCCCGTAAAGATTGCTTCCTTCACAATACATACCTCCTGTCAGATGAAACAAAAAGCGGATGCTCCATCAGAGCATCCGCTTTTGTACGATTTACATGGATAAAGTCGTTTTACTTTACAACAGGCTGAATATAGCCCTTTTTGCACAGCAGCTCCGCCAGAAGCACCGCGCCGCCGGCAGCGCCCCGGAGGGTATTGTGGCTCAGGCCCACGAACTTGTAGTCATACTGGGTGTCCTCCCGCAGGCGGCCCAGGGAGATGGCCATGCCGTGCTCCAGCATCCGGTCCAGCTTGGTCTGGGGGCGGTTTTCCTCTTCAAAATAGTGAAGGAACTGCTTGGGGGCAGAGGGCAGCTCCAACTCCTGGGCAGGACCCCGGAAGGCGGCCCAGTCGGCCTTGATCTGCTCGATGGAGGGCTTGCAGCCGTCCTTGAACTTCATGAACACGGCGGCCATGTGACCGTCCTGGCAGGCCACCCGGAAACACTGGGCGGTGATGGCAGGGCCTTCTGCCTTGACGATCTTGCCGTTTTCCACGCGGCCCCACAGCTTCAAAGGCTCCTGCTCGGACTTCTCCTCCTCGCCGCCGATGTAGGGGATGCAGTTGTCCACCATCTCCGGCCAGCGCTGGAAGGTCTTGCCGGCGCCGGAGATGGCCTGATAGGTGCAGACCAGGATTTTGTCCAGGCCGTACTTCTTCAGGGGGTGCAGGGCCGGGACGTAGCTCTGGAGCGAACAGTTGCTCTTGACGGCGATGAAGCCCCGCTTAGTGCCCAGGCGCTTGCGCTGGGACTCGATGACTTCCAGGTGCTCGGCGTTGATCTCCGGCACCACCATGGGAACGTCGTCGGTCCAGCGGTGGGCGGAGTTGTTGGAAACGATGGGGCACTCCAGCTTGGCGTATTTTTCCTCCAGAGCCCGGATCTCCTCTTTCTTCATGTCCACGGCGCAGAAGCAGAAATCCACCAGGCCCGCCAGCTTTTCCGCGTCGGCCTCAGCATCCAGCACCACCAGGGGCTTTGCCTCCTCGGGGCAGGGAATGTCCAGGGCCCAGCGGCTGGAAACGGCTTCCCAATAGGTTTTTCCGGCGCTCTTGGCGCTGGCGGCAATGGCGGTGAGCTGGAACCAGGGGTGGTTTTCCAGCAGGGTCACGAACCGCTGACCCACCATGCCCGTGCCGCCGATGACGCCGACCTTATACTGTTTCATAACAGATTCCTCCTTCAGGCCCAGGGAAATCGTCGATTTCGGTTGAATCCGGGGCCAATGTGTATTATAATAAATCAGATTCCGGCGTTCTCAGGAAATGTATTTCCCTGACGGACGTTTGTCTACATGATAGCATGATGTTCCTCTATCGTCAAGGTATTCGGCATTGGGAGGTTTTATGAAAAAGCACGCTTTGTCCTTTCTGTTTATCATCACTTTGTTCAGCCTGACGGCGGTTTCAGCCTCCGCCGTGGTAAACGATACCCTGAAGGTGGGCATCCGCTGGGGCTCCACCGCCCTGGAAGCCGCCAATCTGGAAAACGCCGTGGGCTCCGGGTACGAGTTCGGCTATTACGACGAGGACCGGGAGTTCGTCTACTTGGACGAGACGGAGGCGGCCACCATCACCATGCGCGCCTCCGGCTCCGGAAACGGCGTCGTTGTGACAGAGACGAAAAGCGGCGATGTGCTCTACCGCTTCAGCGACAACGGCTATTGCTTCGGGGTCCGGCCCATAGGGCGGCACACGGAGACCTGGTGCAAGGGGTACAAGTACCCCGGCGGCTTTGAGTACCGCTGCAACGAGAATGGGACGCTGACGGTCATCAACGTGGTGGATATCGAGGACTACGTGAAGGGCGTGGTGCCCTATGAAATGGACAAGGATTGGCCCCAGGCGGCCCTGGAGGCCCAGGCGGTGTGTGCCCGGACCTATGCCGCCAAGACCCGGCATCCGTCCCTGGGCTTTGACGTCTGTGCCGGCACCGACTGCCAGGTGTACTACGGCCGCAACCGGGCCACGGCCGCCACGGACAAAGCCGTGGACAACACCGCGGGGGAGATGATCTACTACAACGGCGTGCCTGCGGACACCCTGGTATACTGCGCCTCCAACGGCGGCGCCACGGAGGATGCCGCCAATGTCTGGAACAGCGGCATCCCGTATCTGGTGGGAAAGAAGGACCCCTATGAGGCCCAGACCACCATTCCCAATTACAACTGGACTGTGACCTATACCGCCGACGAGCTGACCTGGATTTTGGAGCAGAAGGACTACAGCATCGGCACGGTGCAGAATGTCTATGTGTCGGAATTCACCCCCATGGGCAACGTAAGCAAGGTGACCTTTGAGGGCAGCCGCGGCAGCGTGACCGTAAAAGGGGAGACCTGCCGCACCGTTTTCTATTCCAGCACCTATAATAAATCCGTCAAGAGCCAGCGATTCACCATCAGCGGCGGCAGCGGAGCCTCCTCCGGCGGTATCTATGTCAATGACGAGGATACCCGGCTCAGCTCCCTCAGCGGCGTCAGCGTTCTCAGCGGCAGCGGAAAGACGTCCACGCTGGGGGCCAGCGCCTCGGTGCTGTCCGCCTCCGGCACCTCCACCATCAGCGGCAGCGGGACTGCCGGTACCTCCAAAAGCGGCACCTTTACCATCACCGGCACCGGCAGCGGCCATAACCTGGGTATGAGCCAGTACGGCGCCAAGGCCATGGCGGAGCTGGGGTATACCTACGACGAAATTCTGGAATTTTATTATACGGATATTACGATTCGGTAATGATTTTAAGTGAGGAAAAACCATGAAAACAAGCGATTTCAATTACGAACTGCCCCAGGAGCTGATCGCGCAGACGCCGTTGGAACGGCGGGACAGCTCCCGGCTTATGACCCTGGACCGGAACACCGGTGCCTGGGAGCATCACCATTTCTATGAACTGCCGGACTTTCTGAATCCCGGCGACTGCCTGATTCTGAACGATTCCCGGGTCCTGCCCGCCCGCCTGCTTGGCCAGCGGCTGCCGGGGGGCGGTGCCTGCGAGGTGCTGCTGCTCATCGACCGGGGAGAGAAGACCTGGGAGTGCCTGGTGCGCCCCGGACGGCACATGCGGGAGGG
>URTS01000131.1 GCA_900550685.1 uncultured Oscillibacter sp. | reverse complement strand
TTCCCCGCTGCCATCTGGAGGACATCACCCGGGCGGACTTCTACGGCTTCGTGGTCCCCTTTGTCAACGAGCTGATGGAGCTTTCTCACCAGGCCAAGATCCCCGTCCGCATCCGGGCCTGCGACACTATGGGCTACGGCGTGCCCTATACAGAGGTAGCCCTGCCCCGCAGCGTTCCCGGCATTATCTACGGCCTGCAGCACTACTCCGACGTGGAGAGCGAATATCTGGAATGGCATGGCCATAACGACTTCTACAAGGCCGTTTCCAACGCCGCCACCGCCTGGCTGTACGGCGCCAGCGGCGTGAACTGCTCCATGCTGGGCATCGGTGAGCGCACCGGCAATGTGCCTCTGGAAGCCATGGTGTTTGAATACGCCTCCCTCCGGGGCTCTCTGGACGGCATGGACCCCACCGCCATCACGGAGATCGCCGACTACTTCGAGCATGAGATCGGCTACCACATCCCCCCCATGACGCCCTTCGTGGGCCGGAACTTCAACGTCACCCGGGCGGGCATCCACGCCGACGGCCTTTTGAAGGACGAGGAGATCTACAACATCTTCAACACGGAAAAGCTGCTGGACCGGCCCGCCGCCGTGGCCGTCAGCAAGACCTCCGGCCTGGCCGGCATCGCCTACTGGATCAACCAGAACTACCGGCTCAAGGGAGAGCACCAGCTCAGCAAGCGGGACGCCCTGGTGGAAAAGCTGAAGGTCTGGGTGGACGATCAGTACGCCGGGGGCCGCACCACCGCCCTTTCCAACGAAGAGCTGGAAGATAAGATCGCAGAGCTGTCCGGCGGCGTGCTGAAACCCCGCCATTGAGGAGGAACTGACCATGATGAGAGATCACAAGCCCATTTCCATTGCCGATCAGGTTTTTGAGCAGCTGGAACGGGACATTCTGACAGGAAAATACCCCCAGGGCGAGGTCCTGAGCGAAATGCGGCTGTCCAGTGAGCTGGGCGTCAGCCGCACCCCCATCCGGGAGGCCATCCGCCGCCTGGAGCAGGAGCACATTCTGGAGGATACCAGCCGGGGCCTGGTGGTGGTTGGCATCTCCCGGGAGGATATGCTGGATATCTATGAGATCCGCCACCAGTTGGAGGGCATGGCCGCCCGCCGGGCCGCCGCCAGCATCACCCCGGAAGCCCTGGCGGATATGAAGGAACTGCTGGATCTGCAGCGCTTCTATATTGAAAGCGAAAAGGAGCCCGGCGAAAACTCGGATCAGATCAAGAATCTGGATTCCCAGTTCCACGAACTGCTTTACACCAGCTGCGGCAGCCGTCCCTTTGCGGACACCCTGATCTCCCTCCACAAGAAGATCATCAAATACCGCAAGGCCTCCGTCACCCACCACAGCCGGGCGGTCCACGCTCTGGAAGAACACACCGCCATTTATGAGGCTCTTGCGGCCCATGACGGAGACAAGGCCGCGGAGGCGGCCCTGCTCCACGTGACCAACGCCCGGTCAAACATTGCCGACATCACCCAGAAGGAGGAGTAAATCATGGGAAAGACACTGACGGAAAAGCTCATCGCCGCCCATCTGGTCAGCGGCAGCATGGAGCCGGGTTCTGAGGTGGCTCTGCGCATCGACCAGACCCTGACCCAGGATGCCACCGGCACCATGGCCTATCTGGAATTTGAATCCATGGGCATCGACCGGGTGAAAACCAAGCGGTCCGTTGCCTATGTCGACCATAACACCCTGCAATCCGGCTTTGAAAACGCCGACGACCACCGCTATATCCAGACCGTTGCCGCCAAGCACGGCATCTGGTTCTCCCGCCCCGGCAACGGCATCTGCCACCAGGTGCATCTGGAACGCTTCGGCGTGCCGGGTCAGACCCTCATCGGCTCCGACAGCCACACCCCCACCGGCGGCGGCATCGGCATGCTGGCTTTCGGCGCCGGCGGCATGGACGTGGCCGTGGCCATGGGCGGCGGGGCCTACTACATTAATATGCCCAGGGTCATCAAGGTCGAGCTCACCGGCTCCCTGCGCCCCTTCGTCACCGCCAAGGACGTGAGCCTGGAGCTGCTGCGGATCCTCTCCGTGAAGGGCGGCGTGGGCCACGTCATCGAGTGGGGCGGCCCCGGCATCGCCAGCCTGTCCGTGCCGGAGCGGGCCACCATCACCAACATGGGCACCGAGCTGGGTGCCACCACCTCCGTCTTCCCCTCTGATGAAGTGACCCGGTCTTTTTTGAAGGCCCAGGGCCGGGAGCAGGACTTCACCCCCTTAGCCGCCGATCCCGACGCGGTCTATGACCGCACCATCCACATCGACCTGGACACCCTGGAACCCATGATCGCCTGTCCCCATATGCCGGACAACGTGGTCACCGTCCGCAGCCTGAAGGGCACCAAGGTGGACCAGGTGTGCGTAGGCTCCTGCACCAACTCCTCCCTGTACGACATGCTGAAGGCCGCCGCCATGCTGAAGGGAAAAACCGTGGCCCCCTCCGTCAGCATGTCCGTGTCCCCCGGCTCCCGGCAGGTGCTGACCATGCTGGCCAACTGCGGTGCCCTGTCGGACATTCTGGCTTCCGGCGCCCGCCTGCTGGAATGTGCCTGCGGCCCCTGCATCGGCATGGGCTTCTCCCCCAACTCCGGCGGCGTGAGCCTGCGGACCTTCAACCGCAACTTTGAGGGCCGCAGCGGCACGGCGGACGCCAAGGTGTACCTGGTGTCTCCGGAGACCGCCGTGGCCGCCGCCCTCACCGGCGAGATCACCGATCCCCGGGACCTGGGGATGGAGGCCCTCCATGTGGAGATGCCGGACCACTTCCTCATTGACGACAGCGCCGTGCTGGCCCCCGCCTCCCCGGAGGAGGCAGCCCATCTGGACGTGCTCCGCGGTCCCAACATCAAGGAATTCCCCCAGGGCAAGCCGGTGGGCGACACCATCACCGCCAGGCTGACCCTGAAGGTAGGGGATAACATCACCACCGACCACATCATGCCCGCAGGCTCTAAGATCCTGCCCTACCGCTCCAACATCCCCAAACTGTCCGAGTTCTGCTTCGGCGTGTGCGACAAGGACTTTGCCAAGAAGGCCAAGGAGGCCGGGGAAACCATTCTGGTGGGCGGCAGCAACTACGGCCAGGGCTCCTCCCGGGAGCACGCGGCGCTGGTCCCCCTGTATCTGGGGGTCCGGGCGGTCATTGCCAAGAGCTTTGCCCGTATCCATGCCGCCAACCTCATCAATGCGGGTATTCTGCCCCTGACCTTTGTCAACCCCGATGATTACGACACCCTGACCCAGGGAGAGACCCTGACCCTCACCGGCATCGACGCCGGTCTGGACAGCGGCACCATGACGCTTCACGCCGGGGACCGTGAAATTTCCGTCTGCGGCAGCTTCACCAAGCGGCAGGCAGACATGCTCCGGGCAGGCGGTCTGCTGAACTACACCAAGGAGGGAAACGACTGATGGATCAGAAAGCATACATTTACCAGGCGGCGGAGCATTTCCGCACGCTCCTGGCCCAGCAGTTGCAGCGGCAGGAGCGAATGGCCCAGGGCTCCCCTGCCAAGGATTTTGCCCACATGGGCCATATTGTCATCGGCCTCATCCCTGGCGACGGCATCGGTCCCATCATCATGGCTCAGGCCCGCCGGGTGCTGGAAAAGCTGCTGGCGGACGAGATCACCCATGGCCGGGTGGAACTGCGGGACATCCAGGGCCTGACCATCGAAAACCGCACCGCCCAGGGCAAGGCTATCCCGGAGGACGTGCTGGCCGCTATGAAAGCCTGTGATGTGCTGCTGAAGGGCCCCACGGAGACCCCCAAGGGCGGCACCCTGGAAAGCGCCAATGTGGCCATGCGCCGGGAACTGGACCTCTACGCCAACGTGCGGCCCGTGTCCGTGCCGGAGCTGGGCATCGACTGGACTTTCTTCCGGGAGAACACCGAGGGCGAGTATGCCCTGGGCAGCCGGGGCATTGAGGTGCCCGGCATGCTGAGCATGGATTTCAAGGTCACCACAGACGCCGGTACCCGCCGGATCGCCAAGGCCGCCTTCGACTTTGCCCGGGCCAACGGCAAAACCAATGTCGCCATCGTCACCAAGGCCAACATCATGAAAAAGACCGACGGTATGTTCACCCGCATCTGCCACGAGGTGGCGGCGGATTATCCGGAGATCACCGCCGACGACTGGTACATCGACATCATGACCGCCAACCTGGTAAATCCGGAGATCCGCAGCAAGTTCCAGGTATTCGTGCTGCCCAACCTCTACGGCGACATCATCACCGACGAGGCAGCTGAGTTCCAGGGCGGCGTCGGCACAGCCGGCAGCGCAAACATCGGCAAGCGTTACGCGATGTTCGAGGCTATCCACGGCTCGGCTCCGAGAATGGTTCGCGAGGGCAGAGCACAGTACGCCGACCCCTGCTCGATGCTCAGAGCGAGCGTGATGCTCCTCTCCCACATCGGCGAGCAGGAAAAAGCCGATCTGCTCGAGAGAGCGCTCGACATCTGCATGTACGAGGACAAGAAGCTCAAAATCACAGGCCGCGAGGACGGCTGCACCTGCAGCGAGTTCGGCGACTATGTCATGGAGACAGTCAGAAAAATCAGCGAGTAAAAAAATATATAAAGTCAAGCCGCAGCGATTTGTTTTGCTGCGGCTGTTTTGTTTTGCCGCGATGTGGGGATACGGAGAGATAAATCGGATTTGTCACAAAAACTATTTAAGCTCCCCTGCAGGGGAGCTGGCTCGGCGTAAGCCGAGACTGAGAGGGTGTTTTGCTTCGCTCAAAGCAACAAATATATGCAGTAGGGGCGGATATTATTTGACCGCAAAATTTGTAGTGACTTATTGTCTTGTATTTTGTAGGGTGCGGCGACTCGACGCACCGATGCCGCGCGAGCGGCGCAAAATCTTTGAAAAGGCTTGTTTTACCGACCGCTCGTAGGGACAGCCCTCGCGGCTGTCCGCTATCGGCGCAGCCGATACAACAATTTTGATTTGTTTATAATTGGCTATTACCTTCGCGTC
>URTS01000130.1 GCA_900550685.1 uncultured Oscillibacter sp. | reverse complement strand
GGGAGCGGGATCACCGGCGAACAGCTTAGACTTCTTCAGGATGATACCGGAGATGATGATCGCGGCCATGCCGATGAAGTAAGCGGAAGTGGAGACCCAGGGGGAACCGCCGAACAGAGCGCCTGCGATCATGGCGATGAAGGGGACCTTCGCGCCGCAGGGGATAAAGGTGGTGGTCATGATCGTCATACGGCGGTCACGTTCGTTTTCAATGGTACGGGAAGCCATGATACCGGGGATGCCGCAGCCGGTGCCGATCAGCATGGGGATGAAGGACTTACCGGACAGGCCGAACTTGCGGAAGATACGGTCCAGAACGAAGGCGATACGGGCCATGTAGCCGCAGGCCTCCAGGAAGGCCAGCATCAGGAACAGCACCAGCATCTGGGGCACGAAGCCCAAAACCGCGCCAACGCCAGCCACAATGCCGTCCAGAATCAGGCCGTTGAGCCAGTCGGCGGCACCGACAGCTTCCAGACCGTTGCCGATAATCACAGGTACGCCGGGAACCCACACACCGTAATCGGCGGGATCGGGCTCGTCGAAGCCGTTCTCTTCCAGGTAGCTGACGGCGTCCAGATAGCTCATGCCAACGGTGGTTTCTTCGTCGGCATCATCGGGGACGGATTCGTAGTAAACGGTCATGTCGTTCATGGCCAGGGTCTCCTCGTCCTCCACCTCGATGGTGGCAGTGTCGGAGTCGGGCTGAACAGCCTTCATCTCGGCCAGAGCGGCATCGGGATCAAAGTCCTCAGCTTCAGTATCCAGATCGTAATAGGCGCTGATGGCCTCAGTGGCAGCGGTGTAGTTGTCAGCGACTTCTGTGTATTCACTGGTGCCCATGCCGAACAGGTGCCAGCCGTCGCCGAACAGGCCGTCGTTGGCCCAGTCGGTGGCAGCGGAACCCACAGTTACCATGGCAATATAGTACACAAGGTACATGACCACGGCGAAGATGGGCAGGCCCAGCCAGCGGTTGGTGACAATCTTATCGATCTTATCGGATGCGGACAGCTGACCCTGGTTGTGCTTCTTGTAGCAGCTCTTGATGATGTCCGCGATGTACACGTAGCGCTCGTTGGTGATGATGCTCTCAGCGTCATCGTCCAGCTCCTTCTCGGCGGCCTGGATGTCGGCGTCGATGTGGGTCATGACGTCAGCGGGGATGGTAAGCTTTTCCAGCACCTTGTCGTCCCGCTCGAAGATCTTGATGGCGTACCAGCGCTGCTGCTCTTCGGGCAGGTTGTTGACGGCGGCCTCTTCGATGTGGGCAATGGCATGCTCCACGGGGCCGGAGAAGGTGTGCATGGGAACGGTCTTGGTGCCCTCGGCAGCCTTCACGGCGGCCTCAGCGGCCTCCATGACGCCGTCGCCCTTCAGAGCGGAGATCTCAATGATCCGCACGCCCAGCTCCCGGGACAGCTCGGCCACGTTGATCTGGTCGCCGTTCTTGCGGACCACGTCCATCATGTTGATGGCGATGACCACGGGGATGCCCAGCTCGGTCAGCTGGGTGGTGAGGTACAGGTTGCGCTCCAGGTTGGTGCCGTCGATGATGTTCAGGATGGCGTCGGGCCGCTCACCGATCAGGTAGTTACGGGCCACAACTTCTTCCAGGGTGTAGGGAGACAGGGAGTAGATGCCCGGCAGGTCCATGATGATGACGTTGTCGTGCTTCTTCAGCTTGCCTTCCTTTTTCTCCACGGTGACGCCGGGCCAGTTGCCCACGAACTGGTTGGAACCGGTCAGGGCGTTGAACAGAGTCGTCTTACCGCAGTTGGGGTTGCCCGCCAGGGCAATCTTGATCTGCTTATCCATATCATTGCTCCTTTGGGGTTCGAGTTATCGAACCGGACTATAAAAAAATTATTCGACTTCGATCATTTCGGTATCGGCCTTCCGCAGGCTCAACTCGTAGCCGCGGACGGTGACTTCCATGGGATCGCCCAGGGGGGCAACCTTGCGGACGTAGATCTCGACGCCCTTGGTGATGCCCATGTCCATAATCCGCCGCTTGATGGGGCCCTCCCCATGGAGCTTGACGACTTTCACGGTCTGTCCGATGCTGACATCGCGCAGTGTTTTCATGTTTGCTTCCTCCCTTGTCTAATTTTTTTCAGGTTCAGATCATGATCTTGCGCGCCATCTCTTCACTGATGGCGATGCGGGATTCCTTCACCTTGACGATGATGTTGCCTCCCAGAGCAGACACCACGGTGACGGGGCCGCCGGCCACAAAGCCCAGATCCTCCAGGTGCTTCCGGGTCTCGGGGTTTCCGCTGACCTTGTGAATCATGTACTCTTCGCCGATGTTTGCCAATGCAAGCGGCATCATAATGAAATCCCTCCATATCTGTTTTGAGCCAGTCCGCACACGGAGTTCGTGATGACTAACTCTGGTGGAAAAAGAATGGCTGAGAGGTTGGCCAGGGAATGAAAAATAAAGGTTAGCCCTCTCTAACCAGCAAATAGTTTAACATCCCTAACACAAGCTGTCAACTCCTTTTATAGAAAAATATTGTCGAAAAATCAACAAAGCTCATCCCTTGCATTTGTGCGGAAAATATGGTATTCTAAACAATACAACAAACAAGGCGGTGAAGATCGTGCAGATCCTGAAAGCATCCGAGGATTATTTGGAAACCATGCTGATGATGCAGACGAAGCATGGGTATGTGCGCTCCGTGGACGTGGCGGAGCATCTGGGCGTGACGAAGCCCAGCGTGACCTATGCCACGAAGCGGCTGCGGGAAAACGGCTATATTGAAATGGATAAGGACGGTCTGATCACACTGACGGATACGGGCATGCAGATTGCGGCCAAAATGCTCCAGCGGCACCACACCCTGACCAACTTCCTGGTGGATCTGGGGGTGGACCCGGCAACGGCGGAGGAAGACGCCTGCAAAATGGAGCACGATATCAGCGACCAGACCTTCCGCGCCATTTGTGACCATGCCAGGGAGCATCTGGGCAGCTCCACCAAAGAGGAGAAAAACTGAAGCATCGAAAAAACCTCCCGGAGCGGCTGCTCCGGGAGGCTTTTTGTACGGATTGAATTTTGGGGAAAAGGGTCAGAGAATGGTGCCGCCGCCCAGGACGGTGTCCCCGTCGTAGAGTACCACGGCCTGGCCGGGGGTGATGGCCCGCTGGGGCTGGTCAAAGACCACTTCCACGGTGCCGTCCTCCCGGACGGCCACTTCACAAGGCTGCTCCGGATGGCGGTAACGGGCCTTGGCACTGCACCGGAACTGCCGGGGCGGCACGTCCCAGGCGATCCAGTTGAAGTCCCCGGCGGTGAGCTGCTGGGAAAAAAGGGCATCGTTTCCGCTGAGGACCACCCGGTTATGCGCTGGGTCAATGGCCTTCACATACAGCGGGTGGTTGGAGGGGACCCCAAGGCCTTTCCGCTGGCCCACGGTGTAGTGGGTAATGCCCTTGTGGCGGCCCAGGATATGACCGTCTTCATCCACGAAGTCGCCGGGGGTATCCTCTTTTCCGGTGTGCCGCCGGATGAAGGCGGCATAATCTCCGTCAGGGACGAAGCAGATGTCTTGGCTGTCCGGCTTCCGGGCGTTGAAAAAGCCCTGACGGCCGGCGATCTCCCGGGCTTCCGTTTTGCGGAGGGTCCCCATGGGGAAGCAGGTGTGGACCAGCTGGTCCTGAGTCAGCATATAGAGCACGTAGCTCTGGTCCTTGCTGGCGTCCAGGGCCTTTTTCAGGAGAAAGCGGCCGTTTTCCTGTTTGATGCGGGCATAGTGGCCGGTGGCGATGGCGTCGCAGCCCATGAGGGCCGCCCGGTCATAGAGCCGCCGGAATTTCAGATAGCGGTTGCAGTCGATGCAGGGATTGGGGGTCCGGCCCTGCTCGTAGGCGTCAGCAAAGCGGTCCATCACCTGGCAGCGGAACTCGTCGGAAAAGTTGAAAACGTAGTAGGGCATGTTCAGCTTGCAGGCCACGCTGCGGGCGTCCTCCACATCCTCCAGGGAGCAGCAGGTGCGGCTGTGGGAGAGGCCGATGTCCTCGTTGCGGTAGAGGGTCATGGTGGCGCCCATGCAGTCCCAGCCCTGCTGCTGCATGAGGTAAGCGGCGACGCTGGAATCAACGCCGCCGCTCATTGCAATCAATGCTTTTTTCATCAAACCATGGGACAGCCGCCCTCGCAGTGCTCACAGTCGGGGAACTTGCTGTGATCGTAAGGGATGTTGTTGCGGTCGTAATAATCCTTCACGGCTGCCTTGATGGATTCCTCAGCCAGCACAGAGCAGTGCAGCTTGTAGGCGGGCAGGCCGCCCAGAGCGTCCACTACCTGCTTGTTGGTGACGGCCAGGGCCTCGTCCACGGTCTTGCCCTTGATGAGCTCCGTGGCCATGGAAGAAGAAGCGATGGCGCTGCCGCAGCCGAAGGTCTCGAACTTCGCATCCTCGATGCGGTCGTCCTTGATCTTCAGGTACATCTTCATAATGTCGCCGCACTTGGCGTTGCCCACCTCGCCCACGCCGTTGGCATCGGGAATCTCACCGACGTTCCGGGGATGGGTGAAATGATCCATGACTGTTTCTGTATAGAGTGCCATATTGAAAACCTCCTTGGGTTATGATCGAAAGTAAAGATTTGCACTGCCGGGAAAGGCGGCAGGATCACAGCATGAACTGCTTTTTGCCGGAGACAAGGTCCTTCCACACGGGAGAGATGCTCCGCAGGTAGTCCACAATGCGGGGAACTTCCTTCAGGATGTGGTCAACATCCTCCTGGGTATTCCACTCGCACAGGCTCAGACGCAGGGAGCCGTGGGCCACTTCGTGGGGACGGCCGATGGCCAGCAGCACGTGGCTGGGGTCCAGGGAGCCGGAGGTGCAGGCGCTGCCGGAGGAGGCGCACACGCCCACCTGGTCCAGCAGGAGCAGCAGGCTCTCGCCCTCGATGCCCTCAAAGCAGAAGTTCACGTTGCCGGGGAGCCGGTGGACAGGATCGCCGTTGAGGGCGCTGTGGGGGATCTGGGACAGACCGGCAATCAGCTGATCACGCAGGTTGGAG
>URTS01000129.1 GCA_900550685.1 uncultured Oscillibacter sp. | reverse complement strand
GCACCATGATGTGGCCTGCGCCCAGCATATTGGTCAGCTCGCCCACCTTCTGGGCATAGGCGATGGGCTGGTTGAAGGGCACGGAGAAATTGTGGGAGCAGAGGATGGAGAGGTTGGTGTTGTCGCTCTTCATCTCCTTGAAGGAATGGCCGTTGACCACGGCCAGGTTGTTGTCATAGTTCTCCTGGCTGACGAAGCCGCCGGGATTCTGGCAGAAGGTGCGAACCTTGTTCTTGAAGGGCCGGGGATAGCCCACCAGCTTGGACTCATATAGCACCCGGTTCACGGTCTCCATGACCTCGTTGCGCACCTCCACACGGACACCGATATCCACGGTGCCGGGCGCATGGGCAATGTTGTGCTCTGCACACAGCTTTTCCAGCCAGTCAGCGCCCCGGCGGCCGGTGGCCACCACAGTGTGCTTAGCGTAGATCTCCATATCCACCTTGCCGTTGGACACAGAAACGCCCTTGCAGACATCATGCTCCAGGATCAGATTGCTGCACTCATAGCCGAAGTACATCTCCACGCCGTTTTCCTGGAGATACTTCTCAATGGCATAGTAAATGCCCTGGGCCTTTTCCGTGCCCATGTGGCGGATGGGGCAGTCCACCAGCTTCAAGCCCGCCTGGATAGCGTGCTTGCGGATCTCCTTCCGCTCCTCATCGTTGCCCAGGCCCTCAATGTGCTGGTCCGCGCCGAAATCCAGATAGATCTGGTCGGCATAATTGATGGTCTCCTGGGCCACCTCCGGGGTGATGAGAGTGGGCAGATCGCCGCCTACCTCATAGCTTAGGGACAGCTTGCCATCAGAAAATGCACCGGCGCCGGAAAAGCCAGTGGTGATGTGGCAGTAAGGCTTGCAGTTGACACACTTCTTCGTCTTGTCCTTGGGGCAGTGGCGGTTCTCCACCGCCTGTCCCTTTTCCACCATGACGATCTTCTGTTTGCTGCCCTTCTTGACCATTTCCAGGGCGGTGAAGATGCCGGCAGGGCCGGCGCCGATGATAACAACATCTGCGTTCATAATATCTCCTATCTCCTTATTTGGCTGATAATTCCACCTGATGGCGCATCAGGGTCATAGGCGGCACCTGACAGGGCAGCCTGAGCTTCAACAGCATCTGGGGATTCCGGGGCTCTTCCACCACCGTCCCGTTTTCATCCCGCATCTCCGGCACCGTCACGGCAAAGGGCCGCAGATCCGGGCCCACCAGCTCCACGGTGTCTCCGGTGCGGAACTTGTTCCGCAGGGAGATGACGGCGTTGCCCGCCTCGTCGCATTCCGTCACCAGGGCCACCACCTGCCACTCCCGGATATAGCGGGAGTTTTCATAGTACTGGCCGGGGTAGCCGTAGTAGAAGCCGGTGGCATAGGGCCGGTGGCTGACATGCTCCACCTCGTCCCGCCAGACCGGGTCAATGGGGCGCCCCGCGGCGGCGTCATCCAGGCAGTGGCGGTAAGCGCCGGTGACAATGGCGGCATAGTAGGCGGACTTGGCCCGGCCCTCGATCTTCAGGCTGGAAAGGCCCACATCCAGCAGGTCGTCCAGATGGTCGATCATGCACATGTCCCGGGAATTCAAAATGTAGCTGCCCTTTTCATCCTCTTCAATGGGGAAATACTCGCCGGGGCGCTTTTCCTCCATCAGGGCATAGTGATAGCGGCAGGGCTGGGCACAGGCGCCGCGGCTGGCGTCCCGGCCCGTCATGTAGTTGCTGAGCAGACAGCGGCCGGAATAGCTGACGCACATAGCGCCGTGGACAAAGGCCTCGATCTCCAGGTCCGCCGGGGTCTTTTCCCGGATGGTGCGGATCTCCTCCAGGCTCAGTTCCCGGGCCAGGATCACCCGGGAAGCTCCCAGGTCATACCAGGCGTTGGCTGTGACATAGTTGGAAATGCTGGCCTGGGTGGAAATGTGGCGTTTGCAGTTGGGAGCATATTTCCCCGCCAGGGTGAAGGCCCCCAGGTCCGCCACGATGATGGCGTCCACCCCGGCGTCATTCAGCCGTTCCAGATGCTCCGGCAGATGGTCGATCTCCCCGCTGCGGGGCATGGTGTTGATGGTGCAGTGGACGGCCACGCCGTGGGCGTGGGCGAAGTCCACCGCCGTTTTCAGCTCCTCCGGGGCGAAGTTCCCGGCGAAGGCACGCATTCCGAAGGAGGTGCCCGCCAGGTACACGGCGTCCGCCCCGTAGAGCACGGCCATTTTCAGCCGTTCCATATCTCCCGCCGGAGCCAGCAGCTCCGGCGTTTTTCTCTTATCCGCCATAGGAACTGCTCCCCACAAAGGCGTTGTGCTCCGCCAGGGTCCGGGAGAAGTGGTGCTTGCCGTCGGTGCCCAGGGCGTAGAAATAATAGTCGGTGTCGTTGGGATTCATGGCCGCCTCCAGCGCCGCGCTGCCGGGGTTGGCAATGGGCGTGGGGGGCAGGCCCTTGTGGAGATACAGGTTGTAAGGCGTGTCCGTGGCCTTGTCCTCGTTGGTGATGGCGCCGGTATGGTTCGGCAGGCCGTACAGCAGCGCCGCGTCGATTTGCAGCAACCCCACCGTCTCACCCTTGTTTTGCAGGCGGTTGTAGATCACGGAGGCGATATTGGCCTGATCCGTACCGTCCGTCTCCTTTTCGATCAGAGAGGCAATGGTGACCACGTCCTTCACGCTGTAACCCATGGCCTTGGCCTTGGAGTCCGCATAGGCATCCTCGTCGAAATGGTCGGCAAACGCATCGATCAGCTTGCCCAGCGCACTCTTGGCGTTGTGGTTCTTATAGAACTCATAGGTATCCGGGAAGAGGTAGCCCTCCAGGCGGCTCACATCCTCAGAACTGTTGTCGATGAAGCTGTAATCGTAGTTGGCGGTCTTGGCGGCTTCCAGCAGGTTCTCCTCGGTGTTGACGCCCTTTTCCGCCAGCAGATGGATGGTCTGCATCACGGTGTAGCCCTCCGGGATGGTGACGGTGACGGTCTCCGCCGTCAGGTTGCCGGAGGAATTGTGCATCCCCAGGATCAACGCCCGGTAATCCATTTCCGTGTTCAGCTCATAGGTGCCGATGCCGATCTTCTTATCAGCGTGGGAAATCCCGGCGTAAAGTTTGAAAAACCACTTGTACTTGATGAGGCCCGCGTCGTGAAGCTTGTCGGCCACAGTGGACACGCTGTCCTCCGCTGTCACCTCCACCGTGGCCTTTTCCAGGCCCCCCCGGTTAAAGGCGCAGAAATCGGAGCCCAGCATCCAGCCCACCCCTGCCAGAATGGCGGAGGCCAGCAGGACAAAAATCAAATAGCCCCCAATGTTCAGCACCGGGTTCCGTCTCCGCCAGCGGCGGGTGTGGCTCTGGGTGCGGTGGGCCGGGGCGGGCCGCCGCTCTCCCTGGGCCCGCCGGACCTCCTGTGCGTCCCAGCTGGCGGTATCATCTCTTCTGTATTCAGACATCGGTTCCTCCTTACTTCCCCGCTCCGTCAGCCGGAGCCGGGCGAACTGTTTCAAATCGGATGTTTTTTCCCGCGGCCAGGCCCATTTTCCTGCGTTCCGGCATAGAATAGCCTATCAAATGGAAAATGAGGTGACGGATATGTGCTGCAACAATGGCGACGGCTCCTGGCTCTGGATCATTCTCATTCTGATCGTGGTACTGGCCTGCTGCGGCGGATGCGGCAGCGGGTGCAGCTGCGGAAACAACTGCAATTGCGGAAACTGCTGCTGACGGCGGGGGCGCGGAAGCGTCCCTGCCGGACAAGCCCTTACAGCAGCGCCCTGACAGTGCGGTACACCTCGTCGTGGATGTCCTCCACCGTTCGGGGTTCGTCATCCCTGGCACAGCGGATCACGGTCCAGCCGAAGTCCCGGACGATCTCCCGGGCCGCGTCCCGGCAGCTTTTCAGATAGGCCTCATCCTGCTCGTGGATGTCCGCATGGGTGCCGGTGGCGGCTTCCCGCTGGCGCATCATCTTCTCCGTGATCTCCGTAGGCATATCCAGGTAGATCACCAGGTCCGGCTCCGGCAGCCCCAGCTTGCCATATTCCAAATCAAAAAGCCACTCCAAAAAAACCTTTCGCTCACCAGGCAGCAGCTTGGACGCCTGGTGGACGGCGTTGGAGGTGGTGTAGCGGTCCGCTATGACCAGTCCTCCCGCTTCATAAAACGGGCCCCAGTCCTGCTTGTAGGATGCGTAACGGTCCATAGCATAGAACAGAGACGCCGCATAGGCGTTCACATCGCCGGGGTGTCTGCCCAGACGGCCGTCCAGATACTCCTGGACCATAGCGGCAGAGGGCTGGCCATAGCGGGGAAAATTGATATTCTTATAAGGCACGTTCTCCCGCCGCAGATGCTCGCACAGCAGCCGGGACTGGGTGGCCTTGCCGGAACCGTCGGTCCCTTCGAATACGATCAGCCGTCCGCTCATTTCCGCTTTCCTTTCTCCTGCCGCACATGGACCAGAAACAGCGGCAGCTTCATCATCCGGCCGATGCGCTTCGGCTCCTTGCACAGGCGGTAGAACCATTCCAGGCCGTGGTCAGACCAGAACTTCGGGGCCCGCTCCACGGTGCCCGCGAACACGTCCAGGCTGCCGCCCAGGCCGCACAGCACATGGGCGCCGGTGGCAGGGCCGTTTTTCGCCATCCACAGCTCCTGCTTGGGGGCGCCCAGGCAGACGAACACACAGTCCGCGCCGCTTTCCCGGATAGCCTCCACCACAGGGGCATCCTCCTTGAAATAGCCGTCGTGGGTCCCGGCGATCTTCAAGCCGGGATATTGGGCCTGCAAACGCTCCGCCGCGGCCTCCGCCACGCCGGGCTTGGCTCCCAGCAAATAGAGGGACTTTCCCGTCTCCGCCATTTTGCCCATCAGGCCCGCGGCAAATTCAATGCCGGGGGTCTTTTCCTTCAGGGGCGTGCCCAGCATGGCCGCCCCCTTCACCACGCCGATGCCGTCCGGCAGCACCAGGTCCGCACCGTTGACGGCCTGCATGGCCGCCGGATTTTCCCGGCAGACCTCCACGATCTCCGGATTCGGGGTCACTACATAGTGGCACCCCGGTTCCTCCAGCAGTGCCGCTCCGCGGGACA
>URTS01000128.1 GCA_900550685.1 uncultured Oscillibacter sp. | reverse complement strand
TGGGCGGTACGCGTTGCAGAACCTGGGGCTGACCCGGCGGGTGATGGAGGGCGAGGGGGAGTTTTTCGGGCCGGAGGCCTATGACGAGTTTCGGAAGCTGGCGTCTGTTTTTTATCAGGAGGGGCCGGGGATGCTGGTGCATCCTGTATGGCAGACGGACCGTGCATATTTTGTTTCACTGTCGGTGACAGAGGAGCCGAAGCCGGACTACGTGCGCTACAGCTTTGCCTTCTGGGAGGACGACAGCGGCTACGACGGCGGATTGACAAAGACCAGCAATGGACAGCAGGCCGGGAGCGGCGGAGCATCGTCTGCCAGCCAGACGGCTGCGGCCAGGACGTACACCGTGAAGCGGGGGGACACCCTGTGGGGCATTGCCCGGCGGTACGGCGTGACGCTGCAGAGTTTGATCGCCGCCAATCCCCAGATCAAGAATCCCAACCTCATTTACCCCGGAAATGAGGTGAAGCTGCCGTGACGGGACGGATCTTTACGGCGGACCATCAGGTGTACGACCTGCCGCCGCTGCTGGCATGGAATGTGAAACACACGGGGACGGTACCCTGCGACAGCTGGTCCGTGACGGCGGTATACAAGGCGGAGATGGCGCCGGTTTTGAAGCTGGCGGCGGGGTTTGCGGCTATGGAAAACGGGACTGTCCAGCTGCGGGGCATCGTGGACGAATATGAGGTGGAACTGGGCGGCGGAGGGCTGACGGTGACCCTGTCCGGCCGGGGGTATGCTGCCCGGCTGCTGGATAACGAGTCCCGTCCGGTGACCTATGAGCAGGTGACACTGCGGGAGCTGATCCGCTGCCATGCGGAGCCCTATGGCATCACCTGCGGCGCAGCGGCGGACCTGCGGTCCACGGTACCCTATACCGCCGGAGCCGGGGTCAGCCAGTGGAAGGTGATCTCGGAATTCTGCCGGACCTGCGGCGGCTTTCTGCCCCGGTTTGCCAAAACGGGGGAGCTGCTGGCGGTGCCGGAAAAGGACGACGGGAAGCGCATTGTAATCGACGACAGCAGCCCGGTGCTGGAATGCCGGATACGGGAGGACCACTATGGAGTGCTGACGGAGGCGCTGGTCATCGACAAAAAGCAGAATGTGAGTTATTCCGTGCAGAACCCGAAGATGATCGCCAAGGGCGGCCAGTGCCGCCGGGTGATATACACACCGGGGCGGAGCACCTGGGATGCCATGCGCTACACGGGGGAATATCAGATCAGCCAGTCCCGGCAGGAGGAGGCGGCGGTGTCGGTGAAGCTGCCGGGAAGCTTCGGAGCGTTTCCCGGGGACCGGGTGGCGCTGAAGTTGGAAAAGCTGGGCACTACGGGGCTTTACCGGGTGGTGGAGGCGGAAAACCGTTTCTCCGTCCGGGAGGGGGCTGTGATGATCTGGACATTGAAGGAGTGTGAATGAGATGTGGCTGGCTCAGAGCATGAAGCGGCAGGCGCCTACAGCTGATGCCGACCAGGGCGTTTCCACCATTGTGGGAGACCAGATGGGTGTGGTGACCCGGGGCGAGGTGCGGCAGCTGCCGATCTACGGCCCCGGCGGCTATGTGTGGCTGCCGGAAAGCGGTGCGTCCGTGCTGGTCATCAAGGGCGGCCCCGGCGGAGAGGAGCAGTGCGTCTGCGGCGGAAAGCAGGCGGCGGTTCCCAAGGGGATGAAGCCGGGAGAGGTGTATCTTTACGGCCCCAAGGGCAGCAGCGTATACCTGCGGCAGGACGGGACCATTCAGCTGACGGGGCGGGTGGCCGTCACCGGGACGCTGGTGGTGAACGGGCAGGTCTACAAGCCCTGCTCCTGCGGGGAAGGGGGGCTGCTGTGATGCTGGCACTGGTAAATGGAGATTATGCGGCCAAGGGGAACGGCCTGGCGGCAGTGAGCGGGAAGGAAGCTGTTTTGCAGCGGGTCCTGATGAAGCTGACGGCCCGCCGGGGACAGTTTCCCTTTTTGGAGGATTTCGGCAGCCGGCTGTGGACGCTGGGGCAGCTGCGTCCTGCGGAACGGCAGGCCGCGGCGGAGCAGTATGTGGCGGAGGCTCTGGCGGACGAGGTAGGACTGAAGGTGGACAGCGTGACGCTGGCGGACAGCGGCGGCACGGCGAAGCTGACGGTGGCGGCCACTGTGGAGGGGACCCAGCTGACGGCGGAAGTGACGCTGCAATAGGGAGGCGGAAACGTGAGGACAACGGAGACGATTTATCAGGAGATGCTGGCGGCCTATGCCAAAAGGCGGGGCGGCCAGCTGGAGGAGGACTGTGAGCTGGCGGTGCGGCTGTGGGCGGCAGCCGCTCAGATCCAGGCGCTGGAAGCCCAGGCGGAATGGGTGTTGGGACAGAGCTTTCCACAGACCGCTGCGGGCGTGTATCTGGACCGCCACGCGGCGGTGCGGAACATGACCCGGCAGGGGGCCAGCAGGGCGGTGGGCAGTTTGACGTTCACTCTGGCCAATGCCCAGACCGGTGCAGTGCGCATTGAGACGGGGACGGTGTGCATGACCGAGGGAGCCGTCCGGTTCCGGACCACGGAGGACGGGGTGATCCCGGCGGGGGAGCTGTCCGTGACTGTGGCGGCGGAGGCTGTGGAGCCCGGCAGCGGCGGCAATGTGGGGGCCGGGGCCGTCCATGTGCTGACGGCCTGTCCGGTGGCGGTGCAGTCCGTGACCAATGGGGCCGCTTTCACCGGTGGCCTTTCGGAGGAAACGGACGAGGAACTGCGGCAGCGGGTGCTGGACAGCTTTCAGCGGCTGCCCAATGGGGCCAACGCCGCCTGGTATGAGCAGACCGCCTGCCGCCACGAAGGCGTGGCGGCGGCCAAGGCGGTGGGCAAGGCCCGTGGCATGGGGACGGTGGATGTCTACGCGGCGGCCCCCGGCGGTACGCCTTCGGCGGCGCTGCTGGCGGAATTGCAGGCTGAATTTCAGAAGAGCCGGGAGATCGCGGTGGACGTACAGGTGAAGGCCCCCACCACGCAGGCGGTGAACGTGGCCGTTACGGTGGAGGTTGAGGAAGGCGCAGATTTTGCGGGGGTAAAGGCAGAAGCGGAGACCATGCTGGCAGACTTTTTCAGCGGGAAGCTGCTGGGCAAGGCGGTGACTCTGGCGGAACTGGGCAGCCGGATCTACGCTCTGCCGGGAGTGAAAAACTACCACATTACCGCACCGGCGGCGGATGTGGCGGCCGATGACACGGTGCTGCCGGTACTGGGAACGGTCAGTGTGACGGAGGAGACATGAGCGGTGTGTATGAACAGTATCTGATCCGGCTGCTGGCCCCTTTAGGACTGTATGATCTCAGCGGCGTGCA
The DNA here is from genome assembly GCA_900550685.1 of uncultured Oscillibacter sp. GTDB lineage: Bacteria > Bacillota > Clostridia > Oscillospirales > Oscillospiraceae > Oscillibacter. The sequence continues at coordinate 1,823 of URTS01000128.1, read as the reverse complement.
GAACCGCAGTGAACTGGCGGCTTTGGGTATGGAACTGGACAACGTCAGCGCGGCGCTGGATACGGTGGAGCGGGAGAGTCTGCTGGTCACGGCGGAGGACCAGGGCCTCAGCCGCCGGGAGGCGCTGTTTGCCAGAAAGCCGGCGGCTCTGACAGCGGAGGAGCGCAGGGCGGCTGTCGCGGCTCTGCTGCGGATCGGAGAGGACAGTCTGACGCCGGATGCCATCAACGATACCCTTGTAGGCTGCGGGATCCGGGCCAGGGCGGAGGAAAAGGCAGAGGGCGGACTGCGGGTGGTGTTTCCCGGCACGGCCGGAATTCCGGCGGAGTTTGGCCAGATCCAAAAGATCATCCTGGATATTCTGCCCTGTCATCTGGATGTGGAGTTTTACTTCCGCTACCTGACCTGGGCAGAATGTGAAGCGGCGGAATATACATGGGATGGGGTGGAAAGCGCGGGGCACACCTGGGAAAGCTTTTCACTGGCAGTTCCCGCGGAGGTGTGAGCATGGCGGAGATCATCACGGCGGCGCTGACCGGCTGTGTGACGCTTATCGGCGTGCTGCTGAGCAACCGGGCGGCCCAGGCAGTGACGGATGAAAAGCTGGCGGAACTGACAAGAGAGGTGCGGGAGCACAATGAGCTTGCCCGGCGGGTGCCGGTGGTGGAGGAAAAGATCCGGGGCATGGAACGCCGGGTGGAAAAGCTGGAACACGGCTGCGGCCCGGAACACCGGCCCCTTTCCTAGGGAAGCGGCTGAGACAGGGAGGTATTATGGATCTATCGACATTTGGGATCGCGGGTGTGGCTGTCATCACCGTGATCTGTTATCTCATCGGGCAGACAGTAAAGGCCAGCGGCCTGGCCAACAAGTGGATCCCTATTATTGTGGGGGCGGGGGGGGGCGCGCTGGGCGTTGTGGGGAAGCTGGTGATCGCTGACTTTCCCGCCAATGATTATCTGACCGCTGTGGCGGTGGGCATCGTCAGCGGCCTGGCGGCCACCGGTGTGGATCAGATCAACAAACAGATGAAGGATTGCAGGGAGAAAGGGACAGACAATGAAAAAGAAGTTTGAGCAGATCATCCGTGCGGGCAAAGCTGCCGGAAAAAAGGTGGAAGAGATCAACGAAGAACTGAAGGCAGCAGGAGCCGGTTTCCACCTGGATGTGGACGGCCGGGTTTCCGGATGGACAGAAACGGAGGTGGCAGAAGGGTTTATCCCGGCTGCGGAAGATCCGGAGGATGCCCAGGGCACCGTGGATATGAAACGCAGGCCGGAGTTTGCTGGCACGGCGCGGCTTCAGCATGTCCCCGGCGGCACCTATGAAGTGACTTACAATGAACTGGGCTATGCGGTCAAGGCTGTAAGAATCCATGGTTGATATTTTTGTGTGTGGCAGGGCACAGGTATGGCATAACACCGCTAAACTGACACCTGCCCAGATCAAGGCAAAGACCGGCTGCACCCACATTATCAACGGGTATCTCTTCAACAGTAAATTCCAGCCGGTGGGGTGGACCGTGATCGACGGGACGATCATCAGCCGGGATGCCTACCGGGACTGGGGCGTGTCCATCGGCAGCGACGGACGGCCTCAGATGCTGACGGACCGGGGCGGGTCCTTTCTCTCCGGCGTGCCGCTGCTGAAAAGCGGCGCCCGGCTGGAACGGAATCTGACGCCGGACGTGGCCCGGAGGGCGGCCCGCACCGCGGTGGGATGGATGCCGGATGGGCGGGTGTGCCTGTGGTGTGATAAAACGGCCCTGACCCGGGAGCAGCTGCAGGAAAAGCTGCTGGGGCTGGGCGTGTCCGATGCCCTGA
>URTS01000127.1 GCA_900550685.1 uncultured Oscillibacter sp. | reverse complement strand
CCCCCCCGGCCCCCTAAAGAGAAACGCGGGGGGATTTCGATTTCCCCCCGCACCCCCTTGAAACGACACAAAGGGGCGGGCTGCGGCCCTAACACCGTCATGGCTATACGATTCCCGGCCCTGATGGGCCGCCAATCGTGCCATTTCCTCGAAAGCACCTCGCTTTATCCGCCCCCGGCGGCGCTTTGGTGCTTTCCCCTTTGGAACCCCCTCTGAGGATAAGGGGAGCGGCAGCGGAAAGAGAAGCAGAGGGTGTCCTATTTGCACCCCGGAATCTGCAATTTTATCAGCACGGCGCACAAGGCTGGATAAAATCCGCACTTTGCCCGTGATTTAGTACAAAGTTCTTCACCGGCATTGCAGTTCTCACAGAATCCGTTTCCTCAACCTTGCACGCAGGTGCAAGGTTGGATGCAGCGTCTTTTCTTTTGACCATGAATGGCCGTTTTCTTTTCGACAAGACGAAAAGAAAATGGGGATTCAATCTAGTGCGGCATAGCCGCACATCTCCGCACCAATCTGGTGCGTTTGATGTCTCAAAAAGAAAATGGGGTGCATTCCGGCTGGCAAAGCCAGCGTTCTTACGGCAAATCATAAATTTAAGTTTTCAAATAAAAGGAGAATTACCATGGCAGTTAATTTAAAAGGCCGGAGCTTTCTCACCCTGGCCGACTTCACCCCGGCGGAGATCCGGTATCTTCTGGACCTGGGCCACGACCTGAAGGCCAAGCGCCGCTCCGGCATCTGCGCCCCCACCATGCAGGGCAAGCACATTGTGCTGCTCTTTGAAAAGACCTCCACCCGCACCCGCTGTTCCTTTGAGGTGGCCGCCACCCAAGAGGGGGCCCATGTCACCTATCTGGACGCCAATTCCTCCCAGATGGGCAAAAAGGAATCCCTGGAGGACAGTGCCAAGGTGCTGGGCCGGTTCTTTGACGGCATCGAGTACCGGGGCTATGACCAATCCGTTGTGGAGGACCTGGCCAAATGGTCCGGCGTGCCGGTGTGGAACGGCCTGACGGACGCCGACCACCCCACCCAGATCCTGGCGGATCTGATGACCATTGAGGAACACTGCAAAAAGCCCCTGAACAAGATCAAGGTGGTGTTTCCCGGCGATGTGCGGAACAACATGTGCTACGCCTGGATGATGGGCGCCGCCAAGCTGGGGATGCACTTTGTGGCCATGGGACCGGAGGAACTGGCCAAACAGATGGACCAGCAGGTGGTGAAATCCACTTTTGAGGAGGCCCGGAAAAACGGCGGCCTCATTGAGATCACCGACAACAAGACGGACCTGAAGGACGCCGATGTGATCTACGGCGACGTATGGGCCTCTATGGGCGAGGAAGCTCAGATCCCGGAGCGGGTGCGGCTGCTGAGCCCCTTCCGGGTGACGGAGGAGACCCTGAAGGCCACGGAAAATCCCGATGTGCTGTATCTCCACTGCCTGCCCTCCTTCCACGATTTTGAAACGAAAATGGCCAAGGAATGGCAGGACAAGGGCGTGGACATCCGGGAGGTCACCGACGAGGTCTTCCGCTCCCGCCACAGCGTGGTCTTTGACGAAGCGGAAAATCGGATGCACTCCATCAAGGCCGTTATGGTGGCCACCATCGGCGCATAAATCTGCCTGCAAGGAGGGGGATCGATCCCATGGAACAGCGCAAATTCCGGATGCCCACAGCCTATACCATCCTCTTCTGCCTGATCCTGCTGGTGGCGGCATCCACCTGGTTCATCCCGGCAGGAAGCTATGACTACGCAGACGGCGTTCCCGTCTCCGGCAGCTACCACGCCGTGGCCGCCGCGCCCCAGGGCATCGGCGCGACCCTGAAAGCCGCCTTCAGCGGATTTTACGACGCGGTAGATGTCTGCGTGTTCATCCTGATGGTGGGCGGCTTTCTGGGGGTGGTGATGAAAACCGGGGCCATTGATGCCGGGGTCAGCAATGTCATCGCCCAGCTCCAGGGCAAGGAAAGCTGGCTCATTGCCATTTTGATGCTGTTTTTCGGCCTGGGGGGCACCACCTACGGCATGTGGGAGGAGACCATGGCCTTCTTCCCCCTCCTGCTGCCGGTATTTCTGGCGGCAGGCTATGACGCGGTGGTGGGCGTGGCGGTGATCCTGCTGGGGGCCGGAGCCGGGGTCATCGCCTCCACCGTGAACCCCTTTGCCACCGGCATCGCCGCAGGCTTTGCCGGGGTCTCCCTGGGGGACGGCATCCTCTGGCGGATCATTCAGTTCGTTCTTTTTGAGGGCATCGCCATCTGGTACGTCTCCGCCTACGCCGCCCGGGTGAAACGGGACCCCAGCCGCTCCGTGGTGGGCATCGGCGCCGGAAAGCTCCACGCCGACGTGGGCCATGTCCAGCCCCTGACCCGGCGGCACGCCGCCATCCTCATGGTCTTTGCCCTCACCTTTCTGGTGATGATCTACGGTGTCATCCCCTTTGATGAAATGGGCCTGCCCCTGCCGGTGCTGGGTTGGTGGTTCCCGGAGCTGTCCGCCCTGTTTCTGGTGGGCGGCATCGTGGTGGGCCTCATGGACCGGCTGGGGGAGGTGGAGCTGGCGGAGACCTTTGTCTCCGGCTGCACGGACCTGCTGGGCGTGGCGTTCATCATCGGCATCAGCCGGGGCATCACCGTGCTGATGAACGACGGCCGCATCACCGACACCATCCTTCACTGGGGGGAATCCGCCCTGTCCGGCCTGGGGGCCGTGGCCTTTGTGGTGCTGGTGTACCTCATCTACCTGCCCCTGTCCGTGCTGATCCCGTCCTCCTCCGGTCTGGCCACCCTGTCGGTGCCGGTGGTGGCTCCGCTGGGGCAGTTTGCCGGGGTAGGGGGCGACGTGGTGGTAACCGCCTTTCAATCCGCCTGCGGCCTGGTAAATCTGGTGACGCCCACTGCCGCCGTGGTGATGGGCGCCTTGGCCCTGGGCCGCATCCCTTACGAAAAGTGGCTGAAATTCGTGTGGAAGCTGATCCTGCTTTTCCTGGCGCTGACAATCCTGCTGTTGATCGCCGCCGCTCTGCTCTGACCGCACCCCGCCGCGTCTGCGGCGGGGAATTTTTTGCCTTGTCCGCATATTCTCCGCCCCGGCGCATACAGATGAACTATGGACAAACACAGGAGGTGCGGGATGAAAAACACAATCGTGCCGGTTCTGGCGCTGTGCCTGCTCTTGTCCGGCTGCGGCAGGCATGACGCAGAGGCCAGTTCCTCTTTGGGCCGGGCCGCCGGACTGGAGGATGAAACGCCCCTGCTGACCGTGGACGGCCGGGAGATCCCCGCCTGGAAATACCTCTATTGGCTGGCGGCGGACTGCCGGCAGCTGGAGGAGCGCTGCGAGGCCTCCGGCACCACCTTAGACTGGTCTGCCGCGCTGCCGGAGGGCGGCACCATGGCGGACTTGGTAAAAGCAGACGCCCTGGCAGACACGGTTCTGTACGCCGTTGTGGACAGCTGGGCGGAGCTTTACGGCTGCACATTGACGGAGGAAGAGTTGGGCAATCTGCCAAAGCGTTCCTATCCGGGCCTTACAGAGGAACAAGGACAGGTCCTTACGGAAACGGGAAGGAAATACGCAAAACTGTACGCATTATATGAAACGCCGGGCAGTCCCCTGGCCCCGGCAGAGGGAGAACTGGAACTGTTTCAGACATCCTCCGGTCAACTGGCGGCGGAGCGGATCCTGGTGCCCGCCGGGGATGACCGGGAAGCCGCCCGGCAGCAGGCGGCGGCGCTGTTCGCCCGGCTCAACGCCGCTGAAGACCAGGCTTCCGCCTTTGACACCCTGCTGGCTGAGACCGGCGGCGGTCCCCTGGCGGAAGAGGACTGGACCGAGGCGTTCCGGGACACGGCCGGCGCCCTGGCACCCGGCCAGATTTCCGGCATCATCGAGACCGACGCCGGATTTTCCATCCTCCGGCGGCTCCCCATAGACGAGGGTACTCTGCGGGAAGCCTACTTCGACAGTCTTTTGCAGGATGCCGCCGCGGCCTGTGAGATACAGTGCACAAATGCTTACAATTCCTTGCAGCCAGAGGCCTTTTGGGCCGCTGTTCAGGGAAGGAAATCAATTGCCTGAAAGATACATTGTTAAAATTTCGTCAATTTAGACGAAAGTCACAACAGTTTTGTGAAACATTTAACAAAAATTCGTGAAATGTCAGATTATCGTTGACGCGCCGGGAAAAAGCTCCTATAATTTTAATTGCAGCGATAGAAGTGAACCCGTTTGACAAAATTTTAACGAGTCCTTCCCGCTTCCCTAACAATCCCTGGCAGGCTTTGGCCTGTCTAAAAAATCACAAAACGGAGGATCATCATGAAAGAACTTTATGTCGTAAATTGCTGCCGTACCGCCATCGGCTCCTTTGGCGGCTCCCTGAAGAACACCCCCGCTGTTGACATGGGCGCCATCGTGGTCAAGGAAGCTCTGAAGCGCGCTAACGTCGCTCCCGAGAACGTCGATGAGCTGATGTTCGGCTGCATCCTCACTGCCGGTCAGGGCCAGAACCCCGCCCGTCAGGTCTCCGTGAAGGCTGGCATCCCCTACTCCGTTCCCGCTTACACCGTGGGCATGGTCTGCGGCTCCGGCATGAAGTCCGTCATCGAGGGCGCCCGCTCCATCCTGGCTGGTGACTCCGACATCGTGGTCTGCGGCGGCACCGAGAACATGAGCGCTGCTCCCTACACCCTGCCCGATGAGCGCTGGGGCGCCCGCATGAGCGACAAGAAGGTTGTCGACGAGATGATCAAGGACGGCCTGTGGGACGCTTTCAACAACTATCACATGGGCACCACCGCTGAGAACATCAACGACATCTGGGGCATCACCCGCCGCGAGCAGGACGAGTTCGCCGCCGCTTCCCAGCAGAAGGCCTGCGCTGCCCGCGACTCCGGCCGTTTCGATGACGAGATCGTTCCCGTCCCCGTGAAGGTCAAGAAGGAGATCGTGGAGTTCAAGCGCGACGAGTATCCCAAGGAGAACGTCACCGCTGACAGCATTGCCAAGCTCCGCGGCGCATTCCCCGTGGGCCCCGAGTCTCCCAATCCCGTGGTTGTCAACACCTTCGAGCCCACCGGCATCCAGGATGCTGAGGACAAGGGCACTCCCCGCGTGACCGCTGCCAACGCCTCCGGCATCAACGACGGCGCTGCCGCCATCGTCCTTGCTTCCGGCGAGG
>URTS01000126.1 GCA_900550685.1 uncultured Oscillibacter sp. | reverse complement strand
CAGGACTTTCTGGTTGCGGAGACAGGACTCGAACCTGCGACCTCCGGGTTATGAGGCAGTCTCAAGGGCAAATCGGAGTCATTTCGGCTCCGATTTGTGCTTTTTACCGCCATTCGTTCGGTGAGTTTTCCATTGTTTCCGTCCAGTCCTGCCCGATTTTTTCGTGTTCTGGGTCAAAAGAGGGTCAATACGGAATCCTCATGTTTTTCGGGAAGCCTTCGATATTTGTTGCGGTTTCTTCGGACGCATCCGTCAACAATCCGTCATCCGTCAGCAGCGGCAATAAGCGCAATGACTACGATGAAACCGGACACGATCACAAACAGAGTTTGCAGTTGAGTAAAGGTTTCCTTTAGACTTTCTACCTGCTTGGCGGCCGTGACAGGAGTCAGGCCGTTGTCCACCAACTGCGCTTCAACCTCTAAAACCTCGTCAAAGCCCTTGACCTGATAGGCTAAGGAAATGAAAACCCTTACCGCTGAACAGCTGTCTTTCTTCCTGCGAGAAGTTAAGGAAACCGGCGTGTATGAAATGTACTACTAAAATTTGACTTTTTCCAGCCCGGATGCTATGCTCCAATCAGAATAAAAGCATGATGGAAAGGGGGAATCACCAGTGTACCGAATTTTTGCGGTGGAAGACGATGCCGTCATCGCCAGCGCCGTGCAGCGGCATTTGGAGAGCTGGGGATATCAGGTGGCCTGCGCGGTACGCTTCGACGATGTGCTGTCGGACTTTGCCGCTTTTGACCCGCAGTTGGTGCTGCTGGATATCTCCCTGCCTTTTTTCAACGGCTACCACTGGTGCCGGGAAATCCGAAAGGTGTCCAATGTCCCCATTCTGTTCCTCACCTCCGCCTCAGACGACATGAACCTGGTGATGGCCATGGAGATGGGCGGGGATGACCTGCTGGCCAAGCCCTTTCACCTGCAGGTGCTCTCCGCCAAGGTGCAGGCCATGCTGCGGCGAGCCTATGACTTCGCCGGTACCGCCCACTTGCTCTCCTGCGGCGGCGCGGTGCTGAACGTGTCCGACGGGACCCTGACAGCCAACGGACAGAAGGTAGAGTTGACCCGGAACGAGTTCAAGATCTTGCAGCTTTTGCTGGAGCACCGGGGCGAGATCGTCAGCCGGGAGGCCATCATGACCCGGCTGTGGGAATCCGACAGCTTTGTGGATGAGAACACCCTGACGGTGAATGTGGCCCGGTTGCGGAAGAAGCTGGAGAGCGCGGGACTAACGGACTTCATCCGTACCCGGAAGGGCGCGGGCTATCTGGTGGAGGGCTGAGAATGCTGCTGGCTTACCTGAAAGGCCAATACAAGCTGCTGCTGTTGCTGGCGGGGGCCGTCTGCATATTCGCGGCGGTATTCGCCCTCTACGACCTGCCCCTGGAGGCAGTGCTCTATGCCGGTGCGCTGTGTCTGGCACTGGGGCTGGTGCTCTTTGCCGTGGGATACAGCCGCTTTCTCCGGCGGCACCGGGAGCTGCAGCGGCTTTTGCGGCAGGCGGGGGAGAAGGCCCTGCCCCTGCCGCCCGCCCGGGGACTGCTGGAGGAGGACTATCAGACGCTGCTGCAGGCAGTCTGCCGGGACCGGGCCCGGCTGGCGGCGGAGAATGAAAGCCGCTTCCGGGAGCTGACGGATTACTACTCCCTTTGGGTCCACCAGATCAAAACGCCCATCGCCGCCATGGATTTGCTGCTGCAGGAGGACGACTCCCTCCACCGGGGAGAGCTGGAGATGGAGCTGCTGAAGATCGGGCAGTACGTGGAGATGGTGCTCTCCTACTTACGGCTGGACAGCGACTCCACGGACTACGTCCTGCGGGAGTATCCGCTGGATGACATCCTGCGGCAGGCAGTGCGGAAGTTCGCCAAGATGTTCATTCTGAAAAAGATCACCCTGGATTTTCAGGAGACCGGAAAGACCGTGCTGACGGACGAGAAGTGGCTGCTGTTCGTGGTGGAGCAGGTCCTCTCCAACGCCCTGAAATACACCCCGGCAGGCGGAACCATCCGCATCTACGGAGACGGCGCCACGGTGGTCATCGCCGACAACGGCATCGGCATCCGGGAGGAGGACCAGGCCCGGGTGTTTGAAAAGGGCTTCACCGGATACAACGGCCGGGCGGACAAGAAGTCCACGGGGATCGGGCTGTACCTCTGCCGTCAGGTGATGGACCGGCTGAATCACGGCATCTCCCTCACCTCCCGGCCTGGTCAGGGGACGCTGGTGCGGCTGGACCTGAGCCGGGAGTGGCGCATGATTGAATAACCTTACAAAATTGTAAGATACGGAGCTGGACTGTAAGCCAAAACGATGGCGGACAGTCCGGCTTTTTGGTAGGATGGTGCCAAGCTACAAAAGGAGGAACCTTTATGCCATTATTGGAAGTACAGCACCTGCAGAAAGTCTACACCAGCCGCTTCGGCGGCAGACAGGTGGAGGCGCTACAAAACGTGAATTTCTCCGTGGAGCCGGGGGAGTATGTGGCCATCATGGGCGAGTCCGGCTCCGGCAAGACCACCTTGCTGAATATTCTGGCGGCTCTGGACCGCCCCACTGCCGGAGAGGTGTTTTTGAACGGCAAGGCCCTGTCCGACGTCCGGGAACGGGACTTGGCGGCCTTCCGCCGCTCTCATCTGGGCTTTGTGTTCCAGGACTTCAACCTGCTGGACATCTTCTCCCTGCGGGACAACATCTTCCTGCCCCTGGTGCTGGCGGGACGGCCCTACGAGGAAATGGAGCGAAAGCTGAAGCCCCTGGCAGAGCAGCTGGGCATCGCCGACATCCTGATCAAGTACCCCTATGAGGTCTCCGGCGGACAGAAGCAGCGGGCGGCAGTGGCCCGGGCCCTCATCACGGACCCGCAGATCGTTCTGGCGGACGAGCCCACCGGCGCCCTGGACTCCCGGTCCTCTGACAATCTGCTGGAGCTGTTCGGCGAGATCAACAAGGGCGGCCAGACCATCCTGATGGTGACCCACTCCGTCAAGGCCGCCAGCCACGCGGGGCGGGTACTGTTCCTGCGGGACGGCCGGGTGTATCACCAGCTCTACCGGGGCAGTGAGAGCCGGGAGGCCCAGTTCCGCCGCATCTCCGACACGTTGACGGTGCTGACCCAAGGCGGTGAGAACCATGGGTAAGCGCAGCTTCTTTCCCCGGCTGGCCTTGGTGAACCTGGTCCGCAACAGCCGGTATTACGGCCCGTATCTCCTCTCCTGTGGTGCGCTGGCGGCCATGTATTATATCCTGCGGTTCCTGACCTGGAACGAGGTCATCCAGACGGTGCGGGGCGCCGCCTACCTGCAGGTCATGATGTCCATCGGCTGCTTTGTGGTGGCGCTGTTTTCCATCGTGCTGCTACTGTATGCCAACAGCTTTGTGATGAAGCGGCGGCAGAAGGAACTGGGACTCTACAACATTCTGGGCCTGGAAAAGCGCCACATCGCCGCCCTGTGCTTTTGGGAGATGCTGCTGTGCGCCGCCGTCGTGATTCCCGGCGGCATCGCGGCGGGCATCCTGCTCAGCAAGCTGATTTTGCTGCTGCTTTTGAAGCTGGTGCAGATCCCGGTGCAGTTCGGCTTCTCCGTCAGCGTCAGGGGCGTGGGAGAAACGGCGGCGCTGCTGGGGGTGCTGTTTCTGCTGGCGCTTCTATGGAACCTGCTGCGCCTGGGACGGTCCCGGCCCATTGAACTGCTCCACAGCGACAGTGCCGGAGAGCGGGAACCGAAAACGAAACGGCTGTTGGCAGTCCTGGGGCTGGCGGCGCTGCTGGGGGGCTATGCCATCGCCCTCACCACCCGGAACCCGGTGAACGCCCTGATGCTGTTCTTTGTGGCGGTCATTCTGGTGATGCTCGGCACCTACTGCCTGTTTACCGCCGGGTCCATCGCTCTGCTGAAACGTCTGCGGGCCAACAAGGGCTTCTATTACCAGACCCGCCACTTCACCGCCATCTCCGGCCTGCTGTACCGCATGAAGCAGAACGCCGTTGGCCTTGCAAACATCTGCATCCTGGCCTGCATGGTACTGGTGACGGTGTCCGGGACCCTGTGTCTCTATCTGGGGGCGGAGAAATCTCTGGACGGCAGGTATCCCGACGATATTCTGGTGACCCAGACGCTAAAGGATGATACCGACCCCGCTGCAACGCTGGACCTGGTGCGGCGGACCGTGGCAGACGCTGGGCGGCAGATGGCGGATCTCCGCTATGAGACGTCCGCCTCCTTCCATGCCAGATACAGCGGCAATACGCTGCTGACGGACATGAGCCAGAGCGGCCTTCTAACGGAGATCACGGTCCTAACAGCGGAGGAGTACAGCCGCCTGACGGGGGAAACTGTCGCCCTGGGGGAAAACCAGGTGCTGGCCTATGCGGACGGCGATTTTCAGCTGCCGGAGACCTTCTTTTATGAGTATGAGGAGGCACCCATTCAGGTGAAAGCCCGGCTGGACAGCTTCCCCGCCGGGGACAGCGCCATCGTCACCAACGAGGTTATGCTGGGCCTGGTGGCGGACGGTACCCTGGCAGAGCATCTGATGAACACGGATCTGGCCCGCCGGACCTTCCGCATCCACCTGAACACCGACGGCGCCGACAGCGAAAAGCTGGCCTGCGCCAAGGCCGTTCTGGCAGTCTCCGATGGGAGATACGGCGTGGCCAGCCGCCAGGAGATGGCGGAGGAATTCTACGCAATGTACGGCGGCTTCCTGTTCCTGGGCATCTTCCTGGGACTGCTGTTCCTGATGGCCACGGTGCTCATCATCTACTACAAGCAGGTCTCCGAGGGCTATGAGGATCAGCGCCGCTATCAGATCATGCAGCAGGTAGGCATGAGCCGCCGGGAGGTGGGCGCCTCCATCCGGGGACAGATCCTGCTGGTGTTCTTCCTGCCCCTGCTGACGGCGGGGCTGCACATTCTGGCGGCCTTCCCCATGCTCTGCCGCATTCTGGAGCTGTTCGGTCTGCACGAGGTGGGCATGTTTGCTCTCTGCACGGCGGGGACGCTGGCGGTTTTCGCGGCAGTGTACGCGCTGGTGTACGGTCTGACGGCCCGGACCTACGAACGAATTGTAGGCGGTGAGGCGTAAGCGGCAGCCAAATGCGGTTTGCAGGCAGAAATTCAAATCCACTTCATCGGTAACCATCCCGCCGGGGCTTGCCCCGGCGGGATTTGTTTACAAGAGAAAAGAACGGGAATAGTGATACCTCCTATGTCTCGCACACGCGGAAAGCCTTGAGTACAGAGTGTGAAAACCGTAAT
>URTS01000125.1 GCA_900550685.1 uncultured Oscillibacter sp. | reverse complement strand
CCTCCTTGCTGTTGCGTAATCCGTGCTTTACATACAAGCACAAGTAGTATCATAGCAGAACGAGCCACAAAATGCAAGAAGAATTTTCAAAAAATACGAAAAAATTTTTGAAGCCTTTCAATACGCGAAACCGGGGGCGTTCCCTTACCCTTTCAGCCTCGCCTTCAAGGCCTGCCACAGCTCCACCGATTTGAATTTCAGCACGTACCCCTCATCCGCCTCGGTGATGAGGGCCACCTCCCGGTCCGTCAGCCCGGCGTCCAGGGCCACCGCCGGAACGTCGCTGGCTGCGGCGGTGCACAGAGGCGGGAACACCACACACCACCAGTTCTGCCCCGCCGCTTCTCCGATGAGCACCCGCAGGGCCAGATATTCCCCGGCAGGCAGGGAAAAGCCATCGTAGTCCTTGGTGGGAAAGGCCGTCTCCGCCAGTTCCGCCCGGACACCGTAGTCATAGCCGTTGGCCGAAATGACTGCCTTTGCCGTTTTCTCCAGCTCCGGCAGGATATCCGTCAATCTCCGGCAGGCCTCCTCCCGGCTCTCCGTGCCTTCCAGTGCTTCCGCGGCACGGGCCAGTACCGCGTCCCGCACCTTCAGCTTCAGGGCCTGGTCCTCTTCGGAATCGGAGTTGGCCAGCACATGGAGCCGCACCACCTTGTCCGCCAGTTCGCTTTGGGTATGGAGGGCCACCGCGCCGGAGGTCAAAATCAGAGCCGCCGCCAGCATCAGGGCAATTTCAATGGGATGTAACCGTTGTTTCATAAAAAATTTCCGTCCTTTCCGGGTATCATCAAGCCGTACCTGGATTCTGGACGGAAATTTTTCGGTTTATACAAGTTTTCCCACAGGTTTTGCCAAATATGTCTGGGAATAGCGCCGTTTCATGGCATCCGCCGCCTTTTGGGCTGCCGCTTCCTCCCGGAAGATGCCGAACACCGTGGGGCCGGAGCCGCTCATGGCGGCATTCAGGGCCCCCAGCTTCAAAAGCTGCTCTTTGATGCGGAACACCTCATGGTATTCCTCCGGCAGCAACTCCTCAAACACATTGCACAGCCGGGATGCCGCGCTCTCCAGGCTGCCCGCTTCCAGGGCCCGCACCATGCCGTCAATATCCGGACGATGCTTCGGCTGTCCGCCGTCCGACCGGGCAAACAAAGCAGGGGTGGGGATGCCGAAGTCCGGCTTGCACAGCAGGACCCAGCAATCCGGTAATCCCGGCAGGGCCGTCAAACGCTCTCCCCTGCCCTCTGCCAGGGCTGTGCCCCCGGAGACGCAGAAGGGCATATCGCTGCCCACTGTCAGTCCGATGGCACGCAGCTGCTCCACGGCCATCTCCGGCGCATACTGCTGCCGCAGGCACCGCAGCAGCGCCGCCACGTCCGCGCTGCCGCCGCCCAAGCCCGCATAGGCCGGGGTCACCTTTTCCAGGTGCACCGTCAAAGGCGGCACGGGCTGCCCAATGGCGCCAAAAAACGCCTCCGCCGCCTGCTGCTCCAGGGATTTCTTCCCCGCCGGCAGGGCGATGCCGTCCGCCAGCAGGGCAAAGCCGCTGCCGCCCTCCTCCACCGTCACCGTATCGCAGAGGGAGACAGCCTGCATCACCATCCGCAGCTCGTGGTATCCGTCGGGACGGCGGCCCAGAATGTCCAGAGCCAGATTGATCTTGGCCGGAGCCAGTTCCCGCATCTTCACTTGATCCTCCGGGCTTCCAGATAGTACCGCTTGTCCTGGGCCTCGCCCATGGAGAAGGTCTTTCGTGGCAGCACGCCGTCGGCCATCACCGTGCGGAACAGCTGGTCCTTGCCCATGGGCGGCAGCAGGAAGCTGAGATTCCCCGGCTGGCTGCCCAGGCTCCGGGCCACATCATCGCCATGGATATAGTCGATCTCCACCTCCGGATGGCGCTTGCAGTAATCGTCCAGGAAGGCCTGCAGGGTCCCCACCGCCAGCTGGGCCGCGGGTGCCGGAACGGTCCAGACGCCATCCAGTCCCTGGCCGCAGACCTCCACGGTGTGGCCCTCCCCCGGACCGGCATGGGCGCCGGGATAGAAGGCCTGGAAGGCTGCCCACAGGTCTCGGCCATCCACGTGGAACAGTGCCCGGTGGATGGGCTCAAAGGTCAGGGCATCGTCGTGGAGGTTCACCACCTCCACCAGGGCGTACCGGGCAGACAGGGATGCCCACTGCTCCTCCGGCGTCACCTTTTTCAGATTTTCATAGCAGGTCTTGGCAGTGGCCAGGGAGTGGTTGCCGTCGCCCACGGCGAACAGCAGCGGAGCCACGTCCGCCATACCGTACTTCTCCGTCATGGCCTCCGGGGTCTTCAGTGCATTCAGGGCCTCCGCCGTCCGGCCCATCTGGCCCTCCGTCAGCCGCCAGCCCTTCACATGACCGCCCCCCAGCATCAATTCCGTGTCGTACAGGGCCTCCATGGCGCCGGTCTCTCCCGCCAGGGGCTGGATGACCGTCCCCTGGGGATCGTCGATCAGCAGCATCACGTGGGGCAGTTCCAGGGGCGCATGCTCCCGCACCCGCACCCGGGGCGGGATCCGCTCCAGCACCGTGCCCTCCGTGGCCCGGATCAGCGCCCCGGAGCCGGGGGTAAAGTCGTACTGCTCCAGATCAATGCAGCCAATGAGGCCCCGGCGCACCCGGCCGTCAGACTGGGTGCGTTCCAGGTAGATCAGGCTGTCCGGCAGGGTCCGGAACACATCGTCCGCCAGATAGCCCTCCATAGCGGCGTTGATGGCGCTGATCCGCCCATCCACATCCGGGCTGTTCAAATAGACCTCCGGCAGCACCAGCCGCAGAGCCGACGGGGCATCCCCCACCAGGTCCTCCGCCTTCTGCCAGTACTCCGGCTGAGAGGTAAACTGGTCACAGGCCACCACCGCCCACTTCTCCGTCTCCCCCGTCCGGGGCAATAGTATCTCCGCCGGGAAAAAGGCAGTCTTTTCAAATCGTTTGTCCATACCGGCACCTCGCCATTTTTATTGAAATTACGATCATTATAATGCAGATCCCGCCGCCTTGCAAGCCGTGAATAGATTCTTCCCCAGCGGACACACTAGGGGCAGTTCAGTCATCATAGGAGGTACCAACATGATCGTTGACAAGATCGCGCTGATCCTGGTGATCGTCGGCGCGCTGAACTGGGGCGGCATCGGGCTGTTCGGCTTCAATACCGTGGCCTTTCTCTGCGGCGGCCCCCTGACCATGCTCGCCCGGATCATCTACACCGTGGTGGGCCTGGCGGGACTGTGGTGCGTCACGCTGCTGTTCCGGAATACCGAGGACAGCACCGGCCACGCCCCTCACACCGCCTGACTCCCAGCAAAAAAGAGCGCCTGACGGCGCTCTTTTTTCTGCGTTATTTTCCCACCTGGAGCCGTTTCGCCAGCCCCTCCTCAGGGGTGACGTTCACGGTGCGGTAAGTGGTGTAGATCACCATGCCGGGCCGGGCTCCGGCAGGCTTTTTCACGTTTTTCACCTGGGTGCAGTCCACCGGCACATTGGCGCTGTCCTTGGCCTGGGAGAAATAGGCGGCCAGTATGGCGGCCTCGGTGATGTCCTGGTCCCCCGGTTCCCGGCCGTTGGTCACAAGGATCGCGTGGGAGCCGTGGAGCTTCTGGACATGGAACCACAGGTCCCGGTAATCGGCGTCCTTTAAGGTCAGCTTGTCGTTCTGGCGGTTGTTCCGCCCCACCAGCACCCGGAAGCCGCCGGAGGTCCGGAACTCCCTGGGCTTGGATGGCCGCTGGGGTATCTTTTTGCCCTGCTTGCGGATGAAGCCCGCGTCCCGCATCTCGCTGCGGATATCCATGAAATCCTGCTCAGATTCCGCCTGGTCGATCTCCTGCAGAATGCTTTCCAGATAGCTGAGGTCCCGGCGGGCCAGGGCCATCTGCTCCCGCAGGTACTTCTCGGCGGTCTTGGCCTTGGTGTAGCGCTTGTAGTACTTGGCGGCGTTCTGCTGGGGCGTCAGCAGCGGGTCCAGCGGAATGGTGACCTCCGCCAGGTTTTCGTCATAGTAGTTCTGGCAGACCAGCTTCCGCGCTCCCCGCTCCATCCGGTAGAGGTTGGCGGTGATGAGGTCGCCGGAAAGCCGCAGGGCGTCCCGCTCCTGGGTGGCGGCGTAGTCCTTCTCCTGCAAGGCCAGCTTCCGCCGCACCCGGTCCCGGGCGGTGGTGGCGGTGCGGATCAGGTCCGCTCCCCGCTGCCGCACCCGCTCCTGCTTTTCCTTTGCCTCGTAGAAGCTGTCCAGCAGGGCGGAAAAGCTTTCAAAAACTTCCGTTTCCGCCGCCAGGCCGTATTGATGCACCTGCAGGGCGGAAAATTCAAAGGGAACGCCGTCCCGTTTCAACAGAATTGGTGTAAAGTTATTTGCGTTTACATTACCTGCAAACTGGAAGAAAGCCGCCTCAAAGCGCTCTCTGGCATCCGCGTCCAGGCCGCAGAGCCGCCCGTCCGTCTCGCCGCAGGCCCGGAACGCCAGTTCCCGGGCCATCAAGGGGGCAATTCCAAAGTAGGCGTCCAGCAGGAAGCGGTCCAGCTGCACCTCCGGGTTCACCTGAGACAGCTTTTCCCGGAAGCCCTCCTCCGTCTCCTCCAGGAACGGCAGGCGGCCAGTGGAGGCAGGCTGCTCGTAAAACAGACCCGGCAGTACCTGCCGGGCGGCTGACATCTCCGCGTCCACCCGGCGCATACAGTCGATGACCCGGCCCTCCCCATCCAGCAGGATCAGGTTGGACCGGCGGCCCATAGCTTCCAGCACCAGCGTCCGGCGGCCAGGCTGGCCGAAATCGTCAGTGACGTCCAATTCCATCCGCACCAGCCGTTCCAGGCCCGGCTGGGTGATGTCCGCCACCCGGGCCCCCACCAGATGCTTACGCAGCAGCATGCAGAACATGGGCGGCTCCGCCGGGTTGTCCCGCAGCAGGTTCGTCAGCTGAAGCCGGGGAGCGTTGGCCCCGGCGTTCAGCAGCAGCCGCTTATTGCCCCGCAGCAGCAGGACCACCTGGTCCCGGGCAGGCTGCTGCACCTTGTCGATCCGGAGGTTCAGAAGCTGGGGCCGCAGCTCCTCCACCAGAGCCCGGAGAGAGATTGCATCCAAAGGCATCGCTTATTCCTCCATCATCATGTCAAAGAGATCGCTGGCCCGCTGCCGCCGGCCGCTGAGGTACAGCCAGCCGAACAGGGCCTCCAGGGCCGTGGCGGTGCCGTACTGGGCCCGGCTGGCGTGCTGGGGCACGGAGTGGACCTGGGCGTTGCGGCCCCGGCGGAACACCGCCAGCT
>URTS01000124.1 GCA_900550685.1 uncultured Oscillibacter sp. | reverse complement strand
GCGACTACAAGGTGAACGTGGACGGCAAGTCCTACACCCCCCAGGAGATCAGCGCTATCATTCTGCAAAAGCTGAAGAGCGACGCAGAGAGCTACCTGGGCGACAAGGTAACGGAAGCGGTCATCACCGTGCCCGCTTACTTTACGGACGCGCAGCGCCAGGCCACCAAAGACGCCGGTAAGATCGCCGGTATGGAAGTAAAGCGAATCATCAACGAGCCCACCGCTGCGGCGCTGGCCTTTGGTATCGACCAGGAAAATGACCAGAAAGTGATGGTCTACGACCTGGGCGGCGGTACATTCGATGTATCCATCATTGAGATGGGCGACGGCGTACAGGAAGTACTGGCAACAGCCGGTAACAACCACCTGGGCGGCGATGACTTTGATAAGAAGATCATGGACTGGCTGGTTGCCGAGTTTAAGAAAGAACAGGGCATTGACCTGTCCGGCGACAAAATGGCTATGCAGCGCATTAAGGAAGCAGCAGAGAAAGCCAAGATCGACCTGTCCGGTATGACCACGGCGCAGATCTCTCTGCCCTTCATCACCGCAGACGCTACCGGCCCCAAGCACATGGAGACCACTCTGTCCAGAGCCAAGTTTAACGAAATGACCGCAGACTTGGTAGAGGCTACCATGGGCCCGGTTCGCCAGGCCATGAGCGACTCCGGCCTGACCATGAACGACATTGACAAGATCCTGCTGGTAGGCGGTTCCACCCGTATTCCTGCCGTACAGGAAGCCATTAAGAAGTTCAGCGGCAAAGAGCCGTTCAAGGGCATTAACCCGGATGAGTGCGTAGCTATGGGCGCTGCCCTGCAAGGCGGCGTACTGGGCGGCGATGTAAAGGGCCTGCTGTTGCTGGATGTGACGCCCCTGTCCCTGGGTATTGAGACCATGGGCGGCGTGTGCACCAAGCTGATCGACCGCAATACCACCATCCCCGTGAAGAAGAGCCAGATCTTCTCCACTGCCGCCGATAACCAGACCTCCGTGGAGGTCAACGTCCTCCAGGGCGAGCGTGAAATGGCCGCAGCCAACAAGTCCCTGGGCCGCTTCCACCTGGACGGCATCGCTCCCGCACGCCGGGGCGTGCCTCAGATCGAGGTCACCTTCGATATCGATGCCAACGGCATCGTGAACGTCTCCGCCAAGGACCTGGGCACTGGCAAGGAGCAGCACATCACCATCACCTCCTCCTCCAACATGAGCAAGGACGATATTGAAAAGGCCGTCAAGGAGGCCGAGCAGTATGCCGCCCAGGACAAGAAGATGAAGGAGGACGTGGAGGTCCGCAACCAGGCCGACCAGATGGTCTACCAGAGCGAAAAGACCCTGAGCGAGATGGGCGACAAGATCCCCGCCGATGACAAGAACAAGGTCCAGGCCGGGATCGACAAGCTGAAGGAGGCCCTGAAGGGCACCGACACCGCCGCCATCAAGGCCGCTACCGACGCCCTGACCCAGGACTTCTACGCCGTCAGCGAGAAGCTCTATCAGCAGGCCAACCCCCAGGGTGCCCAGGGCGGCGCTCAGGCCGGTCCCGACATGGGCGGCCAGCAGGGCGGCAATGCCCAGGGCGGTCAGTATTACGACGCTGACTACAAGGTCGTGGATGACGACGACCAGAACAAGAAGTAAGACATACGTACTGGAACCGATGGGACGGGGAGTTTTCCCCGCCCCATTGGGGCCGTTTTGGAGACAATGCAGGAAATCAGGACTGAGGAGCCTGAAACGGCGGAATTCCGCAAAGAGGCGGTTTCCGGCTCCTGATTTCTGATCGCGCATGGAGGAGTAGAGTATGGCAGCGGAAAAACGTGATTATTACGAGGTCCTGGGCGTCAATAAGGGCGCCTCTGAGGACGAGATCAAAAAAGCATATAAGAAAATGGCCCGGAAGTATCATCCGGACCTGAATCCCGACAATAAAGAGGCGGAGGAGAAGTTCAAGGAGGTCAACGAGGCCTACGAGGTCCTCTCCGACGCCAATAAGAAGGCCCGGTACGACCAGTTCGGCTTCGCAGGGGTGGACCCCAACTACGGAGCCGGTGCAGGCGGCGGCGCCTATGATGCCGGCGGCTTCGACTTCGGCGACCTGGGCGACATTTTCGGCAGCTTCTTCGGCGGCGGCTTCGGCTCCGCCCAGCGCCGGAACCCCAACGCCCCCCAGCGGGGCGAGAGCATCCGCCTGGGCGTGACCATCAGCTTTGAGGAGGCGGCTTTTGGCTGCGAAAAGGAAGTCAGCGTAGACCGCTACGAGACCTGCAACACCTGTCACGGTTCCGGCTGCGCCGACGGCACCTCTCCCGAGGTCTGCCCGGACTGCCACGGCTCCGGTCAGGTGCAGGTGCGGCGGCAGACCCCCATGGGTGTCTTCGCCACCACCTCCCCCTGCGGCCGCTGCGGCGGCAAGGGCCGCATCATCAAGACCCCCTGCACATCCTGCCGGGGCAGCGGGCTGGAGCGCAAGCGCCGGACCATTCAGGCCAAGATCCCCGCAGGCATCGACAACGGCCAGACCATTTCCATCCGGGGCCAGGGCCACGCCGGAAAGAACGGCGGTCCGGCAGGCGATCTGCTGATCACCATTACCGTGCGCCCCCACGAACTGTTCCGCCGGGAGGGCACCTCCGTTCTCTGTGAGGCCCCCATCACCTTTACCCAGGCGGTTCTGGGCGCGGAGCTGGAGATTCCCACCATTGACGGCAAGGTAAAATATGAGCTGCCGGAGGGGACCCAGTCCGGCACCACCTTCCGCCTGAAGGGCAAGGGCATCCCGGAACTCAACGGCCGGGGCCGGGGCGACCAGTACGTTACCGTTTACATCGAGACCCCCCGGAACCTGAACCGGGAGCAGAAGGAAGCCCTGAAAAAGTTCGCGGAAAGCGTCGGCGACAACAACTACGAGGAACGGAAGAAGTTCTTCAAAAAGTTCAAAAAGTGAGGCAGACCATGTATCTGGCGGATTATCACACCCATACCAAATTTTCTCCCGATGCCCATGATCCCATGACGGACATGGCCCGGGCGGCCATCCGGGCCGGACTGGACGAGATCTGCTTCACCGACCATGTAGAGCCTATGGAATGGCAGAGCACGGAGCTGAGAAAGCCCTACAACTGGCCGGCCCTGACAGAGGACTTTGCAGCCGCCCAGGCGGCTGTGGGCCAACAGATCCAGCTGCGGCTGGGCATGGAACTGGGGGACGCCCAGTGGGCGCCGGAGCATGTGGCAAAGCTGCTGGAAGGCGCGCCGGAATTCGATTTTATCATCGGCTCCATCCACCTGCTGTCCCGGAAGTACGGCGGTGCGGACCTGTATGACTATATGCCCGCCACTGCTGCCGAGGCCCAGGAAGCCCTGGGGGATTATCTGGAGGAAGCCCTGGCTCTGGCAAAGCTGGGGGGCTTTACCGTCATGGGCCACCTGACCCTGCCCCTGCGGTATCTCAACGGGATGCGGGGCCTTAGCGTCACCTTTGACCCTTATGAGGATCAGATCCGGGCGGTTTTGAAGACCCTCATCGAAAACGGCCGGGGCATTGAGCTGAACTGCAACCGGGGAGATATGCCTCTGCCGGACGAAAAATGGCTGAAGATCTACCGGGAACTGGGGGGCGAGCTCATCACCCTGGGCACGGACGCCCACAGCACGCAGCATGTGGGCTGCTCCATCCGGGAGCGGCAGGAGCTGCTGCGGGCCTGCGGCTTCACCCGGTTCTGCACCTTTGAAAAGCAGAAGCCCATCTGGCATAACCTGTAATTCCGGAATTGATTTTTTTCCGGGAACGGTATATACTGATTTCACAAAAAATCGCAAAGACCCCAAAACACGATTATTTGGAGGATACGACCATGAAAATCGCACTGGGCTGTGACCACGGCGGCTATGAACTGAAGCAGTTTGTTATGAAAACGCTGGAAAAGCTGGGCCATGAGTATGAGGATTTCGGCTGCTACTCCACGGAAAGCTGCGACTATCCCGATTTCGGCGCCGCCGCTGCCCGGGCCGTGGCAGAGGGCAAGTGCGATTATGGCATTGTGATCTGCACCACCGGTATCGGCATCTCCATTGCCGCCAACAAGATCAAGGGCATCCGCTGCGCCCACTGCGCCGACTGCCTGGAGGCGGAGATGACACGCCGCCACAACAACGCCAACATGATGGCCATCGGCGCGGGCTTCACCGGCAAGAACATGGCCGAGCGCATGGTGGAGGTGTTCCTGTCCACTGCGTTTGAAGGCGGCCGCCACGAGCGCCGGGTCAACAAGATGATGGCCCTGGAGCAGGAGTAAGACACAGATACGCAGAAGTGAGGTGAGGCAGATATGGCATCAGGCACCAGAGGCTACAGCAGCTACCGCGGCCGGGGCCGCAAGGGGAAGATTTTCCTGGCCATTTTGCTGATCCTCATTATTTTAGCCTCCGTGGCCTTTATCATCGCCCGGGAGCACATGACCTATGACGCCGACGGCAACCTTCATTTCCAGCTGCCCTGGGCCAAACAGGCGGAGGAGCCTATTCAGCCGCCGGAGACCCCGGATGTGGAGATCCAGGAGCCGGACCCGGCGGACGAGGCCGGCCGGGTAAGTATGATCCAGGCGGTGCAGCTGGGGGACGATCCCGCGGAATGGGAGACGCAGCTTTCCGCCGGAGAGTACAACGCCTTTGCCGTCACCGTTAAGGCGTCGGACGGCACGCTGAACTATCCCTTTGAGACGACTGTGCCGGGCCGGACGGTATCCGGCCGGGCGGAAGCGGTCCGCGCCGCTCTGCCACAGCTGCTGGACGGCGAAAAATACAGCATTGCCCGCCTTTCCTGTCTGCGGGACGGCAGCGCCGCCAGGCAGAATCTGGAGGCCATGGGCCTGAAAAACACCGGCGGCTATGTCTTTTACGACGGGAACAACGAAAACTGGCTGGACCCCGCCAAGGAGGCCACCAGGACCT
Organism: uncultured Oscillibacter sp.; assembly: GCA_900550685.1. Classification (GTDB taxonomy): domain Bacteria; phylum Bacillota; class Clostridia; order Oscillospirales; family Oscillospiraceae; genus Oscillibacter. Next base: position 342 of record URTS01000124.1, on the reverse strand, counting down.
ATGTTGCGTCCCTGGCGGTGGAGTGCGCCGATCTGGGCTTTGACGAGATCCTGCTGGACAACGCAGGGTACCCTGTGGACGGAAACCTGGATTATATCGTGAGGAACGATGCCTACGACAGCGCCCTCTTCCCCGCCACCGTCCGCGGCTTTTACACGGACCTGGTACAGCGGCTGGAGGAGCAGTACCCGGAAGTGGTCCTCTCCGTAGTCACAGACCGGGACACGCTGGAGGCTGCCACCAGCGAAGAGAGCGGCCAGACCCTGTCCGGCATGGCAGAGCGCATGGACCGGATCTGGGTCCGGGATCTGGGCGCCGCCTGGACACAGTGCGTCCAACTGC
>URTS01000123.1 GCA_900550685.1 uncultured Oscillibacter sp. | reverse complement strand
AACATCTCCTGCGAAACAAAGAGAGGTTTCCGGATTTGCGGGATAAAATCGCGGGCACGCACGATAGGTCCTGCCACCAACTGGGGGAAGAAAGATACGTAGAAAGCATAGTCCAAAAGATTCGTCAATGGCTTTATGTCCCTCCGGTAAACGTCGATGGTGTAGCTCAATGACTGGAAAGTGAAAAAGGAGATGCCGATGGGCAGGGGCAGTCCCAGGGCCGGAATGGAGATACCGGGGATCAGGGACAGGTTGGCGGCAAAGAAATCCCAGTATTTGAAGAAACCCAGCAGCCCCAGATTCAGGATCATGCTCTCCGCCACGAACCACCGAGCCAGCTTGTCCCGGCAGCGGTACTTCTCCACCAGCATCCCGTGGGTATAGTCAATGAGGATGGACAGCACCATAATGATGATATACACCGGTTCCCCCCAGCCATAGAACACCAGGCTGGTCAGCAGCAGGGCCAGATTCCGCCATTGCAGGGGAACGGCGAAGTAAATGGCTAATGTAATAGGCAGAAACCCGAATAAAAAGGGCAGACTGCTGAAGCGCATGGGCTGTTCACCTCCTCTTTCTCTATAAAGGGATACTCCTTAACAGTACTTGAAATACATGGATTTCCGCACATAGAAAACCAGCCGCCGGAGCGGCTGGTCCTCCGTGTTGGCTTTTATCCGTTGAACTGGGCGTTCCAGGCGTCCTCGATCTCCGCCTGGTGCTCACCGGAGGCGATCAGGGCCACATAGGAGCCGCTGGTGATGACCTTGGCGGCCTTCCACTGGTCGATGGTCTCCGGATAGAAGGCGTCGCCGCCGGCCTGGGTGTCGATGCGGGTCTGGAGGATCTCCGCCGCCTTGGCGGCATCGTCCTCGGTTTCACACTGCATGAACACATACTCATTCACAGCGTAGGACATCACCGGGGATTTCGCCAGCAGCTGCTTGGTGGAGATCTCCCCCAGGCCGGGATAGTACATCTCCAGCATGTCGCTGTCCAGGTCCATCATATCGTCGCCCCAGCCGTACTGCTCCGCAAGGCCGTTGTAAAAGGCCGTCAGGTCCACGTCATTGGCCGTCTCCGTCTTGCTGCCGCAGGCCGACAGCACACCGCACAGCAGCAGGACCGCTGCCGCTATCATACAAAGCTTTTTCATGGTTTTTTCCTCCTTGGGGACACCCCCAAAACGGGCATCCGTCATTTTTCTACAGTTTTTTCATTCCGCTTGCTAATATACACGATTTACGGTATAATCGCAACATCAAAAGGGTAACAATCCGATTACAGAAAAGAGGTTTTTTCCATGTACAGCTTCCGCAATGATTACAGCGAAGGCGCCCATCCCAAGGTCCTTCAGGCGCTGACGGATACCAACCTGGTCCAGACCTGCGGCTACGGCCTGGACCCCATCTGCGAGGAGGCCCGTGACCTGATCCGGTCCCTCTGCGATGCGCCGGAAGCGGGCGTCCACTTTCTGACAGGCGGCACCCAGACCAACCTGACGGTCATCGCTTCCCTGCTTCAGCCTTACGAGGCCGTGATCGCCGCCCACACCGGCCACGTCAACTGCCATGAGACCGGCGCCATCGAGGCCACCGGCCACAAGGTCTGCACTGCCCATTCCCCGGACGGCAAAGTGACCCCCGCCATGGTGGAATCCGTTCTGGCCATCCACGCCGATGGCGGGGAGCATATGGTCTCCCCCAGGCTGGTCTATATCTCCGACACCACGGAGATCGGCACCGTGTACACCAAGGCGGAGCTGATCGCCCTGCGGCACTGCTGCGACGAACACGGCCTGCTGCTGTTTCTGGACGGCGCCCGGCTGGGCTCCGCCCTCACTTCCCCGGAAAGCGACCTGACCCTGCCGGAGCTTGCGGCGCTGACAGACGTGTTCACCATCGGCGGCACCAAAAACGGCACGTTGTTCGGCGAGGCCGTCATCATGACAGTCCCCTGTGCGCATTTCCGCTGGCACATGAAGCAGCGGGGCGGCATGCTGGCCAAGGGCCGCCTGCTGGGCGTGCAGTTCCTGACCATTCTGAAAGATAACCTCTATTTCGACATTGCCCGCCACGCCAACGAGATGGCCTTCCGCCTGCGGGACGGCTTCCTGGCCCTGGGCTATCAGTTCCCGGTGCCCTCCCCCTCCAACCAGCAGTTCCCGGTGATGAAGGTCCGGACCGCAGAAAAGCTGGCCGCCATGGGCTTCGAATTTCAGGTGGAGCGGCCCATTGACGAGGAACATACCATGTACCGCTTCGTCACCAGCTGGGCCACGCCGGAAAGCGCCGTGGATGACCTTCTGAATGTTCTGGCGCAGTGTCAGTAAAGCAGTTTCATTTTACAGAATAACTCCTCAAAAAAGCTGTCCTCCTATATTAGGAGGACAGCTTTTTTCCTATGATTCGACAAATTTTGCTTGACGCGAACGTCTGTTCGATGTATTCTATAGGCAGTTAAGAACAAACGTTCGATTGGAGGATATACGATGACTGGTTGGAGCTTCTTTTTCACATTGATGGGGGTCGCCACCCTGGCAGCCCAGGTATTCCGCGTGGTGGATTATATCGAGCGCCCCGCCCAGCATCCCCGCCGGAGCGCCGCCCGGTAAGTTATGGACGTGCTCAGCAAGCTGGAGATCCTGACGGACGCCGCCAAGTATGACGCCGCCTGTACCTCCAGCGGCAGCCGCCGGGGCTTCCGGCAAGGGCATATCGGCAACACCTCTTCATCCGTCGCCGGATGCTGCCATACCTTCTCTGCCGACGGGCGGTGCGTGACCCTGCTGAAGGTCCTGATGAGCAACTGCTGCGTCTACGACTGCGCATACTGCGTCAACCGCCGCAGCAACGACACCCGCCGTGCCGCCTTTACGCCGGAGGAGCTGGCGGACCTCACCATCAATTTCTACCGGCGGAATTATATCGAGGGGCTGTTCCTCTCATCCGGCGTTCTCCGGAACCCGGACTACACCATGGAACAGATGATCCGGGCCATCCGGATTCTGCGGGAAACCTACCGCTTCAACGGCTATATTCACGCCAAGGCCATCCCCGGCGCCGCCCCGGAACTGGTGGAGCAGCTGGGGCTGCTGGTGGACCGGCTCAGCTGCAATATTGAGCTGCCCTCAGAGGCGGGGCTTCGCACTCTGGCCCCGGAAAAAACAAAGTCTGCCATTCTGGCCCCCATGCGGCAGATCCAATGCCGCACCCTGCAAAACAAGGAAGAGCTGGTCAAATACCGCCACAAGCCGAAGTTCGCCCCGGCGGGACAGAGCACCCAGATGATTATAGGGGCGTCGGGAGAGAGCGATTATGAGATCGTCTCTGTGGCGGAGTCGCTCTATCAGCGTTTTGAACTGAAACGGGTCTTTTACTCTGCTTTCGTCCGGGTAAATGATGACAGTCTTCTTCCGGCATTGCCCGGAGGCCCGCCGCTTCTTCGGGAACACCGGCTTTATCAGGCGGACTGGCTGATGCGGTTTTATGGATTTGAGGCAGGTGAGCTTCTCTCAGAAAAGCGTCCGAATTTCAATGTATTCTTAGATCCGAAGTGTGACTGGGCGATCGGCCATCTGGAGCAGTTTCCGGTGGAGATCCTGGAAGATGAGCGGGTGGATGATCTGCAGAGAAATGGGTATCACATTATCCAGAAGCGGAATGGGTTCTGTTTCGGCATGGACGCTGTGCTGTTAGCCGGGTTTGCCAGGGTAAATCCGGGGGAACGGGCTATTGATCTGGGAACCGGAACAGGAATCATTCCTATTTTGCTGGAAGCCCGGTATGAGGGCGAACATTATACAGGTCTTGAGATCCAGGAAGAAGTGGCAGAGATGGCCAGGCGCAGCGTGCGGCTCAATGGATTAGAGGATAAGGTGGATATTGCCCTTGGCGATATCAAGGAGGCCAGTGTTCGGTTTGGTAGAGCACAGTTTGATGTGGTGACCTCCAATCCGCCTTATATGAATGATGCCCATGGACTCAAAAATCCGGACCTGCCTAAAGCTATTGCACGGCATGAGGTGTTATGTACACTGGACGATGTGGTGCGGGAAGCAGCAGGACTTTTGAAGCCTGGTGGACGGTTCTATATGGTCCACCGGCCCCACCGGCTGATCGAGATCATCAATACGCTGACGAAATATAAGCTGGAGCCGAAACGGATGAAGCTGGTGCACCCGTTTGTGGATAAGGATGCCAACATGGTGCTGATCGAAGCAGTCCGTGGAGGGAAGTCCATGATCAAGGTGGAGGCACCGATTGTTGTATACAAAGAACAGGGCGTGTATACAGATGAGATCTATGATATTTATGGATACTAGGAAGAGAAGGGAACAATATGGCAGGAAAATTATATTTGTGCGCGACCCCTATCGGTAATCTGGAGGATATCACTTTCCGGGTGCTGAACACATTAAAAGAAGTGGATCTGATCGCGGCAGAAGATACCAGACACAGCATTAAGCTGCTAAATCATTTTGGCATCAAGACACCTATGACCAGCTATCATGAGTTTAACAAGGTAGAGAAAGCCAGATACCTGGTGGAACAGTTAAAAGAAGGTGTGAACATTGCGGTAGTCACCGATGCAGGAACTCCAGGCATCTCAGATCCGGGCGAGGAGCTGGTACGCCAGTGTTATGAGGCTGGAATCGAAGTTACTTCTCTTCCAGGCCCGGCGGCGTGTATTACGGCCTTAACGATGTCCGGCCTTGCTACCAGAAGATTCTGTTTTGAGGCATTTCTGCCGTCAGAGAAGAAGGAAAAACAGTGGATTCTGGATGAACTGAAAAATGAAAGCCGCACCATCATCATTTATGAAGCGCCACATCGTCTGGTGCGGACTCTGGAAGAATTAAAAGAGACACTGGGCAACCGCCGCCTGACCATCTGCCGGGAGTTGACGAAAAAGTATGAGGAAGCGTATCAGACTACGTTCGAGGAAGCACTGGCCCGCTATGAGGTGGAAGAACCAAAGGGCGAGTGCGTGCTGGTGATCGAGGGTAAGAGCATTGCCCAGAAGAAAGAAGAACTGGCAAAATCCTGGGAAGAGATGACTCTGGAAGAACACATGGAGATGTACGAGAGCCAGGGAATCGACCACAAAGAAGCCATGAGACGGGTGGCGAAGGACCGGGGAATCAGTAAAAGGGATGTGTATCAGCAGCTGTTGTGATAGAACCGAAATGGTATTTGTCGAGAAAAAGTTCTTGACAAATACCATTTCATTCTATATTATTACTTTGATATTCAAACTATTTGAAACACAAAGTGAAATGGTGACAAGAATGATAACAAAGATAATAGGAACTGGTTCCTGTGTTCCGGA
>URTS01000122.1 GCA_900550685.1 uncultured Oscillibacter sp. | reverse complement strand
AAGCAGCTGATAATTTCTTTTGCACCTCATAATAAATACACCCAGCCGCGGCATCCGCATGGATGCCGGGGGTTATATTTTGGCTTTTTTCAGTTGTCAAAACGCTGGTGGGACACTACCTGCCATTCATCCGTTCCCGCCGTCAGGTGCAGGGTCAGGACTGCAATGCCCCCGTTTCCGACAGGTTCATAGAGGTAAACGTAGTCACCAATCTGCTGGCCGCTTTCCGCCGCAAATAAAGCCGTATTGAAATCTGAAGTATACGTATAGTAAGCGTCGTATTTCTCCAGATAGCAGACGCCGGCGGTGTCCAGATCGTTCGTGGTAATGCCGCCCCACCGGGTCAGCACCTCGTTGATGCTGGAAACCGTGTGCTGCTGGATGGGCACCGGCATATCAGCCATATTCTCAACCCACTTGAACGGCCAGTCATCCAGCTTCTTCAATGCCTCAAATTCTGCCTCAGTAGTCTTACCGCTGCTTGGGAAATAGCGGATGAATTCCTCAAAATTCAAATCTCTAATATTGTCGTAATAGGAGGTAAGGAAGTAACTGGCAGGCTGGATATTCAAGTCCACAATGTCGCCGCTTTTATCCCGGACCGCCGGGTCCGTAATGGCATTATAGCTGTCCAGTTCCTCCTGGGTCAGGGCGTGCCGGGGGCTATACTGTCCCGTCAGCGAGATCTCCACCACGGCCTGAAAGGTCTTCCAGCCGCTGCCCCGGTCGGCGCTGTAGACTACCGGCACCAGGGCCCTGTCCCCACCGAGGTAGATGATCTGCTCCTTCAGCACTGTGGCAGACAGTTCCACTTTGTCCCAGCCGTTGAAGTTCCGGGCCCAGGCGTTGTCAACGGAGTAAATCCGCTGAACGCCGTCTTCCTCTTCCACGGTGTAGCCCACCGTAATGTCCGCGATGCGGCCATCCACCTCGTCCCCCGAGGTGGTCTGGGCGGCCGTCCGGGTGGCTGTCCCCGCCGCCGGGGTAAAGTCCGCCGCCGGCGTGAAACTTTCCGCCATCAGGTACAGCACCTGGGGCTCAATGAAGATGTTGGGATATTCGCTGATCCCCAGATCCGTCCACAGGGTCCATACCCGCCAGCAGCCGTTCCCGTCGGCGGCGGGGTAGAAGTAGTACCGCTCGTTTATGCCGTCCTGCCGCCGCTTCCAGATTTGTTTGGAATCGTCCAGCGGCTCGAAGCCCTGTTTCCGGGAAGTGGTATACACGTCCTCCAACGACTGGGTATAGTGGCTCACATGGATGCTGGAGCCGGTGTTATACAAGGAGCCCCACTCCCACCAGTCGATGCTGGCACGTTCGGATGCGATGTCCGTCATAGCCCAGGCACTGATGGGGATGTAGAGGTAGCCGCCGTCCACATCATAGCGGTGAACGGGATAGTTGCCAGGCTTGTCATTGGGGTTGTTGTAGTTGATCTGGTCGATCCAGTCCTCCACATACAGCGGCAGGTCCAGCCCCTGATCCGTCACATACCAGTCGTAAATAACTTCTTCCACGGTGTTGTGATAGCCGTAGAAGTCGTAGCCGTCCATAATCGCCGCATCATAGAGAATGTCATAGCTGTCGTCCTCATAGTGCAGGGCAAACAGCGCGTGAGTATTGTCCGGCCCCAGCCAGAAATAGCCCTCGTCGTCATAATACTGGCCGCCTACCAGGGCCACTGACTCCGGATCCGCGTCGAACTTCACCAGGTAGCTGAACTCCCATTCCTCCAGGGTTCCATCGGGATCTAATCCGTCCACCTGGCCGTTCCGCCCCAGAGAGAGCCTCTTCCGATCGGTGACGGCGGCGGTCTGGGGTTCGTCCGGTCGAACGCTTCCGTTAGCGCCCACCACATAGTACTCCACTTCGGTCTCGGCGTTCATCACGGACTCCACATAGGCCTCCACGCTGCTCCACTGGCCTTTCTTTCCCTGGGCCGCGGGATCCTCGTCCGAATCTCCCTTGGGATTGGCGGCGCAGAGGGCGATCAGTCCCACGCAGACCACGGCGCACACGGCGATGACCCATGGCCGGGGACGCTTCCATTTCAGCAGGTTCCGGATGCGGCCGCCGGTGTCCCCCTCGCCGAAGGCCAGGGGCATCCCCGCCACGATGCGGTGTCCGGTGGCCAGACTCAGGAGAGAGGCGGAGTAGTCCGCCCGGATGTCCTCGCCCAGCTCCTTGACCACCGCCTCGTCGCAGCTCATTTCCATGTCCTTCCCCGCCAGAACAAAGGCCACCCACACCAGGGGGTTGAACCAGTGGACGCACAGGGCCAGGAAGGCCAGGAACTTCACCAGATAATCCCGGCGGCGGATGTGGTACTGCTCGTGGCGTAGGATGTAGCCCCGCTCCGTCTCTTTCAGGGTGGAGGGCAGGTAAATTTTCGGCCGCAGCAGGCCCATCACAAAGGGAGATGGAATGTGGTCCGCCAGGTAGATATTGTCCGCCAGCAGCACGGCTCCCACCAGACGGCGGCGGAGCCGCAGCATGGACACGGCGCTGTAGGCAAGCAGCAGGGCCATGCCCGCCAGCCAGGCCCCGGTCAGCACCACCATAGGCCCGCTGAGGGGCAGGGCGGCGGCAGGCTCCGGCGCTGTAACCGCCGCCGGGACGGTGCTTTCCGCCGGGCTATTGATGGCGGGAAGCGTTTCCTGGGGCAGCGTCGTCACCGTGGGGGTCCCGCTGCTGCGGACGATGTCCGCCGGGACATACTCCACCGCACTGGTGCGCTGGGTCCGCTCCTGGACCGGCGCCCCCACCGCCCCCATCAGGGACACGGCGGAGGTGACGGACACCGGGCACAGCAGCCGGAACAGCACCACCGCCCACAGGGCGTAGGAAAATACCTTGGGTGCCCGCCGCAGCAGCAGGCGGACCAACAGCACCGCCACGATCACCACGCTGGCGGTGAGGCTCATGTTGCAGATGGTGGGAAACAGCCTGTGCATCACAAACTCGATCATACCCTTACCCCCTGTTCTGGTCGATCAGCCTTTGCAGCTCCGTGATCTCATCCTCCGATAGCTTTTTCCGCCGGGTAAACGCCGTGATGAACGCCGGGAGGGAGCCGGAAAAGCTCTCCTCCACAAACTGCTGGCTCTGGGCGGTGTCGTAATCCGCCCGGGACAGCAGGCTGGTGACGGTGCCCCCCTCGTTCTGGAAGATGCCCCGGTCACACAGCCGCTTGAGCACCGTGTAGGTGGTAGACTTCTTCCAGCCCAGGGATTCCTCCGCCAGCTTCACCAGTTCCGTGGAGCCAACAGGCTCTTTTTCCCAGATGATCTCGGCAAACCGGGTCTCCACCGGGCCCATTTTCAAATCGCTCATGGCTTCGCCTCCTTGGTTTACACCGTGTAGACCTTTCATCTGCAGTCTACAGCTTGTAAACCGATTTGTCAAGAGGGAGCATCAAAAAAATGACACGGACATTTTGTCCGTGTCATGTTCCTTACCCTAACTCTTTTGTGCGCTTGTACGCCGCTTCCACGGCGGCCATGGCCGCCCCCCGGAAGCCCCGGTCCTCCAGGGCCGCCACCCCGGCGATGGTGCTGCCGCCGGGGGAGCACACCGCGTCCTTCAGCGCGCCGGGATGCTCTCCGCTTTCCAGCACCAGCTCCGCACTGCCCAGCAGCATCTGGGCGGCGTACCGGATGGCCTTGGCCCGGGGCACACCGCACTTCACCGCGCCGTCTGCCAGAGCCTCCACAAACATATACGCATAGGCGGGACCGCAGCCGGACACGGCGCTGGCCGCGTCGATCAGATGCTCCGGCAGGTCGTCCAGCAAGCCGGATTCCGCCATCAGGGCCTTGAAGTCCGCCAGCTCCGCCGCCGTCACACGGCTGTTGGCCGATACCAGCGTCAGCCCCTTCCCCACAGCGCAGGGGGTGTTGGGCATGATGCGGATAATCTTCTTCTCCGCTCCCAGCAGCTCCGCCAAACGGTCCAGGCTGGTGCCCGCCAGCATGGAGACGAAAATGGCATCGGAGCCTGCAATGTCCCCTGCCAGCTTTTTTGCCAACCCTGCCATCATCTGGGGCTTTACCCCCAGGAACACGAAGCGGCTCTCCCAGAGAATGGTCTCCGCCGTCTCCGGATTGCAGCCCAGCCGCGCCGCCGCTTCTGCGGAATGTTCCGGCGTGGAGCAGGACACGGCCACCCGCTCTCCGCCCACGGCCTTCACCGCCGCCTGGGCCAGAGCGCCGCCCATGCTGCCTGCGCCGATGAAACCGGACTCATACTTTGCCATAGGATTCCCTCCTTACCGGGTCTGTCCGTTGCCCCGGACGATGTATTTGTAGGTGCTCAGTTCATCCAGCCCCATAGGGCCCCGGGCGTGAAGCTTCTGGGTGGAAATGCCCATCTCGCAGCCCAGGCCGAACTCGCCGCCGTCGGTGAACCGGGTGGACACGTTGACGTACACCGCCGCGCTGTCCGTCTCGTTGACGAACTTTTCCGCGTTGGCGGCGTTTTCCGTGACGATGGCTTCGCTGTGGTGGGTGGAGTGGGCCAGGATGTGGGCAATGGCTTCGTCCACGCTGTCCACCACCTTCACCGCCAGGATGTAATCCAGAAATTCCGTGTCGAAATCCGCCGGACCTGCCGGGGTGCCGGGAATCATTTCCGCCGCCCGGGCGTCCAGCCGCAGTTCCACCGGGACCTGCCCCGCCGCTCTGCGGTCCTCCACCAGCGCCTGCCGGAGCATGGGCAGGAATTTCGCCGCCACGGCGCTGTGGACCAGGCACACCTCCTCGGCGTTGCACACGGAGGGGCGGGAGGTCTTGGCGTTGTAGATGATATCGGCCCCCATGTCCAGGTCGGCCTCTGCATCCACATAGACATGGCAGACCCCCACGCCGGTCTCGATGACAGGCACTTTGGCGTTCTGGACCACAGCCCGGATGAGGCCTGCGCCGCCGCGGGGGATGAGAACGTCCAGGTAGCCGGTGAGCCCCATCAGCTCATTTGCGCTCTTCCGGATGGTGTCCTCCACAAGGGCCACACAGTCCCCGGGCAGCCCGGCGGTCTCCAGAGCGGACCGCATGACGGAGACGAAGGCCTGGTTGGAGCGGAAGGCCTCCTTGCCGCCCCGGAGGATGACGGCGTTGCCCGACTTGAGGCAGAGAGCGGCGGCATCCACCGTGACGTTGGGCCGGGCCTCGTAGATGATGCCGACCACGCCTAAAGGCACCCGTTTCTGGCCGATGAGAAGGCCGTTGGGGCGCTTTTTCATGGAGAGTACTTCTCCAATGGGGTCTTCGAGTTGCTCCAGCTGATAAAGCCCCTCTGCCATCTGTTTTACTCTCTGGTATCCACCTGGTTTCAACATTGTTGTTGCCATTGTTACAGGCCAGATTCCAGAATCAACGATTCCTTTAATATTGA
>URTS01000121.1 GCA_900550685.1 uncultured Oscillibacter sp. | reverse complement strand
GCTGGGAACCGGTTGGTGCGACGGTGTTCAAACCGCAGTTTCGCCCCTTTGTGCCCAGAGGGGGTATGGGGGACGGCGGCGTCCCCCATGTTTCTGGTGGGGGTCTAAGGGGGAGGGATCTTTGCGCCAAAGATTCCTTCCCCTTGCCCTGGCATGGGAATGCTCCCCTGCGGGAGCAGGGAATCCCCTCTGCGCCTGTCAGGCGCGCTGCTCACTGCGGCCCACCAGGTAATCAATGGTCACCCCGAAATGGTCCGCCAGTTTCCAGGCCGTTTCAATACTCGGCAAGCTGGCCCCTCGTTCGAAACGCTGGTAATGCTGTTCCGTAATACCGATAGCCGCCGCAATCTGTGCCTGCGTTTCTCCCTGTTCTTTTCGAAGTGACTTTACTCGTTCTTTAAATTGCATAATTCTCCCATCTTCTCTTGACACAATATATGTATTGTGATATTCTTGTAGGACAATATAAATATTGTGTTTAAGGAGAGATATTTATGTCCGATTTCATGCTCTGGCTCTATGCCCACTACATCCGTCCGGAGCTGGATGCCGCGCCCCAAGGGGACTACAGCTTCCATTTTGACCTGCTGCATAACGATCTGCCCGCTTATCTGGCGGAAAGCACCGCCAAAATACTGGAATTCACTGCCGTGCAGGCCTTTCTGCTGGGACTGCGCACCGGCCGGGGGCTGGCGGAGTAATGTTTTAGTCCTCTCTTGTGATCCCCAGTTCCGCCAGAATGGCTTCCTCTCTCCCCCGCATCTGCTTTTTCTGGGGGCCCTCGTCCAGATGGTCATACCCCAGCAGGTGCAGCACGGAGTGCACCACCAGATAGGCCAGCTCCCGGCGGTTGGAATGGCCGTACTCCTTGGCCTGGGCCGCTACGTGCTCCATGGAGATCACCATGTCCCCCAGGGGCACCAGCCCGGTGCCGGGGTCGGCGTCCTCCTCCCCGGGCAGCTCGCCGGGGGTCAGGTCGAACTCCGGAAAGCTCAGCACGTCCGTGGCCCGGTCCACATCCCGCATATCCTTGTTGATCTGGTGGATGGCCTCGTCGTTTGTCAGCAGCACGTCCACCTCACAGGGGAAGTCCACCCCCTCTGCCGCCAGGGCGGTGCGGATGACCTTGCGGATGAAGGCCCGCTGGCTGTCATTCACCCCCGGCACGTCGGCGGTGATGGGAATATAATGCCGTTTCGCCATTATTTCTTTCCCTTCCCGCCGTTTTTGGCGTTTTCGTAGTTCTCATAGGCCCGGACGATCCGCTGGACCATGACGTGGCGCACCACGTCGGCGTTGGTCAGCTCGCAGATGCCGATGCCCTCCACGTTTTTCAGCACCCGCATGGCCTCCCGCAGGCCGGAGGGCTTGCCGTCCGGCAGGTCGATCTGGGTGACGTCGCCGGTAATGACGATCTTGGAGCCGAAGCCCAGACGGGTCAGGAACATTTTCATCTGCTCCCGGCTGGTGTTCTGGGCCTCGTCCAGGATGATGAAGCTGTCGTCCAGGGTCCGGCCCCGCATGTAGGCCAGGGGGGCCACCTCGATGTTGCCCCGCTCCAGATACTTCTGGTAGGTCTCCGCTCCCAGCATGTCGAACAGGGCGTCGTACAGGGGCCGGAGGTACGGGTCCACCTTGCTCTGCAAATCGCCGGGCAGGAAGCCCAGCCGCTCCCCGGCCTCCACGGCGGGGCGGGTGAGGATGATGCGGTTCACCTGCTTTTCCCGGAAGGCCTGGACCGCCGCCGCCACGGCCAGATAGGTCTTGCCGGTGCCGGCAGGGCCCACGCCGATGGTGACGGTGTTTTTCAGCACCGACTGGATATACTCCTTCTGGCCCAGGGTCTTGGGCTTCACCGGACGGCCCTTGGCGGAGATGCACAGCACATCTCCTGCCAGCTCGCTGATCTGCTCCTCTTTCCCGGTGCGGACCATGTCGATGATATAGCGGACGTTCTGCTCCCCCAGGGCCTCCCCCCGGGAGGACAGCGTCAGCATGGCCTGCACTGCCTTGGCGGCGTGCATCACGTCCTCCGGCTCGCCGTTGATCCGCAGTTCGCCGTCCCGGTTGGTCACCGCCACACTGAATTCCTTTTCCAGCAGACGGATGTTTTCATCAAAGGAGCCGAAAATGTTCACGGCCTGCTCCATCCGTTCAATGCTGATCCTCTGTTCCATGAGATCACTCCTAAAGTTATCCGGACGTTCCGTCCGGTTCATTGGCTGTATAAACGGGGACCGTCTCCCCGATCGCCTCCCGGCATTCCGCCGTCAGCGTCACGGTCAGGATCTCCCCCCGGAGGCGTGACGTCACCTGGCTGGCTGTCACCTCCCCATAGGGGGCCACGACACTGTGGAGATAGGCTTCCAGGGCAGCGCCCACCGCCGCCTGCCGCTCCTGCTGGGACAGGGCCGCCGGTTCCGTTTCGTAGAACCGGACCGTCTCCGTCTCCCAGGTGATGGGCAGGGCCGCCCCCAGCATGCTTACCGGGGTCCTGGTGGTTATTTTATCACACTGTGCGCCGTCAATGCTACTGTTTGCAAAGAATTTTATACGGCGGCTGCCGAAAATCAAGGAATGGAGGCGCTTTTCCGCCCCGGTGTACCGCTTTCTCTGCCCGGTGAGGGACACATTGGCGGTGAGGGTGTACCAGGTGCGGCCCTCCACCCGGCCCAGCCCGGCTGTGAACCGGGTGCCGAAGGTGCCGGTGTCTTCCACGCCGGAGATCAGCAGCTGCCCCTCTGCCACAGACATGCCCTCCAACACCTGGGGCACGCCGCCCCAGGCCTGCATATCCAGCACCAGCCCGCTCCGCCGGGCCACGATGTTGCAGGGGGCCTTCCGGTCCAGCAGCGCCGGGGCAGGCCGCCGCTCCCGGACCTGCACGTCCGCCCGGCAGCCGGAGACGTTCACCGCCGCCCAGCTCAGCTCCGGGATGTCCAGCAGCATGTGGTTGCGGATGTCCTCGCCGTTGACAGACAGCCCCCAGGTCCCCCGCCGGACGCCGTTTTTCTCCAGGGAACGGAGGATCTCCTCCTTCGGCACCGTTTCATTTCCGGTGATGCGGATGTCCCAGATGAGGACAGAGCTGAGCACCAGCCACACCCCCCACAGCAAAAGTCCCGCAGCCAAGGCCTGGCGGCGGCGCAGGCGGCCCAGGGCATAAGGGGCTCCCTCCCGGCCCAGGACATGAAACTCGCAGTCCAGCTTTTCCCCATTCTGCCGGAGAACGCGGAAATCCTGCCGGGACACCCGGCAGGTGAATTGGTTTTCCCCTTCCCATTCCAGGTCCCAGAAGGCCAGGTTCCGGGCGGAGCACAGATTCAGCACCCGCTCCGGGTAGGGGCACGTCACCCGGAGCCGCACCTGGCCCCGGGTGCGGTTGATCAGTCCTTTCAGCATGACACCCACTCCACGCCGTCAATTTTTCCGCCGATGCGCAGTTCCTCCCCGGTCATGGCCAGCAGAGTCAGCCGCTGGCCCCGGACCCGCAGCACGCCAAAGGGGGTGTTGGCGTCGATCCGGGTATCGCTGTAGGCCAGCAGGCCGGTGTGGTGCTCCAGATACAGCTGCCGGTTCCCCACCAGTTCCAGCCGGGGCAGTCCCGCCACCACATCCGCCGGCAGGTCGAACAGCTCCGCCACGCCCTCTAAAATGCCCCCCTGTTCCCGTTTCCTTTCCATGCGCTCACCTCACCGAACTCTATGCGGCGGGGCCGCCGCTCTTGCCTGTCCCGGGCATGAAGGGCCAAAAGGCTGCATAGGCTTTTCCGGGTGATGTGTATGAGCAAGCGGGTGCGGGGCAATGTGTGCCTGATCCTCTGCGGGGTGCTGGTGTGGTTTCTGGCAGACGCCGGGCAGCTGCGGCTGGAGGCCGCCAAGGCCCTGGCTCTCTGCGCCGGGACGGTGATCCCCGCCCTGTTTCCCTTCATGGCCGTCACCGGTCTGCTGATGCGCCTGGGCTTCGGGCAGTGGCTGGCGCCCTATATGGCTGGCCTGATGGCGCCCCTGTTCCGTCTGCCGGGCTGCGCCGGATCCGCCCTGCTGCTGGGGCTGGTGGGGGGCTACCCCATCGGCGCCCGCACGGCGGCGGAGCTGTACACCTCCGGCGCCCTGACCCGTCAGGAGGCGGAACGGCTCCTCACCTTCTGCAACAATTCCAATCCGGTGTTTCTCATCAGCGTTCTGGGGGTAGGGGTGTTCGGCAGCGTCCGGGTGGGCCTGTGGCTGTGGCTGATCCATATGGCCTCCGCCCTGGTGACGGGCTTGCTGTTCCGGGGCCTGGGCCGGGGACGGCGGAGCGTGCCGCCCCCAGTCTCCTTTCAGGCCCCCTCCCTGCCGGGGGCCTTTGTGGCCTCCGTGAAGGACGCCGCCGGGGCCATGGTGTCCGTCTGCGCCTTTGTGACCCTCTTCTATGTGCTGGTGTCTCCTTTGGCCCGCCTGGGCGGACAGCTGGCGGCCATGGCGGTGGGCATCACGGAACTGTTCTCCCTGACGCCCCTGCTGACCTGCGGCCGCACCGGCTTTATTCTGGCCGCCGGGTGCGCCGGATGGGGCGGGCTGTCGGTCCTGTGCCAGACCGCCGCCGTGCTGGACGGCACGGACCTGTCCCCTCGCCCCTGCTTTCTGGGAAAGCTGATGCAGGGCCATCTGTCCGCATTGATGGCCGCGGCCCTGTCCCTGTGGCTGTTTCCGTAAAAAAGCGCCTGAAGAATTTTTTCTTCAGGCGCTTTCTGCAATTTATGCGGTTTTCAGTTGCTCTTGCCCAGGTAGGCTTCCTTCACCCGCTGGTCCGCCAGCAGCTCCGCGCCGGTGCCGGACATGGTGATGGTGCCGGTTTCCAGCACGTAGGCCAGGTCTGCGATCTTCAGGGCCATGTTGGCGTTCTGCTCCACCAGCAGCACGGTGACGCCCTGTTTGTTGATCTCCCGGATGATGGAGAAAATATCCTGCACCACCAGGGGGGCAAGACCCAGAGAGGGCTCATCCAGCAGCAGCAGCTTGGGGCGGGACATCAGCGCCCGGCCCACGGCCAGCATCTGCTGCTCGCCGCCGGAGAGGGTGCCTGCCAGCTGCCAGCTCCGCTCCTCCAGCCGGGGGAACAGGCTGTAGACCCACTGGATATCCTTGGCGATCTCCGCCTTGTCCCGCCGCAGGTACGCGCCGATCTTCAGGTTTTCCAGCACGGTCATATCCGGGAACACCCGGCGGCCCTCCGGGCTCATGGCGATGCCGGTGGTAACGATCTTGTCGATGGACTTGCCCAGCAGCTCCTGATCGTCCCACTGGATGGAGCCGCCGGAGGCCTTCACCAGGCCGGTGATGGTCCGCAGGGTGGTGGACTTGCCGGCGCCGTTGGCGCCGATCAGGGTCACGATCTTGCCGTCCGGCACTTCCAGAGAAA
>URTS01000120.1 GCA_900550685.1 uncultured Oscillibacter sp. | reverse complement strand
GCCACAAGTGCGGCGGCAAGGGCTGCCCCACCTGCAAGGGCGAGGGCTGGATCGAAGTGCTGGGCGCCGGCATGGTGCACCCCAAGGTGCTGCGCAACTGCGGCATCGATCCCGACGAGTATTCCGGCTTCGCCTTCGGCATGGGCCTGGAGCGTTTCGCCATGGGCCACTTCAAGATCAGCGACCTGCGGCTGATCTTTGAGAACGACGAGCGGTTCCTTACTCAATTTTGACAGAGAGGCAAGGTATAGACAATGATTCTTTCCCGTAAATGGTTAAATGAATTTGTAGACGTTTCCGACATCAGCGACCGGGAGTTTGACGAGGCCATGACCCTCTCCGGCTCCAAGGTGGAGACGGTGACGGCGCTGGACGAATCCCTGAAAAATGTAGTGGTGGGCAAAATTTTGTTCATGGAAAAGCACCCTGACAGCGACCACATGTGGGTCTGCCAGATCGACGTGGGCCAGGAGGAGCCGGTGCAGATCGTCACCGGCGCATGGAACATCCATGTGGGCGACCTGGTGCCCGCGGCCCAGCACAAGTCCCTGCTGCCCGGCGGCGTAAAAATCGAAAAGGGCAAGCTCCGGGGCGTACTCTCCAACGGTATGCTGTGCTCTCTCAAGGAACTGGGCCTCACCGCCGAGCACGATTATCCTTACGCCGTCATCACCCCCGCCGCACTGCTGAACGACTATCATCCCATCGACAAGGACAAGCCCTCCATCCCCGCCGACATCAAGGCCGGAGACAAGGTATTCGGTCCCGTGGTCTGCGGCCAGGTGCTGGAATGCGAGCCCCAGGCCTACGGCCAGTATCACACCACCCTGGACATCGGCGGCTCCACCGCCTCTCCTGACACCGCCTGCTCCAACATCCACGTGGACGACCTGGTGGCATACAACACCAAGACCGATTCTATCTGCACCTTGGATGACCTCCACGCGGAGCAGAAAGAATTCCCCCACTGCATTGCCGACGGTATTTTCGTCCTGAATGAGGACGTAAAACCCGGCGACGACATGGCCAAGGTCATCGGCGCCGACGACCACGTGGTGGAGTTTGAGATTACACCCAACCGGCCCGACTGCCTGTCCGTCATCGGCCTGGCCCGGGAGGCCAGCGCCACCTTCCACCGCCTGCTGAAGCTTCACACCCCCGAAGTGAAGGGCTGCGGCGATTCCATCGCCGAGCTGGTGGACATCGACATCGAGGATGGCGAGCTGTGCCCCCGGTACACCGCCCGGATGGTGAAGAACGTGAAGATCCAGCCCTCCCCCGCCTGGATGCGGGAGCGGCTGCGGAACTCCGGCGTCCGCCCCATCAACAACATCGTGGACATCACCAACTACGTGATGCTGGAATACGGCCAGCCCATGCACGCCTTTGACTTCTCCTGCGTAGAGGGTGGCCACATCATCGTCCGCACCGCCCGGGAGGGCGAAACCATCCAGACCCTGGACGGCAACCAGCGGAAGCTGACCCCCTCCATGCTCTGCATCTGTGACGAGAACAAGCCCGTGTGCGTAGCCGGCGTCATGGGCGGTGCCAACAGCGAGATCGTGGGCGACACCGCCATGGTTCTGTTTGAATCCGCCAACTTCAACGGCACCTCCATCCACCGTACCGCTGCCGCGCTGAATATGCGCACCGACGCCTCCTCCCGCTATGAAAAGGGCCTGGCCCCCATGAACACCCTGAAAGCCGTGGAGCGGGCCTGCGAGCTGGTGGAGCTGCTGGGCGCCGGCGAGGTGGTGGACGGCGTCATGGACGTCATCGCCAAAGACTCCAACCCCGTCACGGTCAAGCTGGAGCCGGAAAAGGTCAACGGCCTGCTGGGCACCGACGTTTCCCGTGAGGAAATGGTCCGGATTCTGGAATCTCTGGACTTCACCGTAGAGGGCGACACCATCCATGTTCCCTCCTGGCGTTCCGACGTGGAGCATTACTCCGACATTGCCGAGGAGGTAGCCCGGTTCTTCGGCTACAACAACATCCCCGACACCCTCTCCAACGGCCTCACCGCCCGCCGGGGCCTCACCGATATCCAGCAGACGGAAAACCTGCTGGGCAGCGTGTGCCGCGCCGCCGGGTATGATGAGATCATCACCTATTCCTTCATCAGCCCCACCTATTACGATAAGATCGACCTGCCCAAGGACTCCGCTCTGCGGGATTCCCTGAAGATTCTGAACCCCCTGGGCGAGGATACCTCCATCATGCGCACCACTACCCTGCCCTCCATGCTGGAGATCCTGACCCGGAACTACAACTTCCGCAACAAGTCCGCCAAGCTCTATGAGCTGGGCCGGGTGTACTTCAAGCGGGCCGACGGCCTGGCCGACGAGCCCAAGGTGCTGACCCTGGGCGCTTACGGCGGCGGCATGGACTTCTTTGCCCTCAAGGGCGCTGTGGAAGCCGTTTTGAAGCAGCTGCGGATCGAGAACGTCCGCTTCCTGGCAGACACCGAGAACCCCTCCTACCATCCCGGCCGCTGTGCCAAGGTCTACTGCGGCGACCGCCTGCTGGGCACCCTGGGCCAGGTCCATCCCCACGTGGCGGGCAACTACGGCGTGGACACCGAACTGTACGCCGCCGAGCTGCGGTTCGATGCCCTGTATGAGAGCAAGGGCGCACAGCCTGTGTACCAGCCCCTGCCCAAGTTCCCCGCTGTCACCCGGGACATCGCTGTGGTGTGCGACAAGGCCGTAACGGTTGGTGAGCTGGAGGACGCCATCCGCAAGGGTGCCAAGGGCCTGCTGAAGGATGTGGCCCTGTTCGACATCTATACCGGCGTGGGCATTGCTCCTGGCAAGAAGAGCGTAGCCTTCAACCTGACCCTCCGCTCCGACGACCGGAGCCTCACCGCCGAAGAGGCGGATGCGGATGTGAAGAGCATCCTGGAATCTCTGAAAGCCGAATGCGGCGCCGAGCTGCGGTAAGCTTTCCTTATAAACGATCAGAGCAGTGGGCCTTTGCTCACTGCTCCGATTTTATTACCATTCTGTTACATTTCCGTTTTCCCCTTTACTTCACTTTCAAAACCGAGTATACTAATACCGTAAAAATATTCCCCGAAAGGTGGTGTCCGTATGGATGATTATACCCGTAAATTCAGTATTGTAGATGAAAAGGACGCGGAGATCCGGCACATTCTGACCACGGTCTATCAGGCGCTGGAGGAAAAGGGCTACAACCCCATCAACCAGATCGTGGGCTACATTCTCTCGGAGGACCCCACCTATATCACCAACCACATGGGGGCCCGCACCCTGATCCGCAAGCTGGACCGGGATGAGCTTCTGCAGGTGCTGGTAAAAAAATACCTGGGGCAGTGAACGAATGCGGAAAAAGCACGGAGACGGTTGTCTCCGTGCTTTTTTTGCATCCATGCCCCGACTGGCGTGTTTTCCCGTGCCCATCACGATAACGGCCTGATTCATAAACCGCAATCATAGAAAAAACCTCTCCGGTTTCCCGAAGAGGTTTTCATGCTGTGTAAATCAGGCCTTCTTAGCGATCTCCACCAGCTGGGTGAAAGCGGCGGGATTGGAAATAGCCATCTCGGAGAGCATCTTGCGGTTGATCTCGATGCCGGCGACCTTCAGGCCGTGCATGAAGCTGGAGTAGTTCATGCCGTTCAGCTTGCAGGCGGCGGAGATACGGGTGATCCACAGGCTGCGGAAGTCACGCTTCTTCAGCCGGCGGCCGGTGTAAGCATAGGTCAGGGACTTCATGACGGCCTGGTTAGCCATCTTGAAGTGCTTGGACTTGGAACCCCAATAGCCCTTGGCCAGCTTCAGAACTTTATTTCTTCTCTTGCGCGTCATCATCGCGCCCTTGACTCTTGCCATTTGTATAAGCCTCCTATTTCAAACGTCTCGTTACTTATTTGTAGGGGATCATCTTGCGGACTGCATCCATGTTGGTGACATCCGCATAACCGCCTGCGCGCAGACGACGAGTGCGCTTGGTATCCTTCTTGGTGAGGATGTGGCTCTTGAAAGCCTTGGCGCGCTTGACCTTGCCGGTCTTGGTGAGATTGAAGCGCTTCTTGGCGCCGCTGTGAGTCTTCAGTTTCGGCATTGTAGTTGCTCCTTCCGTGTATTGAATATCTGAAATTTACTTGCCAGTCTTGGGGGAGAGGAAAATGGACATCATGCGGCCCTCCAGCTTGGGGGTCTTATCCATGTTGGCCACTTCGGCACACTGCTCAGCAAACTGGTTCAGCAGATCCCTGCCGATATCGGTATGAGCCATCTCGCGGCCGCGGAAGCGGACGGAGACCTTCACCCGGTTTCCATCGGCGATGAACTTCTGGGCGTTTTTGAGCTTCGTGTTGAAGTCTCCCACGTCGATGCCCGGAGACATGCGGATCTCCTTGATCTCCACCACGTGCTGATTTTTGCGGGCTTCCTTTTCCTTCTTGCCCTGTTCAAAGCGGAACTTACCGTAGTTCATCAGCTTGCAGACAGGGGGCACAGCCTGGGGCGAAATCTTAACAAGATCCAAGCCCTGCTCATCCGCGATCTTCAGAGCCTCCTGGGAGCTCATGATGCCCAGCTGCTGGCCCTCGGCGCCGATGAGACGAACCTCTTTATCGACAATGTCCTCGTTCAGTTCATGCACTTGCTTAGCTATGGTCAAAGCACCTCCTCCTAAAAATCACAAAACGCGGATACCGCACCGGCACCCGCGTGACAACAAACCGCCTGTCGGCAGCTTGATAACGACACTGTTGACCTCTTCACGGTTGCTGGAGGTGAGGCGGATGCGATCAGCCTTCTTTGTTTTGCGTAGATAGTATAACAGCTAAAGATCCGGATGTCAACACAAAAATGCGGAAATTTCTCCAGATTTTATGAATAGCTTTCCGACCTGCGGCCATACTACCCCTGTACGCAGACCGGGAAAGGAGGTACGTTCCATGCAGGAGAAAAACCGTGAGAACAGCCAGAAGGAACCCAACGAGCAGAAGAACCAGAAAACCGACCGCAAGTAAATACGCCATGCGGCAGGCCCGGACGCTGTCCGGGCCTGTTTTCTGGCCATCACAGCCGGATCACCCATACCAAGTCCGTCCACTACGGGAAAGTCATATTGTCATCCGCCGGAAAATCAGGTATAATTTGATTTATAAAATCATAGAAAAGGCGGTTGAGCCATGAATCTCTGCGATGAATCCACCATCCGGGCGCTGCTGGAGCGCCACGGCTTCCATTTTTCCAAATCCATGGGGCAGAATTTCCTCATTGACCCGGAGGTTCCCGCCCGGATCGCAGCCTCCTCTGAGGCGGACAGGTCCTGCGGCGTGCTGGAGATCGGCCCCGGCATCGGCCCCCTGACGGCGGAGCTGGCCCAGCTGGCCGGAAAGGTGGTCTCCGTGGAGCTGGACCGTTCCCTGCTGCCCATTCTGGCGGAGACCATGGCGGAGCACCCCAACGTGGAAATCGTCCCCGGGGACGTGATGAAGCTGGACCTGAACGCCCTCATTGCCGAAAAATTCCAGGGGCTGCGTCCCATTGTCTGCGCCAACC
>URTS01000119.1 GCA_900550685.1 uncultured Oscillibacter sp. | reverse complement strand
GAAGAGCGCTGCCGAACTGCAAATTCGTGCTGCTGTGCGACGAGAACAGCGATCCGGAGCTGTCGCGCCGGGTGATGATCGCCCGGCAGGATCGATTGATCGATGCCTTTCTCTATGCTTCCGTTACCCCCGCCTATCTGACCGCCGCGCAGGGGCGGGAAATTTCCGTTTCCGTTCTGTGCACCCTGGCGCTGGCGTATCTCTGGGGACCGGTGTTGTCGTTTTTCTGCGGCTCTTTTGCCGCGGGGGCGGTTTTGCTGCCGCTGCTGACAGCAGCCTTCGGCTTTCTTCCTGCTTACGCGGTGAGCTGTCTGACGGCCGCCTTCGGCGGACAGGGCGTCTGGCTAGCGGTCGGCTTTTTCGGCCTGCGGTGCCTGCTGACGATTCCCTGCTTTTTTCTTCTGGCGCCGCCGTCTTTCCAGTCCGCCGCCGGGCGGCTGGGGGCGTCCCTTGGTAGGGGGCGCTTTGTTCCGCCTGACAGCCGAGGCTGCTGGCTCCGCTTTGCGGGGGTGATCCTGGCTTTGGGCCTCGGGATCTATGGAGATCTCCGGCTGTCGCCGTTTTTGCTGCGGGTCCTGCTGGAGCAGGTATTCTGATGAGGGAGGTTGTGAATATGGACGATATCGCGCGCTTCGGCGCTCATCTGTCGGACGAAAAGCACGCATCCCAGAATACCGTCAGCTCCTACCTCCGGGATACCACTCAGTTCGCCGAGTATTTACATAATCATTACGGAAAGGGCCTCCGGGAAGCGGACAGCGGCATGGTCCGTGATTATATGGAATGGATGCAGGGCCGGGGCAAATCCGCCGCGTCTGTCACCCGGTTCCTGGCCTCCGTGAAGTCCTTTTACAGCTACATGGTCTCCATCGGAGAGATGAAAACCAACCCCACCCAGGGGGTGGCCGCCGCCAAGGTGGAGCGGAAATATCCGGAGATCCTCACCGCCAAAGAGGTGGAGTTGTTTCTGGAGCAGCCGGAGTGCGTGGACGCCAAGGGCTTCCGGGACCACGCCATGCTGGAACTGCTGTACGCCACCGGCATCCGGGTCAGCGAGCTGATCGCCCTGGATATGGGAGACCTGAATCTGGCGGCAGGCTTCATCCGGTGCTCCAATGGCAAGAAGGAGCGGATCATCCCCTTGTACCACGGTGCGGTCCGGGCTCTGCAGGATTACATCAAGGGCATCCGCCCTCAGCTCATTGCTGATACGGAGGAGACAGCCCTGTTCGTGAACATGAACGGCGAGCGCATGAGCCGCCAGGGCTTCTGGAAGATCATCAAGCACTACCAGGAGAAGGCGGGAATCCAGAAGGACATCACGCCCCACACCCTGCGCCACTCCTTCGCGGCGCACCTGCTGGAAAACGGCGCGGACCTCCGGGCCATCCAGGAAATGCTGGGCCACGCGGACATCTCCTCCACCCAGATCTACACCCATGTGGTCAAAAACCAGCTGAAGGACGTGTATCAAAAAGCCCATCCCAGGGCGTAAAAACCGGCAGGGTCCAAGGCCTGCCGGTTTTTTGCGCCCTTTTGAAAATTTTCTTGCATTCCGGAGAACAAAACGCGGGGCCGGACCGTCTAATAGACGAAAAGACACGAAAGGGGGGGATGACCGGTGCGCCAGGAGGAGTTTGCCGCCCGGGCGGAAGCCGTCAAGGCGCGGCTGTACCGCACGGCGTATCTGTATCTGGGCAGTGAAGCCGACGCCCTGGAAGCGGTGGACGAGACGGTGTACCAGGCGCTGCGGAAGCTAAAGCAGCTGCGGCAGCCGGAATTTTTTGAGACCTGGATCACCCGGATCCTCATCAACACCTGCCAGGACGAGCTTCGCCGCCGGAAACGGTTCCATCCCGGCGGGGACACAGCTCTGCCGGACACCGCCGGACCGGATGCTTACGAGCATCTGCCGCTGAGGGAGGCCATCGGCCGCCTGCCGGAGGAGCTGCGCAGCGTGGTGATCCTGCGGTTTTTCTCCGGCTACACCCAGGCGGAGACCGCCGCCGCGCTGAATATTCCCCAGGGGACCGCCGCCACCCGGCAGAAGCGGGCCCTGGCCCTGCTGAAACTGGAACTGGGAGAGGAGGAACCGGTATGAACCGCACGGAAGAATACCAGGCGCTGCTGGCGGAACTGGAACAGACGCCGGAAGCGCTGGAAAGCGCGGTCAGCAAGGCACTGACCAGGAGAAATGCTTTACAGAAAAGATGGCGGATCGCAGGGACATCCCTGGGAAGTCTGGCCGCCTGTTTTGCGGGATTTGTGCTGCTGGTGAACCTGTCTGTGCCCTTTGCCCGGGCCTGCGGGCATATCCCGGTCCTGGCGGACCTGGCCAAGGCGGTAAGCTGGTCTCCCAGCCTGTCCGCCGCCGTGGAGAACGATTATGTGCAGCCCCTCCGGCTGTCCCAATCGCAAAACGGCATCACGGCCCGGGTGGAGTACCTGATCGTAGACCGGAAGCAGGTGGACGTGTTCTTCTCTATCCGGTCTGACGATCACGCCCATCTGGATTTAGAGCATCCAGAACTGACGGCGCCGGGGGGACTTGAGGGATACAGCACATCTCTCAGCAGCTACGGCGTGGAAAACGGTGATCTCATCGACTTCCGGATCGACTTTATGGACCGGGATGTGCCGGACTGCCTGACCATGACCTTCGGCGTTTATGACAACAAGCATCTCTATGAGAACCAGAAGCCCCCGGCGCAGTCCAATGTGGCCGACTACGGCGACGAGCTGCTGGACGAAAACCGGGAAGAGCAGCGGGAGATTTTAGCCACCTTTACCTTTGAACTGCACTTCGACCCCACCTACACGGAGCAGGGGACGGTCATTGATGTGGGAGAGACCTTCCTGTTGGACGGCCAATCCGTAACGCTGACGGAGGCGGAGATCTATCCCACCCACCTGCGGCTGAACTTCGACTATGATCCCGCCAACACCGCATGGCTGACGGAGCTGAATTTCTATCTGGAAAATGAGCGGGGAGAACGGTTCAACGGCATTGTCAACGGCATTTCCGCCACCGGAAACCCGGACGATCCCTCCACGGATTCCGTCTGGCTGGACAGTCCCTATTTCTCCACCGGGGAACACCTGACCCTCCATGTCACCGGGGCCGCCTGGATCGACAAGGGACAGGAGCGGGTGAAGGTAGATCTGGCAAAGGGCATGATCGAGAACCCGCCCCAGGGCGTCCGTCTGGAATGGGCGGAGAAGCGGAATGCCGGCTGGGTGGTGTCCTTCAGCGCCGGGGAGCGCTGGGAGAAAACGATGCATTACCAGATCTGGAAAAGCTGCTTCTATGACGAGAATGGCACGGCCCATGACATCGACCAGCGGGGTGTATCCAGTTCCCCCATGATCTTGGGCGAGATCTCCGGCGCGGAGTTGGAATCTTACGAGGCCGCCGAAAAAGCCGCGAAGGAGGAAGGGCGGTACTTTGAGACCTTCGGCCTGAAGGACTGCACGGCGGACTGCGTGTGGCTGGAGCCCTGCTGGACCCGGATCACCGACAGCACCGCTCAGGTGGTTATCAAATAAACGGAAATCAAGCAAAGCAAGCGTGCGTGGAAAACCACGCACGCTTTTCCATTCTCTGCATAGACTGGCGGGAAAGGGGAGTCCGTCTATGCGTTTCGCGCTCTATGACCGGCGGGCCGCCGTGCTGTACGCCCACCGCTGGGCCTATGGCCGGAATCCCGCCTTTTACGACTATGAAAACCTGGGCGGCGACTGCACCAATTTTGCATCCCAGTGCATTTACGCCGGCAGCGGCGTGATGAACTTCACGCCCACCTTCGGCTGGTACTATATCGATCCGGACCAGAAGGCCCCGGCGTGGACCGGCGTGCCCTATCTCTACAATTTTCTCACCCGGCCGGAGCGGTCCACAGGTCCGGCAGGGCAGCCCTGCGAGCTGGCAGACCTCCGTCCCGGGGATCTGATCCAGCTGTCCTTTGACGGAGAGACGTTCCGCCACTCGCCGGTGGTGGTGTCCGTGGGGAATCCGGTGACGCCGGAGAACGTGCTGATCGCCGCCCACAGCTACGACGCCGATGACCGCCCTCTCAGCACCTATGACTACCTGGAAATCCGGTTTTTGAAGATATTTGGCGTCTGGCGGCCATAAATAGGGTTGACATTTCCCGGGAAATCCGTTACAATGGGCGCGTTACAGCAATGATGCGGAGAAGTAAGCGGATCGGTTCTGCCAAGAGAGCCCCTGTATGGTGGAAAGGGGAGAGAACAGCCGCCGAACTACACCGTGGAGCTGGCACCCCAACGGCCCTTGGCCCAGTAGGCGTGCTCCGGGTGCGCCCGTTACCGCGCTGCCGTGTGATGGCACGGCGTGAGACCGCTTTCCGCGAGGAGGCGGCGAACCAGAGGTGGTACCGCGTAAACGACGCCCTCTGTCCGAAAGGACAGGGGGCTTTTGATATCTATGAGCGAAAAAACGGAAGCAGAACGCCTCCGGCGGCGGGGCACCCGGTTTGTGTTTTATGCCGCCGTGCTTTACAGCATCGGCGGACTGTGCATCAAGGTGATCCCGTGGAACGCCATGAGCATCAACAGCGGCCGAAATATCCTGTCCATGCTGGTGATCGGCGTGTTTCTGTACCTGACGCATCACCCCATCCGGTTCAACCGCTGGATCGCTTTGGGAGCCATCAGCGTCTGCGGTACCAACACCCTGTATACGCTGGCCAACAAGCTGACCACCGCTGCCAACGCCATCGTGCTTCAATACACGGCGCCGGTGTTCGTGATCCTGCTGGGGCTGCTGTTCTGGCGGAAAAAGCCGGACCGGCTGGACCTGGTGGCCTGCAGCGTGGTGCTTTGCGGCGTGGTGTGCTTTTTTGTGGACAGCCTGGAAATGGGCGGGACCCTGGGGAACATACTGGCGCTGCTGTCCGGCTTGAGCTATGCCGGGGTGTTCCTGCTGAACGATCTGCCGGACGCGGACCCCATCTGCTCCGTGTTCTGGGGAGACGTGCTCAGCGCGGTGATCGGCCTGCCATTCCTGCTGCGGGAAACGGAATTCACGCCGGCGGCCCTGACCAGTCTCTTTGTTCTGGGTGTTTTCCAGGTGGGACTGGCCTATGTACTGATGTGCACAGGCCTGAAAACCACGCCGGCGGTGCGGGCGGCCTTGATCAGCGGCATTGAGCCGGTGCTGAACCCGTTGCTGGTCGCCATCTTTTACCGGGAGCAGGTGGGGACCGCAGCCCTGGTGGGTGCGGTGATCGTCGTGTGCGGCGTGATATGGTACAACGTGGCCAAGGGCCGCAAAAGCGGATCAAATTCATAAATACGAGAACACTAGATCAATATAAGTAAGGAGAAACGAACATGCAGATTTACGAAGAACTGAAAGCCCGGGGACTCATTGCCCAGGTCACCGATGAGGAGCAGATCCGGGAACTGGTGAACAACGGCAAGGCCACCTTCTACATTGGCTTTGACTGCACGGCAGACAGCCTGCACGTGGGTCACTTCATGGCCCTGTGCCTGATGAAGCGGCTCCAGATGGCGGGCAACAAGCCCATCGCCCTCATCGGCGGCGGCACCACCATGATCGGCGACCCCT
>URTS01000118.1 GCA_900550685.1 uncultured Oscillibacter sp. | reverse complement strand
TCGACACCCGGACGGAAAAGCTCATCGAAAGGGGCATGGACCGGCTCATGGCGGGCCGCACCGTATTCGTCATTGCCCACCGGCTCTCCACGGTCCGCAATTCCCAGGCCATCATGGTCCTGGAACAGGGCAGCATCATCGAGCGGGGTGACCACGAGGACCTGCTGGCCCAGCATGGCCGCTACTACCAGCTCTACACCGGCCAGGCCGAGCTGGCATAAAACGGAATATAGTGCAGAAAAACGCCTGAGTACATCGTACTCAGGCGTTTTTTGTGCAAGTCAGCCGCCGTAGAACATTCCCAGCAGATGGGCCAAGTCTCCGGCCTCCAGATAGGTAACGCCGTTGGCGATGAGGCAAGGGCCGGAAAGACTCTGCCGGTCAGCCGTGGCGGGACCGTGGGCCAGATCCGTGTCCGGGCAGATCTGGAAAACCATCTCGCCGCCGTCCTTCACCGTCACGCCAAACTCCTTATCCCAGGAGACGCTGTACCCGGCGGCTTCCGCCACCGCCCGGATGGGTACATACAGCCGTTCATCTCCGTAGGGCCGACGCAGGGCGGAGGGCTCCACCACGGCAACGCCGCTGACATACAGCCGCCCGTAGCCGTCCAGAGAAACGCTTCCCTTGTACTCGTAAGGAAATACAATGATCTTGCTGGCCTGCCCCTTGTCATCGGCCCACACCAGAACCCGGGTGCCGGGCAGCAGATCCTGATACGTCACCCGGTTGCGGGTAAGATAGGGTTTCACCTGCGCGTCCTGCCACACCTGATACACCGTCCCGTCGGACAGGGTGACGGACATACCGCTCCGGTTGGGAATTCCCAAACCCGTAAGGCCGTCAGACCGGACGATCACATCGTACTGAGGAACCTTGTAGTCCGCCGGGACATTCACCAGAAGAAGCTCCGGTGTGACCTGCGGGGGCAGGCTCATGGCCACGGCAGTCTGCGCCCCCAGCCACGCATAGACGGTGCTGCCGTCCTTGATGGACTTTGCATCTACCGGCTCGCCGCTGACGGCGTCCAGGATCATAACGCCCTCCGTCCACAGGATATAGTCCTCCGTTGGTTCTCCGGTGGACGTGCTCATCAGCAAGCCGCCGTCCTTCTGATGGGCAACGGTTCCCGAGATCACGGTATATTGAGGGTTCGGGACGTAGGCCCCCGCGCCGGTGGCGTTACCAGCCGCCTGAGCCAGCAGCGGGAGCTTCCGCTGGGTCCCGGCTGCCAGAGCGGGGACGCACAGCATGGCGGCGCACAGGGCCGCCGCGATCAGCTTCACAGAAAATTTCATAGATGATCTTCCTTTCTTTCGTCAGGGTCGGAGCCTCCGGAAGAATGCTCCGTTTGCCTGAATAGACGGAGGGCAGCCGGAAAAAGTTCCCACCTTCCGCAAAAATCTCGCTGAAAATTTCAGCGGGACCTTTATCGATCAACTCAGTCTATGACCCGGATGGCGGTGATGACCGGCTGCTGGTCCGCAGGGATGGTGCCGTTGCCGTCCGTAGGCTGGGCGGCCTCGCACACATCGTCCACCACGTCCATGCCGTCGGTCACATAGCCGAAGCAGGCGTACTGGCCGTCAAGGAAAGTGCTGTCTGCGTGGCAGATAAAAAACTGAGAGCTGGCGCTGTCAGGGTCCTGGGCCCGGGCCATGGAGATGGCGCCCCGGGTGTGGGAGAGGGGGTTCTCCACGCCGTTGGCGGAGAACTCGCCCTTGATGGTGTTCTCAGACCCGCCGGTACCGTTGCCGTTGGGGTCGCCGCCCTGCATCATAAAACCGGAGATGATGCGGTGGAAGGTAAGGCCGTCATAAAAACCAGCGTTGGCCAGGTCCATGAAGTTCTGCACCGTGATAGGGGCGGCGTCTCCGTCCAGCTCCACGGTGATGGTGCCGTAGTCCTGAATCTCGATCTCGGCGTGGTGGGTGCCAACGCCCTGAGATTCCTCGTTCGCGGCAGGGGCTTTTGAGGTGGTCGTAATGCCAACCACGCTGGTTTTGCCGCACCCGGCCAGGCTCAGGACCAGGAGGGCGGCCAGGCAGATGCTCAGTAATTTTCTCATAGGATGCTCCTTTGCTGAAAGCACAGCCCGCCGGGGATGATCTCGGCGGGCTGTATGGATTTACTTCTTGCCCTTCAGGGACTTCATACGCTGCTCGTGATTCAAAATGGCCTTGCGCATCCGCAGGCTCTTGGGGGTGACCTCCAGCAGCTCGTCGTCCGCCAGGAACTCCAGGCACTGCTCCAGGCTCATCTGGCGGGGAGGCACCAGGCGCAGGGCATCGTCAGAGCCGGAGGCACGGGTGTTGGTCAGCTGCTTCTTGCGGCAGGCGTTCACCACGATGTCCTCGCCCCGGTTGGCCACGCCGATGATCATGCCCTCGTACACGGGGACGCCGGCGCCGATGAAGAGGGTGCCCCGCTCCTGGGCGTTGAACAGGCCGTAGGTGATGGAGTCGCCGGTCTCGGTGGAGATCAGGCTGCCCATGCCACGGCGGGAGATGTCGCCCTTATAGGGGGCGTAGGAATCGAACACGGAGGCCATGATGCCCTCGCCCTTGGTGTCAGTGAGGAAATCGTTGCGGTAGCCGAAGAGGCCACGGGCGGGGATCAGGAACTCCACCTTCATGCGGTCGCCCACAGGGGTCATTTCCAGCAGGTCGCCCTTGCGCTGGCCCAGCTTTTCGATGATGCTGCCCACGCAGTCGGCAGGCACGTCCACCACCAGGCGCTCAATGGGCTCGCACTTCTTGCCGTCAATCTCCTTGTACAGCACACGCGGGGGGGATACCTGGAACTCATAGCCTTCCCGTCGCATGGTCTCGATCAGGATGGACAGGGACATCTCGCCGCGGCCCGCCACGTTGAAGGCACTGTCCCGGTCGGTGTCGGAGACCTTCAGGGAGACGTCCTTCAGAGTTTCGCGGTACAGACGGTCCCGCAGCTGGCGGGAGGTGACGAACTTGCCCTCCCGGCCCGCATAGGGGGAGTCGTTGACAGAGAAGGTCATCTCCAGGGTGGGGGCGCTGATCTTCACAAAGGGCAGGGGCTCCACGGCGGTGGGGGCGCAGATGGTGTCGCCGATGGTGATGTCGGGGATGCCGCTCATGGCGATGATGTTGCCGGCGGTGGACTCCGTCACCTGGTTCCGGGCCAGGCCCTCGAACTCATAGATGGAGACGGCCTTGGCCTTCTTGGGGGCGGCGTCGGGATCGTGATAGTTGCACACCACGATTTCCTGGTTCTGCTTCAGGGTGCCCCGCTCAATGCGGCCGATGGCGATCCGGCCCACGAATTCGTTATAGTCGATGGAGCTGACCAGCATCTGGAAGGGCTGGTCCACATCCGCCTCGGGAGCGGGAATGTATTCCAGAATGGTCTCAAACAGGGGCTTGAGGTCGGTGCCCACCACATCGGGAGAATAGGAGGCGGTGCCCTGGCGGCCGGAGCAGAACAGCATGGGGGAATCCAGCTGCTCGGGGGTGGCATTCAGGTCCATCAGCAGCTCCAGCACCTCGTCGATGACCTCGTGGATCCGCTGGTCGGGGCGGTCAATCTTGTTGACCACCACGATGACCCGGTGACCCAGCTCCAGAGCCTTGGAGAGCACGAAGCGGGTCTGGGGCATGGGGCCCTCGGCGGCATCCACCAGCAGGATAACGCCGTTGACCATCTTCAGAATACGCTCCACCTCGCCGCCGAAGTCGGCGTGGCCCGGGGTGTCCACCACGTTGATCTTCACGTCCTTGTAACGGATGGCGGTGTTCTTGGCCAAGATGGTGATGCCGCGCTCCCGCTCCAGATCGCCGGAGTCCATGACCCGGTCCACCACTTCCTGGTTTTCCCGGTAAACGCCGCCCTGCTTGAGCATCTCGTCCACCAGGGTGGTCTTGCCATGGTCAACGTGGGCGATGATTGCTACGTTTCTCAAATGTTCATTCTGCATATTCTGAGTATCCCTTCTTACTTTCGAGTTTCCACCAAAAGAAATTTCACATACAGTTTTCTATTATAATGCGCACTTTCTCCAATTTCAATGGGAATTTTCACATTTTTCCCGTTTTTTTCGGCCGTTTCTCCGCTCTTTGGCCGGAAATGGGACAACATAATAGGTATTACCCTTTTTCAACAAAGTTTTCCGTGCCATTGCCTGTTTTTTCGGCTATCCGGCCATTGCACCGGCTGCCCGGCGGCCCTATAATGAAAATTGCCCCGGCGGAAGCAGCGCAGGCGCTGCACGTTCCGGCGGGAGTAATGCGGCTCGCTGGAGCCGCCAAGGAGATTATGAATATGTATCGCATTCAAACCATGAACAAGATTTCCCCTGTGGGTCTGAACCGTTTTCCCTCTGAGCTGTATGAAGTGAGTGACACGGTGCAGGATCCCCAGGGGATTTTAGTTCGCTCCGCCAAACTGCTGGATATGGAATTCAATCCCGGCCTGCTGGCCATTGCCCGGGCGGGTGTGGGCGTGAACAACATTCCTCTGGAGCGCTGCGCGGAGGCGGGCATCCCCGTGTTCTCTACCCCCGGCGCCAATGCCAATGCCGTGAAGGAGCTGGTGATCTGTGCCATGCTGATCGGTTCCCGGGATATCCCCGGCGCTATCCGCTGGGTCCGGGAACAGGCGGCCTCCGGCGTGGAGGTCTCCACCGTGGTGGAAAAGGGCAAATCTGCCTTTGTGGGCCCGGAGCTTTATAAAAAGACCATCGGCATCATCGGACTGGGCGCCATCGGCTCCATCGTGGCTAATACCGCCATTTCCCTGGGCATGGACGTCTACGGCTACGACCCCTTCCTGTCCGTGGACACCGCCCTGCGGCTGGACCGTCACGTCCATGTGGTGAAGGACATCAACGACCTTTACAAGCGGGCGGATTACGTCACCATGCACATCCACTATACGGAAAAGACCGCCCATATGATCAATGCCGACGCCATCGCCGCTATGAAGCGGGGCGTCCGGGTCATCAACCTGGCCCGGGGCGAGATTGTGGACGACGAGGCTATGCTGGCGGCCCTGGACACCGGCAAGGTGGCGGCCTATGTCACGGACTTCCCCAATAACCGGCTCCTGACGGCCCCCCATGTCATCGCCATGCCCCACCTGGGTGCCTCCACCCCGGAGAGCGAGCAGAACTGCGCCGCCATGGCCGTGGATGAGCTGCGGGACTACCTGGAAAATGGCAACATCCGCACCAGTGTGAACCTGCCGGAGATGAGCATGGAGCGCAGCGGCGTCCAGCGCCTGTGTATCCTGCACAAGAATGTACCCGGCATGTTGGCGAATATCACTAGCCTTTTCGGCCGGGACGGCGTCAACGTGGAAAACTTGAGCAATAAGTCCCGGGGCGACTACGCCTATACCATGGTGGACCTGAGCACCAAGGTAGGCGGGGACGTTGTGGAGGACGTGAAGCGCATGGCCAACGTCATCCGCGTCCGGGTCCTGGAGTGGTAAAATAATAAGGAGAAAGCAGAAGGCCGCCGCCAGGCGGCCTTCTCTTTTTTCGTTGACACCTGCGGGAAAATGGGCTAAAATAGCAACTGCATCCGCCAGACAGGGTGAAATTGAATACGCGTCTGTAGCTCAGTTGGATAGAGCGACCGCCTCCTAAGCGGCA
>URTS01000117.1 GCA_900550685.1 uncultured Oscillibacter sp. | reverse complement strand
TGCAAACTTATCCTGCGGGGGAATTAAAAAGCAGGGGAAACCCGGCTAAGGTTTCCCCTGCAAACATCCCTTTCCTTGCGGACAACAGGAAATGTTGCATCTTTTTTGTCAACGCAAAGCAAAAAGAAACAGGACATCCAAACGGATGTCCTGTTTCTTTTTGGACTGTCATTAAGAAGTGCGAACTCGCTGTCTCCACCCCGTGCGCTTGTAAGCAGATACCTGCAAACTGCAAAATACAGGTTGAAAACAGCGGGAAACAGGACTATGCTGGATACAGGTACCAAACACCAAACCGCTGCGGGCAACTTTTGCGGCCCTTTTCGTGCCCATGGCCGCCGGACCGTCTGGTTCGGCAAACGTACAAAAGGAGAGATCGTATGAAAAAAACAGCGCAGGAGGCCCGGATCGAAAACATCTACCGGTTGGAGGGACGCGTACCCGTCGCCAAGGCCATCCCCTTCGGTTTGCAGCACGTGCTGGCCATGTTCGTGGCCAACATTGCGCCCCTTATCATCATTTCTTCCGTGGCTGTGTACAACGGCCAGCCCTTTACGGCGGTGGAAACGGCGCGGCTGCTGCAGAACTGTATGCTTATCGCCGGCATCGGCACGCTGCTCCAGCTGTACCCCGTCTGGAAGATCGGCTCCGGTCTGCCGGTGGTCATGGGCATCAGCTTTACCTTTCTGGCGGCCTGCCTGGCCACGGCCTCCCAGGACTACGGCATCATGGTGGGGGCCATCATCGTAGGCGGCTGCTTTGAGGGTATCCTGGGTCTGACGGCCAAGTACTGGCGCAGACTCATCTCGCCCATCGTCTCGGCCTGCGTGGTGGTGTCCATCGGACTGAGCATCCTGAATGTGGGCGTGTCCTCCTTCGGCTCCTCCTCTGCCTATCCCCTGGGCTCCTGGCAGAACCTGCTGGTGGCCACCATCACCCTTGCCGCCGCCCTCGTTTTTCACACCACCCTCAAGGGCGTCGCCAAACAGCTGTATGTCCTGCTGGGCATGATGGTGGGCTATGTGGTGTCCATCTTCTTCGGCATGGTGGACTTCGCCGGTATGGGCAGCACCATCCGGGAACTGGGCATCGTGGCGGTGCCCCAGCTATTTGCCTTCAAGCCCCAGTTCCAGTTGGGGGCCATTTTGTCCTTCTGCCTGGTGTTCATCGTCTCCGCGGTGGAGACCATCGGGGACACCACGGCCTGCTGCACCGGCGGCCTGGGCCGGGACATCACCGTGGAGGAGATCTCCGGCTCCCTGTGCGTGGACGGTTTTGCCTCCGCCCTCTCCGGCGGTGTGTTCGGCTGCTCCCCCATCACCTCCTTCAGCCAGAACGTGGGCCTGATCTCCATGACCCACGTGGTCAACCGCTTTACCATCATGTTCGGCGCCCTGGCTATGATTTTGGGCGGCCTGTTTCTGCCCATCGGGGCCTTCTTCACCACCCTGCCGGACTGCGTGCTGGGCGGCTGTACGGTCATCATGTTCGGTTCCATTATGATGTCCGGCATCCGGATGATGTACGACGCGGGAATGACGCCCCGCAACACCCTGATCGCTGCCACATCCATCTGCATCGGCGTGGGCGTTACCCAGGTGGAGGGCTTTTTCGACCAGATGCCTGCCTTCATCGGTGACATTTTCGCCGGAAACATGGTGGCCGGTGTGTTCGTGGTGGGTCTGATCCTGGATATCTGCCTGCCCCGGGACCCCAGCCGGTACGAGAGCATGTAAGGCGCAGCAAAATACATAGAAGGAAGCACCGCCCGGAAGGGCGGTGCTTCCTTTTGCGGATCACATCAGGCAGTCTCTGCCGGTCCGATGGGGATGAGGAGGCCCATGTCCGCGACGGTACGGTCGTAGAGGGTGATCTGGTCCCGGACGGTGCCGGGCACCCGGTGGAAGCTCTGCTCCACGCAGCCAAAGAGCTTCCGCCGCTCCGACGGGGGGATCTCCGAAGCGGGGACGCCCTGCAGCAGCACAGCCCCCTCCTGGGGGGCGTAAAGACCCAACAGCAGCTTGAACACGGTGCTCTTGCCGGCGCCGGTGCAGCCGGTCAGGGTGACCTGTTCCCCCTCCGCCACCTGAAAGCGGAGATGGCGGAGGACGGTTTCCTGTTCATCATAGCCGAAGGTCACGTCCCGCAGCTCCCGGTCCCCGAAGCGGAGATGCCCCCGTAGGGGGACTCGCACAGAAAGACCCGGCCCAATGTGGATTTGCCGCAGGCCACCGGGCCAGTGACGCCGATGATCTGCCCGGGCCGGAGGGTGAAGGAAAGACCGGAAAAGAGAGGGGCCTCTCCGGGATAGGCAAAGCTGAGGTCCTCCGCCTGGATGGGCACCGCCTTTCTGGGCGGCAGCTCTGGCAGGGGCTGCACCGGCTGCATCAGGGGCTTGATCCGCCGCCAGGACACCTGGGCCTTATGAACGGCGTTGAACAGCTTGGCCGCCTTGGAGGACTTGTCCGCCAGCTTGGCAAAGCGGGTGGTAATTTGACCGCCTGTAATTTTTTTGATTTTGCGGAATCTGACGGTATTTGGCTGAGGAAATTCCCGCCGCTTTTGCAGGGGTGCACAAAAAACGGCCCCATTTTCGGCCCACCGGGGCCCAAAACCGGCCTTTGAAGGGGAATCTGCCGGAAAACCCGGAAAAAACGGGGCTTGACATCTGAAAAATCCGCGCTATAATACAACACATCAAAGCAACAAAGCAAACCTATGACGGAGAGCAGTACCCAGTTGAGACAACCTTTCAGAGAGTTCCGGGCGGTGGGATCGGAGCAGGGGACGGCTGGCGAATGGACTCCGGAGGGCGGTCCGAACGGGCAACCAAGTAGAGGCCGACGGGAATCCCACCCGTTATCCATCGGGGCGCGTATGATGGTACGCGTAAGCGAGTGGACGTGAAAACGTCAATTTGGGTGGTATCGCAGAAGCACCAGCTTTTGTCCCATACGTGGGGCGAAGGCTGTTTTTTTATTTCCGCTCCGGCCCTGGCACAGCCGGAACGGTCATCTGCCGCTCAAACATTCTATATTTTATTTGGAGGAACCCAAAATGAAAAAGCGCAACGTAATGAAGAAATTCCTGCCCCTGACCCTTGCCTGTGCCATGACGCTGTCCCTGGCCGCCTGCGGCAGCAAGACCGAAGCTCCCGCCGATACCTCTGATGACCAGAGCACCGCCGAACCCGCCGACACCGAAACCAAGACCTACAAGGTGGCCATCATCAAGCAGCTGGACCACGCCTCCCTGGACGAGATCGCCAACGCCGTGGCCGCCGAGCTGGACAAGATCGCCGCTGATAACGGCATCACCATTGAATATGACATCACCTCCGGCCAGAACGACCAGAGCACCCTGAAGCAGCTTTCCGACCAGGCCATCGCCGACGGCGTGGACGCCATCATCCCCATCGCCACCACCGCCGCCCAGATCGCCGCCCTCTCCGCAGAGGAGACCAAGACCCCCGTTGTCTATGCCGCCGTTTCCGACCCCGAGGCCGCCAGCCTCACCGGCATCGACTATGTCACCGGCACCAGCGACGCACTGAACACCGAATTCATCATGGACATGATGTTTGCCCAGAACCCCGATGTGGCCAAGGTGGGCCTGCTGTACTCCCTGTCCGAGCCCAACTCCACCAAGCCCATTGCTGACGCCAAGGCCTATCTGGACGGCAAGGGCATCGAGTACGTGGAGCAGACCGCCAATACCAACGACGAGGTTGTGGCCGCCGCTTCCGCTCTCATCGCCGCCGATGTGGACGCTGTGTTCACCCCCACCGACAACGTGATCATGGCCGCTGAGCTGGCTATCTACGAGGACCTGGCCAAGGCCGGCATTCCACACTACACCGGCGCTGACTCCTTCGTCCGCAATGGCGCCTATGCCACCTGCGGCGTGAACTACACCGACCTGGGCACCCAGACCGCCGACCTGGCTTACACCGCCATGACCGACGGCATGGACGGCCTGGAGGATTACTACCTGATGGACGGCGGCATCATCACCGTCAACACCGAGACCGCGGCCCTGATCGGCCAGCAGGCTGATTATTCCTGCTTCGACAGCATGGGCACCGTGGTGGAGGTCACCACTACCGAGGACTGATCCCGCAGATCAAATCACCGCACCTGCTCCCCCGGCTGACCGCCGGGGGATGCGGCTTGAAAGGAGCGCTTCCTCTTGCTGATCATTACCCAAACCGCCCTGGAACTGGGCTTTCTCTACGCCCTGGTGGCTATGGCCCTGTTTCTGAGCTACCGGATCCTGGATATCGCGGACCTGACCACCGACGGCTGCTTCGTTCTGGGGGCGGCGGTGTCCGTGGCCCTCACCGCCGCGGGGCACCCCATCCTGGC
The DNA here is from genome assembly GCA_900550685.1 of uncultured Oscillibacter sp. Lineage (GTDB taxonomy): Bacteria > Bacillota > Clostridia > Oscillospirales > Oscillospiraceae > Oscillibacter. The sequence continues at coordinate 1,293 of URTS01000117.1, read as the reverse complement.
CATCCCCGCCGCTATGGCGGCAGGCGCCTGCGCCGGATTTGTCACCGCCTTTTTGCAGACAAAGCTGGGGGTGCCTTCCATCCTGGCGGGCATCGTCACCAACACGGGCCTGTATACCGTGAACCTGATGGCCATGGGCTGGAAGGCCAACCAGAGCCTGCTGGGCGGCAGCACGGTTTTTACTATGCTGCGGGATACCGGCATCGGCGGCGATTGGTATGAGCTGCTGCTGGCGGCTGCCGTCACCATTCTGGCAGGTGTGCTGCTGCTGGCCTTTCTGGGCACCCGGATGGGCCTTTCCATCCGGGCCACCGGCGACAACCCGGATATGGTGCGGGCCTCTTCCCTGAACCCAGCCTTCACCATCACCGTGGGGCTGTGCGTGGCCAACGCCCTGACGGCCCTCTCCGGGGCCATGGTAGGCCAGTATCAGAAAACGGTGGACATCAACTCCGGCACCGGCATCGTGGTCATCGGCCTGGCCTGCCTCATCATCGGTGAGACGGTCCTGGGCCGCCGCACCGTTGCCAAGGGCGTGCTGGCGGTGATGGTGGGCTCTGTGATCTACCGTTTCATCTATGCCGTGGTGTTCTACACCAAGATCGTGCCGGTGGAGTGCCTGAAGCTGCTGACCGCCGTGATCGTGGCCCTGGCCATCGCCGCCCCCAGCATCCGGCAGTGGGCGGCCTTCCAGAAGCGGAAGCTGGCCGCCGGAAAGGGAGGAAACTGACATGCTGGACATTCAACATATTTCCAAGACCTTCAACCCCGGCACCGTCAACGAGAAAAAGGCCATCACGGACCTGTCCCTCCATCTGGAAAAGGGGGAGTTCGTCACCGTCATCGGCTCCAACGGCGCAGGCAAATCCACCCTGTTCAACGCCATCGGCGGCAGCTTTTATGTGGACGACGGCAGCATTTCCCTGGGCGGCACGGACATCACCTTCCTGCCGGAGCACAAGCGGAGCCGCCGCATCGGGCGGCTGTTCCAGGACCCGCTGAAGGGCACGGCCTCCCACATGACCATTGAGGAAAACCTGGCCCTGGCCTATCTCCGCTCCGCCCACGGAAACCCCTTCAAGCGCCTTTCCCAGAAGGACCGGGAGGCGTTCCGGGACCAGCTGAAGCAGCTGGATATGGGCCTGGAGGACCGGATGCGCCAGCCGGTGGGGCTGCTTTCCGGCGGCCAGCGGCAGGCCCTGACGCTGCTGATGGCCACCATGGTGCCTCCTCAGCTTCTGCTGCTGGACGAGCACACCGCCGCCCTGGACCCCAAGACTGCCGCCAAGGTGC
>URTS01000116.1 GCA_900550685.1 uncultured Oscillibacter sp. | reverse complement strand
GAACGGCGATGGTGTTGATGGAACGCCGGACGCCCTCGCCGATCATGGTCCAGCCGGTGTAGGTATTGGGGGAGTTCTTGGGCCAGGGATTGCCGTTGAGCAGATGCACGGGATAGTTGTCAAAGGTGGTGGCCGGAGTAACCGCGCCTGCATCCAGCGCGGCGGAATACACCGTCAGGGGCTTGATGGAGGAGCCCACCTGATGCTTCTGCACCGCGTAATTATCCACCAGGTTCTGGGTCTTTTCTCCCACAGCGCCCACCATGGCCACCACGTTTCCGGTGTAGGGGTCCATGATGGTGATGCCGGATTGGAGCTGGTGGCCCTTGGCGGAATGGATGTTCAGGTTGGAGGTGTCCGCATAGACATCTTCGGCGATCTTCTGGATATCCGGGTCCATGGTGCAGTAGATCTGGTAGCCGCTGTTGTTCACCAGCCGCTGGGCCGCCTCATAGGAGATGCTCTTGGCGTCCGCCAGGTCGCTGGTGACGTCCTTGATCAGTTGCTCCACAAACCAGTTGTTGATCTCGATGCCGTCGGTCTGCTTACCGGAGCTGTCGGCATCACCGGAGGTGTCCGTAAAGTTCAGGGGCTCCGCCTTGGCGGCTTCGCACTCCTCCTCCGTCAGATAGGGCTTGCCGGTATCGGGATTGATGACCTTAGACATCTTGTCCAGGATCAACTCCTGACGGCCCTTGTTCAGCTCCCGGGGGGTGACGGTGGTGCCGTCCTTCCGGGTGTAGGTCCGGTCATACTTGGGGTTATACAGGGAGGGATTGTTGGTGATGGCGATGATGCAGGCACTCTCCGCCGCCGTCAGGTCCTTGGCGGACTTGCCGAAGTAGTACTCCGCCGCCGTCTCCACGCCGTTGCAGCCGCTGCCTAGGTAGATCATGTTCAGGTACAACTCCAGGATCTGGCTCTTTGTATTGTCCTTTTCAAATTCCAGAGCCCGGAAGATCTCCTTGACCTTACGGTTGATGGTATTTTGGTTTTCGCCGGTCAAGTTTTTCAGCATTTGCTGGGTGATAGTGGAGCCGCCATAGCTGTCGTTGCTGCCCACAAGGGTCAGCACCGTGGCGCCCAGGGTCCGCTTCCAGTCCACGCCGTGGTGACTGAAAAAGCGCTCGTCCTCAATGGACACCGCCGCCTGCCACAGGTAAGGGGACATGTCCCCAATGTCCACCAGCACCCGGTTCTCCTGGCCGTGGACCTTCTGGTACTCCACCCACTGGCCGCTGTCCTTGTCCTGATAGTAGACCACGGAGCTTTGGGCCATGGTGTAGTCATCCGCATTGACATCCAGGGTGGGCAGCAGAGATGTATTCACATACTTCATAAAGATGCCGAAGAGCATCAAAAGCGTGCAGCAGCCCACCAGGATCAGCGTCAGCAGTACTTTCAGGACGCCGCCTGCCGCGCTGCGCTGCCGCTTGCGGTGATGGACAGCCGCTTCCTGAGACTGATTCGTTCTTCTTTCTTCCAAAATTTGAAACCTCCTTCTGTTCCGATTCCAAAAGGCAGCATGTTTTATCAAATAAGGCACAATGCCTACATGGTACCATTATAAGGATTATTATAGCATCCCCTGTCAACCTTGAAAATGTCGGATTTTTCTGAAAAAAAGTTGGTCCACAGCCTTCTTTTCCGGAAAAGAAGCCGTTTTTCTGCGCCGCGCCTGCCGATCTTCTCCGATTTTTCACGAGTTTCCCTCTTGCAAAGCGTCTGCGTTTCCGCTACAATAAGGGCAACGCCGGTGCCAACAGTCCTTCCGGCCAACACAAGAAAGGGTTTACGACCAATGAGTGAAGAATTCGGCCCCACCTTCATCACCGTCACGGATGAGGACGGCAAAGAGCTGGTTTTGGAATTTGTAGACGCGCTGGAATACAACGGCCAGATGTACCAGGCCTTCTTCCCCGCCGAGACTGAGGGCGAGGATGAGGACGATCCGGACAATGGCCTGGTGATCCTGAAGGTCATCCATGAGGACGGCGAGGACCTCCTCTCCACCCTAGATTCCGACGAGGAACTGGAAGCCGTTTACGAGCAGTTCATGGAGCTGCTGTTTGACGACGAGGAGGAATAACCTCCCCATTTCCGCACAGACTGGTTACCAGGCGGAGCAATACAAGGTTTTTTTATGTCCTGCGGGGTTCGTGATAGACCTTTTTTTAACCCACATTTCGTTATTCGGGATGCACCTCTCAGGGTGTGGATCGCAGGCCTCCCGGCTGCCGTTCGCGGCTGGAAGTTGGAAGCGGAGAAGCATTCTGGAAGCAACCCACCTGTACTAGAAGGTGCAGGTTATAACGAGGTCTACACGGCCGCTGCGGGACGCGGAATTGACAGGGAACTGCCGAAAGGCGGTTCCCTTTTTTCAGGTTTTTTTCAGACTTCGGGTGTAGAATAATATTCATCATGCCGCCGGCGGAGGGCGGGTGCAATCTGGTACTTGCATATCGCGCCGTTATCCTATATAATAGTGCGGTACGCGACGAGACCGCGCGGCTTCTGCTGCGCAAGAACGTTTAGAACTTGAGAGGATGAAACAAATGAGCGCATCAAGAGAAAAAAAGTTCCGGCAGGACTCGGTCCCCGGCAGCACCGATCCCAAGACCTTTAAGGAGCTGGAACAGCAGAAGGCTGAAAAGCGCAGCAACCTGCTCTACAGCATCATCGGCGTGCTGTTCCTGGTGGCCGTGGTGGTCTGCCTGATCTGGCGGTCCAACATCATTTCCCGCACCGCCACCGCCGTCACCATCGACGGTGAGAAGTACACCGCCGCTGAGGTCAACTTCTATTATCAGAGCGTTTACCGCAGCTTCCTGCAGAACAACTCCTACTTCATCAGCTATCTGGGACTGGACACCAACTCCTCCCTGAAGAGCCAGACCGTCAGCGCCACCGCCGCGTCCATGCTGGGCGTGGAAGAGGGCTCCTCCTGGTACGACTACATGATGGACAACACCATCAAGCAGATGACCATGATCCAGAACGGCCTGAAGGCCGCCAAGGAAGCCGGCTATGAGTATCCCGCAGGCGTGGAGGCCCAGTACAAGGACTCCATGCAGTCCCTGAAGGATACCGCCGTGGGCAGCGGCACTACCGTCAACAAGTACCTTCAGCAGAACCTGGGCAGCACCATGACTGAGAAGGTCTACGGCCAGGAGCTGCTGCGCACCCTGCAGTATCAGTCCTACGCCAGCGCCTATTCCGACAGCCTGACCTATACGGACGCGGAGATCCAGGACGCTTACAACGCCGATCCCAAGACCTATGACCGGGTCTCCTGGGAATATGTGGTGGTCAGCGGCGCCGCCGAATCCACCACCGATGCCGACGGCAACACCGTTCAGCCCACCGATGAGGAATCCGCCGCTGCCAAGGAGGCCGCCAAGGCTTCCGCCGAGAAGATCCTGGCCGCCTACAAGAGCGGCACCTCCCTGGAGACCGCTGCCGGTTCCGACGAAAAGGCCACCTACTATGATACCCGGGACGCCAGCTACAATGACGGCGTCATCGGCAACTGGCTCTATGACGATGCCCGCCAGAGCGGCGACACCGATGTGCTGGAAGTCAGCGACAACTACTATGTGGCCGTGTTCCACAAACGCTATCTGGAGGACTCCGACACCGTCAGCGTCCGCCACATCCTGGTGACCCCCGAAGCCGGCACCAAGACCTCCGATGATGAGGGCTATGACGAGGAGCAGGAGCAGCTGAAGGCCGCCGCCCACAGCAAGGCCGAGGAGATCCTGGCCGAGTGGAAGGCCGGCGAGGCCACTGAGGACTCCTTCATCCAGCTGGCTATGGAAAAGTCCGATGACGGCAGCAAGTACACCGGCGGCCTCATCAGCGACATCTCCGTGGATTCCAGCCTGGTGGACTCCTTCAAGGACTGGGCTCTGGATTCCAGCCGCAAGGCGGGCGACACCGATGTGGTGGACTCCACCTACGGTTCTCACGTCATGTACTTTGTGGGCACCGGCCTCCCCGTGTGGAAGGCATCCGTGGTGTCCACTCTCCGCAGCGACGATGTGAATCAGTGGACGAACAGCCTGGTTGAAAATGCCGACGTGTCTCAGAGCGACTTCGGCATGAAGTTCGTGGGCTAAGATCGCTCCGGCCCAGAATTGACCCCTAAAATGAACGGGCCGGCAGACCGCCGGCCCGTTTCCTTTGCCATACGGAAGGATCCTGATTTTATGGACGAACGCTTTTTGAGAAACGAAATGCTGTGGGGCCCGAAGGCCCAGGCCCGGCTGGCCCAAGCCCACGTCATCGTGTTCGGCCTGGGGGGTGTCGGCAGCTATGCTGCCGAATGTCTGGCCCGCTCCGGCATCGGCGAATTGACGCTGGTGGACAGCGACACGGTGGCCCTCTCCAATCTGAACCGCCAGCTGGAAGCCCTGACCTCCACCGTGGGGATGCCCAAGGCGGAGGCGGTGTCCCGGCGCATTGCCGACATCAACCCCGACGCGGTACTGCACCCCATGGAGGCCCTTTACAGCGCAGAAAGCCGGGCACGGTTTTTCCCGGAGGGCTGCCGGTACGACTACATTGTGGACGCCATCGATCTGGTGAGCTGCAAGCTGGACCTGGCGGAGACCGCCCGGCGGCTGGGGATCCCCCTCATCATGGCCCTGGGCACCGGCAATAAGCTGGACCCCTCTCAGCTGCGGCTGGCGGACATTGCCGAAACCTACGGCTGTCCCCTGGCCCGGGTCATGCGGAAGGAACTGCGGAACCGGGGCATCCATCATCAGACTGTGGTATTCTCCCCGGAGCAGCCCGCCCCCACCACCCAGCCGGAAGCACCGCCGCCGGGACGGCGCAGCGTTCCCGCCAGCAATCCCTGGGTCCCTGCCACCGCCGGTCTGCTGATGGGCAGCAAGGTGGTGCGGGACCTGACCGCCCAAATTGAGGTGTAACATTATGTTAACTGGAACCATCATCAATTCCCTGGCCATTCTGGCCGGCTCTCTGCTGGGGCTTGTCCTTCAGGCTGCCACCCACCGTTCTTCCAAGGATGTGGACGTCGGCGGCATCGGCGGCCGCCTGCAAACCATCGTTATGGAGGGGATGTCCCTGTGCGTGCTCTATATTGGCATCAGCGGCAGTCTGAAAGGACAGAATACCCTCATCGCCATCATTTCCATTGCCATTGGCGCCGTGGTTGGTGAGCTGCTGGACCTGGACCGCCGGATGCACACCCTGGGCGACTGGGTGCAGGCCAAGACCGCCCGGCTCATCCATACTCAGGAGGGCGCGCCCAGTGTGGCGGACGGCTTCGTTGCCGCCTCTCTCCTGTTCTGCGTGGGAGCCATGGCCATTGTCGGCTCCCTGGAAAACGGCCTTACCGGCAATTACGACACCCTGAAAGCCAAATCCGTCATCGACGGCATCGCCGCCATCGTATTCGCCTCCTCCCTAGGGGTGGGCGTGGCCTTCTCCGCTGCGGCCATTTTCGTCTATCAGGGGGCCATTTCCTTGGCGGCAGGGCTGCTGGCCCCGCTGCTCAGTGACACCGTCATTGCCGAAATGACCTGCGTGGGCTCCCTGCTTATCGTGGCCCTGTCCCTGAACATGCTGAACGTCACCAAGATCAAGGTCATGAACCTGGTGCCCGCCATTTTCCTGCCCATTCTGCTGTGCACATTTATGTAAATCTCATACATACCAACGCCC
>URTS01000115.1 GCA_900550685.1 uncultured Oscillibacter sp. | reverse complement strand
AAAGAGAAGCCGCCCGGTGGGCGGCTTCTCTTTTGGCGGGGGCATGTTTTCATGTTCCTTATCTTCATCTTTTTCTGGCTGGAACTGCCGGGATGTGGTATACTCATTCCAAGCAGATACACAGAAGAAAGGAACCATGCCATGGACACCATTTATGACGTTATTATCTTAGGGGCAGGCCCCGCAGGGCTGTCCGCCGCCATATATGCGGGCCGGAGCCGTCTGAAAACCCTGCTGCTGGAGCAGGGCCAGGACGGCGGCCAGATCGCCCTCACCGCGCATCTGGACAACTATCCCGGCCAGCTGGAGGGGGACTCCGGCCCCAGCCTCATCGCCCGGATGTCCGCCCAGGCGGCCAAAGCCGGGGTGGAACGGATCCGGGACACCATCCGCACCGTGGAGTTGGAGGGCCCCGTCAAAAAGCTGACGGGGCGGAACGGGACCTATCTGGCCAGAACCGTGGTCATTGCCTCCGGGGCCTCCCCCCGGCCCATCGGCTGCAAAAACGAAGAGGACTATGTAGGCCGGGGCATTTCCTTCTGCGCCACCTGCGACGCCCCCTTCTTCCGGGATCTGGAGGTCTTTGTGGCAGGCGGCGGAAACGCCGCCGTGGAGGAAGCCCTGTACCTCACCGGCTTTGCCCGCAGCGTCACCCTCATCTACCCCGGGGATCGGCTCACCGCCCCCAAGGTTTTACAGGAGCAGGCCGCCGGAACCCCCAAGCTCCGCTTCCTGCCCCGCTCCGCTGTGGAGGAAGTGGGCGGCGAGAGCCACGACGTGCTGGACCGGATGGTGGTGAAAAATCTGGAAACCGGCGGGCTGACAGAGCTGCGGGCCGACCCTAAGGACGGCATGTTCGGCCTGTTCGGCTTTCTGGGTTTCCAGCCCAGCACCAAGCTTTTTGAAGGCCAGTTGGATATGGAGGGGGGCTATCTCCTCACCGACGCCGACATGCACACCAACCTCCCCGGCGTATTCGCCGCCGGAGACATCCGGAAAAAAAGCCTCCGCCAGGTGGTCACCGCCGCCGCGGACGGCGCCATTGCCGCCGTTCAGGCGGAGCGGTATCTCCGGCAGCTGAAATAAAAGGCAGCCCCGGCAGGAACAAAAGTTCCTGCCGGGGCTTTGTGCTCAGTCGTCGATGAAATAGCCCACGGTGCCGAAGATTTCCTTCAGTGCCTGGGGCTTTCGGATCTGGATCTTCTTATAGCCCAGCTCCACCACACCGTCTTTGGCCAGGGCGTTGAGGATACGGTTCACCGACACCCGGTTGATGCCCGTGATCTCCGCGATCTGCTCATTGGTATAGGGGATGGTCTCCCCGATGCGCATATAGCAGGAGTGGAGGAAATAGGCCACTTTCTTGTTGTTTTCCCGGAAGTGGGCGCAGCAGATGTAGTCGGACAGCAGCGTCAGCCGCTCCACCAGGGGCCGCATCAGTTCCTGCACGCCCCAGCCCCGCTCCGACCACAGCCGCAGCAGCTCGCTGCCCGGCAGGAGGTACATCTCCGCCGGGGCGATGGCCTCCACGCTGACCTGCACCGTGGCATCCAGCAGCAGGGATTCGCTGCAGATCAGGTTGTCCGGCTCGATGTAAAAGAGGGTGATGTCATCCCCGTTGGAATTGATGCAGAAGGTGCGGGCATAGCCGCTGACCAGATAGCAGCTATAGGCGGCAGGCTGGCCCTTTTCCACCAGCAGCTGCCCCGGATTGTATTTTTTCAGCGTTCCGTACTGCCGGAAGATCTCCAAAAGCCGCCGGTCCCCGCTCAGTTCCGCCATGCCGTCATCCCCTTTTTGCCCCTAATTCTTATTTAAATAAATTATAGCACATTTTCCGGAACAGACAAGTAAAAATGGCTCCGCCGGGGAACCATCCCCCTTTAGAAATACTGACAAAATTTCTCCTCGATTTTTTCATAATCTGCTGAGGGTCCATTGTATATAACGATACATTCTCTTCCCGCCTTTTCCCCTACACTAAAGATAAAGAGAGGTGACCCATTATGGCAAATACCATGCGAGGCCTGGTGAAGGAAGCTTCCAGACCCGGAAAGCTCGTTTACCGGACCGATCTGCCCATTCCGGAGCCCGGCGATGACGAGGTGCTCATCAAGGTCCATTGCTCCGCCCTCTGCGGCACAGACATGCACATTGTGGAATGGGACAAGTGGAGCCAGATCCACGCCAAAGCCCCTCTGGTCATCGGCCACGAGACCGCCGGCGACATCATCGCCGTGGGCAGAAACGTGACGGAACGGAAGGTAGGGGACCGGGTCTCCTGTGAATCCCACATTCCCTGCAACCACTGCTGGTTCTGCGACCACGGCATGAAGCACATCTGCAAAAACATGAAGCTTTTCGGCGTGTCTGTCCCCGGCGCTTTCGCAGAATACGCCTGCATCCGCTGGGACTGCACCTTTCCCCTGGACGACAGCCTTTCCTACGAGGCCGCCTGCATGTTTGAACCTATGGGCGCAGGGGTCCACGGCGTGGAAGCCGCCGAGGTGGCAGGAAAAACCGTTCTGGTCAGCGGCTGCGGCCCCATCGGCCTCACCGCCGTGGCCGCCTGCAAGACCTTCGGCGCCAGGCTGGTGATCGCCTGCGACCTCATTGACGAACGGCTGGAATCCGCCAAGGCCATGGGAGCCGATGTGGTATTCAACAGCCATCACTGTGATCTTTATGAGGAGATCAGGAAGCTGACGGACGGCATCGGCGTGGATGCCGCCATCGACATCACCGGCGCCGGTGAGGCCATCCGCACCGCCCTGCGCTCCGTCCGGGCCGCCGGACGGCTGGTGGGTGTGGGCCTGCCCACCAAGCGGGTGGAGCTGGACCTGGCCAACGACCTCATCTACCGGGAGGTGGAGTTCACCGGCATCTCCGGCCGGAAGATCTGGGAGACCTGGGAGGATTTCGCCAAGGTCATGAACGGCCCCCATTACCATCTGGACACCGTTATGGGCCGCCGCTTCCCCCTGGAGGACTACGAAGAGGCCTTTGCCTGTATGGAGCGGGGCGAGCCCGGCAAGGTGCTGCTCTATCCCTAAGCGTCGCCCCTGAACAATACAACCGCAGACCGGCGTTCTTGCCGCCGGACCTGAAACATTCGAGGAGGAGTATCATGCAGTACGAAAAGGAATTCTTGCGGAACTTGTACCGGAATCTGCTGGATATGCGGCTTCTGGAACAGAAAATGGTAGACACCTACGCCCAGGGCCGTGTTCCCGGCCATATCCACAGCGGCGTGGGCCAGGAGGCCTCCTTCGTGGGCGTGCTGGCCAACTTCAAGGCGGGCGACTACTACAAGCGCACCCACCGGCTCACCGCCGTGCCCTACATGATGGGCACCAGCCTGGACACCTTCTTCGGCGAACTGCTGGCCAAGACCACCGGCAACTCCGGCGGCCGGGGCGGCGCCATCCACATCGGCGAACTCCGCACCGGCGATCTGGGCTTCTCCGGCACCCTGGGCTGCGACGCCGCCGTGGGCGTGGGCGCGGCCCTGACCATCGACGCCGAGGGCCGGGACAATCTGTCCTTCGTGTTCATGGGCGATGGCACCTCCAGCCGCGGCCCCGTCTACGAGGCCATGAACCTGGCTTCCGCCTGGAAGCTGCCGGTCCTCTTCATCTGCCACAACAACCAGTTCGCCATCTCCACCCCCTCCTCCTACTCCATTGCCGTGGAACATCCCGGCGCGGACCGGGCCGCCGCCTTCAACATGCCCTCCAAGGCTGTGGACGGCACCGACGTGCTGGCCGTTTATGAGGCCGCCAAGGAGCTGGTGGCCGGGATCCGGGCAGGCAACGGCCCCGCCATCCTGGAGTGTAAGGACTACCGCTGGCGCGGCCACTTTGAGGGCGACCAGTGCGCCTACCGGGACGCCGCCGTCACCGAGGACTGGATCGCCAACCACGACTGTGTGAAGAATTTTGAGGCCAAGCTGATGGAACAGGGCGTCATCACTGCCGACGAGATCTCCCAAATGCGGTCTGATTTCGACCGCGAGATGGACGAGGCCATTCTCCGGGCCGAAGCGGCCCCGGAGATGAAGCCGGCAGAGATCTACGACAACCTGTACGTCTGAGAAGGAGGGGAACGCAATGAAAGTCACTTATGCAGCCGCTATTGGCGACGCGCTGAAAGAGGAAATGCGCCGGGACGGCAAGGTCCTGATCTACGGCGAGGATATCGCACAGTTCGGCAACATCTTCGGCATCACCCGGGGAATGCTGGAGGAGTTCGGCCCCAAGCGGGTCCGCAACACCCCCATTACGGAAACGGCCATCATCGGCAGCGCCATCGGCGCGGCGGAGACCGGCCTGCGGCCCTGCGTGGAGCTGATGTATTCCGACTTCACCATGGTAGCCTTCTCTGAAATTTTCCACTGTGTGTCCAAGTGGCGCTACATGCACGGCCCGGAGTACAAGCTGCCCCTGGTGATCCGCAGCGCCTCCGGCTCCTCCAACGGTGCCGGCAGTGAGCACTCCAACACCGTGGAGAGCCTGTTCATGCACGCTCCCGGCCTCACAATCATCACCCCCTCCTGCGCCTATGACGCCAAGGGCCTGCTGAAGTCCGCCATCCGCTCCGACAACCCGGTGCTCTTCTGTGAGCCCAAGCAGCTTTATCAGGTGAAGCAGGAGATCCCCGACGATATTTACAACTCCGATTACACCATCCCCATCGGCGTGGCCGATGTGAAGCGCCCCGGCAAGGACGTGACCCTGGTAGCCGTGGGCCTCATGGTGCCCCGCGCCCTGGAAGCCGCTGAAAAGCTGGCCGCCGAGGGCATCGACGTGGAGGTCATCGACCCCCGCACCATTGCCCCCCTGGATAAGGACACCATCTTCAGCTCCATCCGCAAGACCCACCGGGCCGCCGTGGTGGAGGAGAGCAACAAGACCGCCGGCATCGGCGCGGAGCTGGCCGCCATGTTCCAGGAGGAGCTGTACGACGAGCTGGACGGCCCCGTGACCCGCATTGCGGCCCTGGACGTCCCCATGCCCTACAACATCGCCATGGAGCACTATTCCATCCCCAGCGTGGACCGCATCTGCGCGTCCATCCGGGCTATGATGGACTGACCCCAGGGAAAGGAGATCTGCAATGAGTACAACGATCGTGATGCCCAAGGCGGGATTGACCATGGTGGAGGGCACCATCTCCCAGTGGCTGGTATCCGAGGGCGCTTACGTGAAAAAGGGCGACGCCCTGATGGAATACGAAAACGAAAAGAACACCATTGAATGTGACGCTCTGTCCGACGGCTATGTCCACATTCTGGCCCAGGAGGGGGACACCGTCCCCGTGGGCGAGCCCATCGGCATCCTGGCGGACAGCCAGGAGGAACTGGCTTCCCTGTCTGGCGGCGCTGCCGCCGCACCCGCAGCCGCTCCGGCGGCTCCCGCTCCGGCTGCCGTGCCTGCCGAAGGCGTGGCGGAGATCCCCATGCCCCGGGCGGGACTGACCATGGTGGAGGGCACCATTGCCCAGTGGAAGGTCCCCGAGGGCACCCAGGTGGCCAAGGGCGACGTGGTGATGGAGTTCGAGAACGAGAAAAACACCATTGACTATGAGATCGTCCACGGCGGCTTCCTGCACCAGGTTGTCAGCGAGGGCGACACCGTGAAGGTGGGCGAGCCCATCGCCTATGTGGCGGAGACCAAGGCAGCCTACGACGCCCTGGTTTCCGGCGGCGCCCCCGCTCCCGCCGGGGAGAAGGGCTGCGCCCGGGAGTGCCCCAC
>URTS01000114.1 GCA_900550685.1 uncultured Oscillibacter sp. | reverse complement strand
TATCAAGTCTGACCGCCAGTGCGAGTATGTCCGCGCCATTGCCTTTGCCCTGCTGTCCGTGTTCATCCTGATGCCGGGCCTGCTGGTGCTCTTCGGGCCGCTGATCGAAAAGACGAAGCACAGAAATTTTGTGCCCAAGATCTCCTTTGTGGGTGAGATCGACTACGCCACCCGGTTCGTAGTGCCGGTGGTGTTCCTGGTGGTGATCCTGGCAGGGGCCTATTTCTCCGGCAAGTGCCCCTATGCCTACGGCTACAGCGCCTTGACCACGCCCCAGCTCAACGCCACTCAGATCGCGGAAAACAAGATCAAGGACAACTTCACGGATACCAACATGGTGGCCCTGGTGGTGCCCGCCGGGGATTACCAGAAGGAGGCCCGGCTGCTCAAGGAACTGGAGGGCTACGACGAGATCGACTACACCATGGGCCTTGCCAATGTGGAGGCCATGGACGGCTACATGCTGGCAGATCAGCTGACGCCCCGGCAGTTTGCCGAGCTGACGGATTTGGATTATGAGGTGGCTCAGCTGCTGTATGCGGCCTACGCCGCCGACCAGGATGACTACGGCAAGCTGGCGGGCAACATCACCACCTACAAGGTGCCCCTGGTGGATATGTTCCTCTTTGTCTGCGACCAGATGGACGCCGGGGTGGTGTCCCTGGATGAGGACAAGAAGGCGGACCTGGAGGATGCAAGGACCCAGATGGAAGCCGCCAAGGCCCAGCTCCAGGGCACGGACTACAGCCGGATGCTGCTGTATCTCACGCTGCCTACCAGCGGCGACGAGACCTACGCCTTCACCGATACCGTCCGGAACCTGGCCAAGACCTATTATCCCGACGGCAATGTCTATGTGGCAGGCGATTCCACCAATGAGTACGACTTCCAGAAGTCCTTTGCCCGGGACAATACGGTGGTCAACGTGGTGTCCATCCTCATTGTGCTGATGGTGCTGCTGTTCACCTTCAAGTCTGTGGGTATGCCCATTCTGCTGATCCTGGTGATCCAGGGCAGTATCTGGATCAACTTCTCCGTGCCTGCCTTCACCGGCACGCCCCTGTTCTTCATGAGCTACCTGGTGACCAGCTCTATCCAGATGGGTGCCAACATCGACTACGCCATCGTGATCGCCAGCCGGTACCAGGAGATCAAGAACACCATGAGCCGGAAACAGGCCATGATCGAGACGCTGAACTTTGCCTTCCCCACGGTGCTGACCTCCGGCACCATTTTGATGGTGTCCGGCCTGCTGATCGGCCAGATGACCTCGGAGGCCGCCATCGCCGGCATCGGCCAGAGCCTGGGACGGGGCACCATCCTCTCCATGCTGCTGGTGCTGTTCGTTTTGCCCCAGATTTTGCTCATCGGCGGCGGCATCGTGGATAAGACCTCCTTCGCCATGCCCAGGCCCATTCTGCGGAAGCGGGAGGCCTCCGGCCGGGTGTTCGTGGACGGCGTGGTCACCGGCGAGATCCACGGCACCGTCAGCGGCGTGATGCGGGCCAATGTGGACGGCGATGTGAAGCTGAATCTGATCTCCGGCAGCATGTCGCAGCCGCCAACACCACGGATCCCTGAGAAAGGAGTGAGCCAGAATGAAGAAAACTGAACTGCGGAGGCGGGGCATGGCGGCCCTTCTGGCCCTGCTCCTGCTGATTTCCCTCTGCCCGGCGGCGCTGGCGGCGGAGAAGGGGACCCTATCCATCGGAACCCTGGAGGAGCTGGCGGATTTTGCGGACCGCTGTGCCTCCGACGCCTATTCCAAGGACCTGACCGTGGTGCTGACGGCGGATATCGACGCGGCGGGCACCGAGATGGCCATTCCGGTCTTTTCCGGCACCTTTGACGGCCAGGGCCACCGGATCTACAATCTGGAACTGACCCGGAGCGCCTCCGGCTACGGCTTTTTCGGCCAGATCCAGAAGGGGGCCGTGGTGCGGAACCTTTCCCTGGTGGGTGAGACTGCCCCGGAGGGCACCCAGAGCCAGGTGGGCGGTGTGGCCGGCATCAACTACGGCCGCATTGAAAACTGCCGCTATACCGGCGCCGTCATCGGTGAGGACACCGTGGGCGGCATCGTGGGCAGGAACGAAGAAGGCGGCGTGGTGGCGGACTGCACCACGGCCGGCGTAGTGCGGGGCAAGGAGTTCACCGGCGGCATTGCCGGGCAGAACGCAGGCACCCTGCTCCGCTGCGCAAACATGGCGGCGGTGAATACCACCCTAGATGAGGCGGACATCAGTGCCGCCGATCTGGAAAACCTGGAAAACACCATGTACAGCATCCTGAAAAGTGAGGATGTTACCAAGGGAGAGGTGACGGAAAACGCCATTACCTCCGATACCGGCGGCATTGCCGGCTACTCCACCGGTATCGTCCAGAGCTGCACCAACAGCGGCTCCGTGGGTTATCCCCATGTGGGCTACAATGTGGGCGGCGTGGCCGGGCGGCAGAACGGCTACATGGCCAGCTGCATCAACCACGGTACCGTCCAGGGCCGCAAGGACGTGGGCGGCATCGTGGGCCAGATGGCCCCGGACATCACCCTGCAGACCTCCGGCGCCAGCCTGGACACACTGAAGGACGACCTCAACAGTCTTCAGAGCCAGGTGGACCGGATGCTGGACGATGCCCAGGCCACCTCCGACACCGTGTCCGCCCGGATGGACCGGATCTCCGCCTATGCGGACGATGCCCTGGACAGTGCCCATTCCCTGTCGGGCCGGCTGGGGGATTTTGCGGATGACAATATCGACACCGTCAACAACCTTCTGCTGCTGGCGGAGCGGTATATCTCCAAGGTGTCGCCCATCACGGATGGACTGTCCGACGCCTCGGACAGCCTGGCGGACGCCGTGGATGATCTGCGGGACCTGCTGGACGACTGGGACGGCAGCAGCGATAACAAGACGTTCCTGACCCAGCTGCAAAATTTCCGCACGGAAATGGATGAGGCCAGCGGCGACATGGGTAACGCCAAGGCAGCCCTGGACCGGGCCCTGGCTCTGCTTGGCAAAGGGACCGCCCAGCAGGACGCCACCCAGCTGGAGGCGGATGTCGCCGCCCTGCGGCAGGCAGTGCGGAACCTGTCGGATGCCATTGACCAGGCCATGGAGGAGCTGAACAGCGGCGGCGCGGTGTCGGAGGAGACCCGGCAGGCGCTGCGGGAGGCTGTGACCGCCATCCTGGGCAGCCAGGAGGCTATCGTCCGGGACCTGGCGGATGTGATGGGCAATATCGACTTCGGCGGCCTGCGGGATCTGGATTTGGAGACCCTCCGGAAGGTCGCGAAAGAGCTTGGCAGCGCCATGGACTATTTCATCTCCGGCATGGGCCACATGGGCAAGGCCCTGGGCTATCTGGGGGATGCCTTGGGGAGCCTGGGGAATATCAGCATTGACACCGGCAAGCTGGACGATGTGCTGGAAAATACGGAGGACGCGGCGCGGTCCTTGACGGATTCCCTGGACAAGGCATCCAAGTGGGCCAAGGACCTGTCCAAAGAGGACCCGGGGGATTTTTCGCAGCTGGGAACGGGCTTCGATGAGGACTCCGATGCTCTGAATACCTCCCTTAGCGGCATGAACCAGGAACTGTCCGCCCTGAGCCATGAGCTCTCCGGCAGCACCACCACCCTGCTGGCGGACGTGCGGGCAGTGAACAACAAGCTGATGGGCGTAATGAACCAGTTTGTGGACCTGCTGGACGATGCCCTGAATACCGACGGCAGCGACCTCATTGAGGACGTTTCGGAGGAGAGCCTTCAGAGCGCCGTCCGGGGCAAGGTGCTGGAGTGTCAGAACTATGGCGATGTCAGCGCCGACCGGAATGTAGGCGGCGTGGCCGGTTCCATGGCCATTGAATACGACCTGGACCCGGAGGATGACCTGCTGCCTGACGGCACCGGTGGGGCCCGGCTGACCTATCAGACCCGGGCGATCCTGCTCAGCTGCGACAACTACGGCACTGTGGAGGCCCGGAAGAGCTGCGCCGGCGGCGTGGCCGGGCGCATGGACCTGGGCACCATTTACGGCAGCGGCGGCTGGGGCACAGTCTCCAGCGAAAGCGGCGACTATGTAGGCGGCGTGTGCGGCCTGTCCCTTTCCGCCGTCCGCAAGAGCTATGCCAAGTGCTCCCTGTCCGGCCGGAAATACGTGGGCGGCATCGTGGGCTCCGGCAGCCGGGTGTCCGGCTGCATCTCCATGGCGGAGATCACGGACTACACCCAGCAGGGCGGCGCCATCGCCGGTGAGATCACCGGGGAATACAGCGGCAACCTCTTTGTGTCTGACGATCTGGCAGGTGTGGACCGCATCAGCTTTTCCGGCAAGGCGGACCAGGTCAGCTATGAGACCCTCCGGCAGCGGACGGACCTGCCGGACCAGTTCCGGCGGCTGACGCTGTCCTTCCAGGTGGATGGACGGACGCTGAAAAAGCAGCTGTTCAATTACGGCGCTTCCTTTACAGAGGAGGATTACCCCACCGTTCCGGAAAAGGAGGGCTGCTACGTCCACTGGAACAAGACAGACCTGAAAAACCTCCGGTTCGACACAGTGGTCAGCGGCGAGTATACGCCCTATGTCACCACCCTGGGGTCCGCCCAGCAGCGGACGAACCAACGGCCGGTGCTGTTGGTGCAGGGCAATTTCCGGGAAGGGGATGCCCTCCGGGTGGAGGATATTTCGGCCCAGGTCTCCGGCAACGTGGTAGAGGCATGGAGCCTTCAGATCCCCGATGACGGGCAGTCCGACCACACGGTGCGCTGGCTGATCCCGGAGGACGGGGGCAAGCGGCTGGCGGTCTATGTGGACACCGGCAGCGGTGCCCAAAAGGCGGAAACGGAGCAGAACGGCAGTTATCTCTGCTTCACCATGACCGGCAGCGGTATGGTAACGGTGGTCTCCGGAGATGCCGCTGTGCGGCAGCTGTGGATCGCCGCGGCGGTGGCCGCTTTGGCAATTGTGATCCTGCTGGTACTCTGGCGGAGACGGCGGCGGAAAAAGGCCGCCGAGCCCACGGCCCGGGTGCGGGATACGGTGAAACGCTGAATAAAGGGGGCGCGGTGGCCGCGCCTCCTTTTCACTTCCAAGCGGCGAAAAGGCATTGCCTTTTGCCGGAAAATGTAATATAGTAAAGGAAATTACAGGCAGAGTAGAAGCGCGCGTGTCGGCCCTTGGGTCACAGTGCCGGTGGAACGGGGAGTTGTCCGCCGGACGAAAGGAATTTACCGCAGTGCGCCCTTCGCATCCCGCTGCCGCATACCGGAGAAGGACAGGCGGCGCCTGTCCGGCCTCCTCTGTGCGGCGTAACTGCCCACAGAAGGAGGATTTTTTATGTACCCCCATCCCTTTTCCGCCGCCTACTGGCGGACCGCCGCGGACGAACTGAAAAATGTCCGCAAGCTGACCTTTGCGGCCCTGTGCATCGCATTGTGCATGGCCCTCTCCGCCATTCCATCGGTGCCCCTGTGGGGCGGCGCCAAGATCACCTGGGGCTTCCTGGCCCGGGCGGTGTGCGCCTGGGTCTGCGGGCCGGTGCTAGGGATCGTCTTTGCCGTGGCAGAGGATCTGCTGAGCTTTTTCGTCACCGGGGGAGGGGGGTATCCCTTTTTCCCTGGGTATACCCTGACCACGGCATTGGGCGTTTTTGCATACGCACTGTTTTTTTACAAGGCAAAAATTACGATTTGTAGAGTACTTTGGGCCAAATTGCTGACCAATTTTCAGAATGTGACCCTGGGGGCGCTGTGGATGGCCATTCTCAGCGGCAAGGCGTGGTACGTCACCGCCAGCGGCAGCGCCATTAAAAACCTGATCTGTCTGCCCTTTCAGGCAATTCTGCTCTATAC
>URTS01000113.1 GCA_900550685.1 uncultured Oscillibacter sp. | reverse complement strand
TCCGGCTCAGGGACGCTCTGCCAAGCGGAGCCGGGCGTAAAGTATCTGTCCAAAAAACAACACCATCCATTCGGATGGTGTTGTTCAGCGTGTCGAAAAAATCTTTTCCTCTCCGCATACAGAAGGGACGGACGCTACCGCGTCCGTCCCTGTTATTTCGGTCATTCAAATGCCGCTGGTGAAGCCGTCCACCAGCTCCGTCAGGTGGCGTTCCAGCGTGGCAGCCTCTTTCACATCCTGCACAGCCGCGGCTTTCACTGAAATCGGTAGCCCTGGGTGGTCAGGGTGCAGAGGTAGGCCATGAAGGTCTCATGCTGCAAAAAGTGCATGAAATCGCTCTGCTCCACATGATGAAACGACGCGATCTTCTTAATGGTATCTACCCAGACACAGTATCCGTCCATAGCTCTATCCTCCAAATCTCTTCCTCCCCTATTCCTATAGGGGACTCCGTATTTTTTCCTGCGGTGCGGGCCTTATTCCACCGGTTTCACGCTTTCCGCCAGGGCCAGCAGAGTTTCCGCATCGCCGCAGGCGTGAATGCTGAAATGCAGGTTCGTCTCCGGGTCGATCCACTCCACCACGCTCCAGTTCTCCGGATCTTCCGCCAGGTAGAGCTTGCCCTCCAGGCCGTTGACCGTGACCTCCTGTACGGTGTCATCTTCATCCAGCATATAGGCCATGGCCGTTCCCTGCTGCATGTAGAGATAGCCGAAAATGATGATATCATTGTCCCAGTCCGCTTCATTGCGGTAGAGAATATCCACCATAGTATCCCAGCGGACGCTTTCCTCGGTGTCCTCCACGTATCCCTCCGGCAGGCCGGTCAATTCATATACAGGCAGGGCGCCTTCCAGGTTGTCGCCTATGTACTGGTAGAGGACCTCGTCCCCCTTCCAGGTCTCGATCCAGCGCCGCATCCCCGCCCGGGCCTCTTGGTTGGCGGCCAGCACCACGCCCAGCCCCAGTACGCATATCAGACAGGCCGCGGCACACCGCCGCACCCAGACAGGGAATGTAAGCCGCTTGGCGGGCTTGTAGGTAAGGGCTTCCTCCACGTATTTCGGGTCGATCTCGTTCATCGCGTCCGAGAAGAGCTCTTTGTTCATGTCAGCACCCCCTGCTTTACAAGATGATCCCGCAGCTGCTTTCGCAGCCGGACCAGGCGAACGGATATGTTCTTCTCCGTCATGCCCACCAGGGCGGCAATGTCCCCATAGCTGTCGGAATACCAGTACCGGCGCATGAAGATCACCCGGTTTTCCCGGCTCAGGGTGTCCAGAAAAGCCTCTATGCTCCTGGCCAGCACCTTGGCCTCGTAGTGGTCCTCCACCCCGCCGGGGGCGGCGATGCAGTTTTCGATCTCCTCCATACAGGCATCGTAGGCACTGTTTCGTTTCATAGCCGTGTTGGCACGGTAGCGCATGATCGAATACCGGCGGACCAGGACGCACACAAAGGACAGCAGCGGGTTGGGCCGCTGGGGCGGAATGGCGTTCCACATGCCGAGATAGGCATCGTTGACGCACTCCTCCGCATCCTGCCGGCTGCCCAGGATGTTGTTGGCCAGCTTGTGGCAGACCTTTCCGTATTTGCTGTCCAGTTCACTGATGGCCAGCTCCGACCGCGCGAAAAACAGGTCAATAATTTGACTGTCGTCCACCGTGCGTGCCTCCTTCCCCAGCAGCCCTGCCGTGTGCTTCATCTATAAACTTGCCGTTTCCGGCAGAATACTACAAAATTTTCCGATTTTTTATTCGGTGCCCTCCCGGCGGAAATTCAGATACCGGGTGCCCTGAAAGGTCAGCATCCCCCGGTCTCCCTCCGCCAGCATGCCGTATTCCATGTCGGAGATCTCAAATTCCATCCGGTCGCCGCTTTCCACCTGGAAGGTGGCGTAATAGCTGGTAGCGGTATGGGTATGATGCATCCCATTTCCCTGGTGATGGTGGTGGCGAGAAACAGCGGTACGCCGGGATACCACCTTGGCAGGAACGGACAGCTTCGGTGAATGATTATTTTTGTTCCATTCACATATACCACGAACCATTGTTACGATAATAATGCCAAACACCAGCACAAACATGACAGGAACCATGATCTGCATGATGCTGAAAGTCACACCAAAGCCGGGATCTCCTCCAAAACCTATCATAAACGAACTCCTCTCTTTACGGAAGCCTGGGACCTCCTGCAGGAGGCCCCAGGCAGATTTTATGTCCGGTTAAGTCATCACACCTGCTGCTCCGGCGTGTCCGCGGAGGCGGCCGCCGCGTCAGGCTGGGCCTGGGGCGTCACCGTCACCTGAACCGGCTGGGGATTGCCCGCCGCCAGCTTGCCGCCCAGGGCGCCTGCCAGCAGGCTCTTGAGGTCCAGCCCCATTCCGGCGCTGATGCCCTCGGTGACCTGGGTGGTGCCGTTGACGATGTCGCTGAGGAGCTTGGCGCTGTTGCCCTCGCCATACATGGTGATCTTATCCACCTTGCTGAGGGGCTCCGCCACGTTCTTGGCGATCTCCGGCAGAGCGTTCATGATCATCTCGATCACAGCGGCCTCGCCGTACTTCTTCATGGCCTCCGCCTTCTTGTCGATACCCTCGGCCTCTGCCAGAGCCTTGGCCCGGATGGCTTCGGCTTCCGCCTGACCCACGGCGGCGATGCCGGCAGCTTCCTGCTCCTTGGCGAAACGGGCAGCCTCGGCGGCCTTCTTGGCGGCTTCCGCCGCCTGCTCCTGTTCATAGCGGACGGCTTCCGCGTCTTTTTGCCGCTGGTACAGAGCTGCCTGTGCCTCCTGCTCCTTGCGGTAACGGTCGGCGTCGGCAGCGGCGCGGACCTCGGCGTCCAGGGACTGCTTCTTGACCTCGACTTCCTTGCTCTTCAGCTCGGCTTCGCGCTCTGTCTTGGCAATCTGGGCATTGACGGTAGCCGTCTCAATGGAGCGCTGCTGCTCCTGCTGCTGGATGGTGTAGGCGGCGTCGGCCTCGGCTCGCTTAGTATCCTCCTGCACCTTCAGTTCAGACTGCTTGATCGCCAGATCATTCTGCTTCTGGGCGATGTGCATGTCCGCCTCCACCTGGGCGTCGTTGGATGCCTTTGCGGCCTGGGCCTGGGCGATGGCAATATCCCTCTCTGCCTCAGCTTTGGCGATAGCAGCATCCTTTTGGATCTTGGACATGTTGTCCTGGCCCAGGGAGTTGATGAGGCTGTTTTCATCGGTGACCCGCTGGATGTTGCAGGAGATGATCTGGATGCCTAGGGCGTTCATGTCGGTCTGGGCCTTGGATTGCAC
This sequence comes from uncultured Oscillibacter sp., assembly GCA_900550685.1. Taxonomy (GTDB): domain Bacteria; phylum Bacillota; class Clostridia; order Oscillospirales; family Oscillospiraceae; genus Oscillibacter. The sequence continues at coordinate 2,669 of URTS01000113.1, read as the reverse complement.
CTCGTCACCGAACTTCTTACGGTCATTGCAGATCTCTTTCAGAGTGATGGTGCCGATGATCTCACGCATGTTGCCCTGCAAGGAATCCACGATAGCCCGGTTGAAGTCGTCCTCCGTCATATTCAGGAAGTTCTTCATGGCCAACTGGATGCCCTCCGGGTCCGTCATCACCCGCACCTTGGCCACGGCGTCCACGTCCACGCCGATGAAGTCCTGGGTGGGAATGTAGCCCTCGGACTTGATGTCGATGGAGATCTGGCGGACGATCAGCTTATCCACCCGCTCCAGAAAGGGGATCTTGATACCGGCCTTACCGATGAGCACCTTGGGGTGCTTCCGCAGGCCGGAGATGATGTAGGCCACGTCGGGGGGTGCTTTCACGTAGCCCATCAGGAAAATGAGAATGACCAGGATCACGGGAATCGCAATGGGAATTGCCTTCAGTAAAATGTCCATGTGGTTCTCCTTTTCTATTTCAATATTTTTAGGGATAACTTGTCAAAAGGCGCTTCCAAGCTCCGGCTTGGGAGCCGCACCGCCGGAGATCTCCCGGTAAAATGCGGCGGTAGCGGCCATCTCATAAGGCCGCAGGGCCAGGTTGCCCAGCCCCAGCGTCAGGGTACACAGGATGCTCCAGCCGATGAAGCTGAACTGCAGGCAGAACAGCCGCCAGCGGTTCCCCTCCATCATGGCCTTGGACTGGGCAATGGCCTCGCTGGCCGTCAGTTCCGGGTGCTCCGCCAGGATATAGCTGGTCATGGCGTAGCTGTAGCCGGCCACAATGCCGGGAATAATCAGCAGGCACGTCCACAGCAGGATGTACACCGTTTGAAGCAGCTGAGCCACTGCGACGGTTTTCCAGTGGGGGAAGTAGGAAAACAGTGTCTCAAAGGACGGCTTTTCCCCGGCCGTCAGGTTCAGATTGAACCGGGCGTATCCCACCTCAACAACACTGCCCAGGATGAAATACAGGACTCCCAGCACCACAGCCGCTAAAATCAGGTAGACTGCCCCGCCAACCAGAAACGCCCGCAGGCCAGGGGTGATTCCCTCTCCCCAGGAGTAGATGGTCTGTCCGGCATATTGAATATTGATCTTAAATTCAGGTCCGCCGGAAGTGGCTCCTCCCAGAAGCGCCGCCACCAGGCCCACCAGAATAGCCAGGAGCCAATTTCCTTGGAGCGCCGCCCGGGCCTCCTGCCTGAAATCCGCCGCGTATTTCATGTAATCTCCCTTTCTGCCCTATGGGCTCCCTCGCTATGTTTCTTCTTTGCAAGGGTTCTCACTTTTATAGACGGTTCCAAGCCCAATTTTGTTGCATAGCTTCCGTTTTTTCTCAATAATTCCATCAAGTGGATGGTCAACAGCCGCTCTCTGACCCCATGGCCGTCAGCTCCTTTTCCGGTTTTGGGAACGCCGCCCCTTTGCTTGAGAATAGTGTACGGCAAAAGAGCGGCGGAATACATCATGGAATTGGAAAGATAAAGCAGTCTATTTTCACTTTCGGAGTAAAATACCCCTTTCAGGTTTTCTTCCGGCTCCGATACGCTTCATACCGCGCCTCGTCGATCACGCCGGTGGCCAGCATCTTCTCTGCCCAGAGCTGCAAGGTCTCCACCGTAATGGAAATGCGTTCCAGCTCCTCCTGAATGTATAGAAAATCCTCCAGCTCATCATCGGAAATTTTGCCGTCAGCCGTGATTTCAATAAGCCGGTCCTTCCGCTTATTCATTGCGTTTAAAGATGCCAGCATTTCCAGCACGATCTGAGACAGGTCCTTGATCTTGACCTCCGGCACATACTCCTGCCCGATGGGGCACTGATTGGCGCAGTAATAGTTGCACAGGTCCGGCTTTTTGTATTTCTCCGCCATGACCAGCACCTCGTCCGGATGCGGAAGGGACCGCTCGTTTTCAATTTTCTCGATCCGCTCCGGCGGGATGGATTCCAGCAGTTCCCCGGCAACTTCCCGGGTCAGCTTCAACCCCTCCCGGGTCAGCTGGTAGATATTCTTATTTTCTTTAGTAGATACCCTGGCCATACTCAGAAACCTCACTGTTTCAAATTAGGCGGCAGCTGCGGACGCACACGCCGTTTTTACCAGTATACCATGCAGCACAACCAGAGGAGAAGATGCTTTCTCTTATATTCTTGCAATTTTTGCCAAAATACTACAAAAAGGGCCCCGCATCCTAAAAATGCAGGAACCCCTCGGAATCACTATTTTATTAAAGCACCCTCAATTTACAAGGGCAAATACGGTTTTCAGGGCAGAAACAGCGGCACATGGCCCGTAAACAGTTCCCTATACACTCAAATATTCTAACTCCGCAGAAAAGCAAAAAGAAAAAGCGACGGTCGTGAAGACCGTCGCTTGTGTTGGCGCTATCTATCTTTCCGGGCCGTCGCCAGCCAAGTATTGTCGACAGAAATGAGCTTAACTACCGTGTTCGGAATGGGAACGGGTGGACCCTCATCCTAATCAGCACCAACTCTATGTCATCAAGCATCGCTTGAAAACAATCTCTATTATATTGTCTTTCGCGCCTCTTGTCAAGGCTTTTCGTGGTGACCCGTACCGGATTCGAACCGATGTTAACGGCGTGAGAGGCCGCTGTCTTAACCACTTGACCAACGGGCCATGGTGCACCTTCACGGACTCGAACCGG
>URTS01000112.1 GCA_900550685.1 uncultured Oscillibacter sp. | reverse complement strand
GCCCATGTCCGGGCCGATCTTGAACTGCATGAACAGCATGGCCGCCAAGCCGCCCACCGTGGTCAGGGAGCTGGCTCCGATCTCCGGGATGGCCTTGCTGAGAGCGGTGATGGCCGCCTCCCGGGTGGGCATGGTCTGTTTCTCCTCCTTGAACCGGTTGCAGAGGATCACCGCGTAGTCCAGCGATAGGGCCAACTGCAGAATACTGGTCACAGAGTTGGACACGAAGGATATCTTCCCCAGCAGGAAGTTGGTACCCTGGTTGAGGATCATGGCCATCACAAAGGTGATGAGCAACACCGGCACCTCACCGTAGGTCTGGGAGGTCAGGGTCAGCACCACGATGACGATGATCGCCACGTACACCATGATGACGTTGATCTCCGATTCAATGGTGTCCTTCTGGGTGTTGCCCAGGCTGGTGGACACATAGATGTCATACCCGGACAGGGCCGTTTTCACGGTCTCCAGGGCCTCCAGGCAGCGGTCATCTTTCTCATCGTAGTCAAAGGTAACGCTGTAGAGAGCTGAGGCGTTGTTGTAGTGATCGCTGGTGTCGTCAAACGTCACACTCTGCACGCCCTTGATCCCGGTGACGGTGTCCTCCAACAGGGCTGCCGCGTCGTATGTAATGTTTTCCACCATGATCTCCGCGGTGCCGTAGGTGGTGAACTGGTCCTCCATCACGTTCAGGGCCTGCTTGGTCTCGGAGTCCTCCGGCAGGTAGAACGTCAGGTCGCTTTCCACCTCCACCCAGTTCCGCGCTACCGCGGAAAAGATCAGGAGGATCACCGCCAGCAGGAAAAACAGATTCCGCTTGTCCACGATGAAGGTGGCCAGCCTTACCATAAAGGTTTCCTGCTGATGGCTGTCATTCTGGCTCATACTTGTGCTTTCTTCCTTTCTTCCATATCGTCCGGCAGCGCCGTTCCCCATATCCGCATACAGGTGGGCCCCACCCGGATGGTTCCCTCCGCGGCGTCGTCCGCAAGCCGCAGCGTGGTCTCGCAGTCCAGTTGGCTCACCTTTGTGCGCAGCGGGTGGCGCATCCGCAGCAGCGGGCCGTCCCGGGTCCCCGTCACCGGGTTGTCGGTGCCCAGCAGGGACAGCGTTCCTCCCAGCTGTCCGTCTGCCTCCCGCAGTGTCAGCCGACCGGAGCGCTGTCCCAGCGGGCTGTCCAGTGTGATCTGATATGTGGCCATGTAACCCCTCCCATTTAAGACTGCAACAGCATAATCCGCCCTGCCGGAAAAATCAAAGGTCAAATGCCCTCTGTTTGTCAATTTTTTAACGCCATCCGGTTTGACCTCCCCGGCATGGCTGTGGTAAAATATGCCTATTCCGAATCCACAGGAGGGACCTCCATGGAAAAGCGAGCCTACACCGCCGCCAATGAGACCAAGCACGCCCTGGCCGCCGCCCTAAAGGAACTGATGGCCCAGAAGCCGCTGAACAAAATCACCATTCACGACCTGACGGAGTGCTGCGGGATCCGCCGCCAGAATTTCTATTACCATTTTGAAGATGTTTACGGTCTGCTCCGCTGGACCTTTGAGGAGGAAGCCCTCTCCCTGCTGGAACAGCACGAAGGGGCCCTGCTCTGGCAGGAGGGGCTTTTGCAGCTTTTCCGCTACCTGGAGGAAAATCGGGCCTTCTGCCTCTGCGCCCTCCGTTCCCTGGGCCGGGACGCCCTCAAGCAGTTCTTTCAGGCAGACATCCACGCCGTCATCTACCGCACCGTGGAGCAGATCGGTCGGGAGATCGGCGCCCTGAACCCAGACGGCCCCCCGGCGGATATCGACATGGTGACGGAGTTCTATGTCATCGCCCTTGCCGGCGTCATGGAAAGCTGGCTCCTGGGGGAGATCCACCGCACACCGGAGGAGCTCATCGACTTTGTAAGCCAGATCCTGCAGGACCACATCCGGGGCGCCAAGCTGCGCTTCTCCGGGGACCATACCGCCCCCTGAATCTCACAAGATCAAACGAACCAGGCCTCCGAGAAACCGGCGGCCTGGTTCGTTTTTCTGTATCAGCTTATTGGGTCTCGGCGGTCAGCCCACCACTTCGCCGCCCTTGGCGGAGTTGGCGGTGGACCAGGTGTGTTCCAGCGCCGCCCAGTCCCGCTGGGGCAGCTTTGCCGTCCACTCCTCGGTCTTTTCCTTGTTGACTGTGATCCACTTGTAATCGTGGCTGTTGGTGGCCTCCATCATAGCCGTGTAGTACCAATCGTCCGCATCGCAGTCGGGCCAGGTCACCAGGGGCTTGATGTTCATGTGGTCCCCCTGGGGAACGCGGCCCAGCGTCCGGTTGATGATGGTGCAGGCCTGGGCCCGGGTGATATAGTCGTTGGGCCGGAAGGTACCGTCATCAAAGCCCTCGATCAGCTTCAACTCCGCTGCGGCCTGGATATAGCCCGCATACCAGGCACTGTCTTCCACATCGGAGAACTTCCCGTCATAGGCCTTCACATGATAGTCGAAGAAGTTCACGGCCATTTTGGTGAACGCCGCCCGGGTGATGGGCCCGTCAGGCCGGAAGGTGCCGTCGGAGTAGCCGTCGATGATGCCCATGCGGTGCAGGGTGGAGATGGCGTTGCTGCACCATTTCTCCGCCGCCACATCCGTGTAGGGATTGGTCTGGCTCCAATATTCCGTCCTGGTTTTATCCGTCAGCATCCGGAAAAAGATCGTCGCAGTCTCTCCGCGGCTGATGTTGCCGTAAGGCCGCAGGTATCCGTCCTTGTAGCCGATGATATAGGAATAGTGGTCCTCGGTGTTCAGCTTCCCGCCGCCACCGTCTCCGCCGGAACTGCCGCCGACGGTGTAGGACACCGTGGGCTTGGCAAAGCTCTCCGGCAGGCCCTTGACCCCATCGGAATCCACCGGATACAGCGTGGCGCTGTTGTTGGTGTACAGGCCATCATACTTTTCACTGCCGTCGGCGTCAAACTCGCCGTAGGTACCGGAAGCGGTCTTGGGATTTGTAAGCTTCACGGTGTAGGTCAGCTGAACAGGATATTCCTTGGTGATCGCCTCATTGATGAAAAACACAAAGTGTTCGCCGCCCTTTTCACCTGGCACATATTTGAGTACAAAACGGTAGTTTTTACAATTACCGTCCACAATAGCAGCCTGTACAGCTGCTTCTCTGCGGCCAAAGCCATAGGTATTGTCATCCAGCTTGGTCTTATCCAACGCCGCACCATTTACAGTCACCAGCAGCTTATCAACGTCGTTAACAAAATCAAAATCATAGCTGCCCTCGACATAGCCCATATAGTCCTCGATCCGGGACCCGGCATCCACCAGATAGACAAGGCTGTCTGCAATGTCGGCAAAGGCATGGCTCAGGTCTCCGATCTCGCCGCCGTAGCCAGGCTTTGCCACCTTGTAATACGCAACGCCCGTCTGCTCTCCGATCCAGTCGCAGAAATTCTCGCCGTATTGATAGACGACATTGTCCTTGTACTTATCCGTTCCGAAAGCAACCATCTTCATATTGTATCTGCCGAAGATCTCATCCCGCAGATACCGGGCCGTCTGGTAGGTGGCTTTCTGGATGTTGGTATACTTGCAGTCAGGGTTCAGGTCTGCCCCGGTGTTCGCCTCCTGCCTCCAGATATTGGAGTCCGTCTCCCAGTCTTTCATGGCCAGCAGATCATTGATCGGGCTGATTTTATCGTCACTGTAGGTCCAGGACCCTTCCGGCTCGCTTCCCGCAGGCGCTGTGCTGACCAACCGGTCCCCCGTATACCTTTCAAGGGTCTTGCTGACCGCTTCGCCGTCCTCCATCCAGTAAATAGGAATACCGTCGCTCATGACGACCAGGTATTTGTCTCCGCCGTTCCCTTCATCCAGCATAGCCTTACCCATCATCAGGCCCGCCATCATATTCGTATCCGAAGAAACAGTGATTTGGCCGACGGCATTCTTGGCCGCCGCAGCCGTAGTCAGTCCGCCAGTGAGGTCGTGAGCATTTTTATCAAATGTCACAACGCCCACCTTGACATCCAGATTCTGCATTTCCGCAAGCTGGCTGCAAAGCACTTCAGCTGCGTTCTTCACCTCCTGAATATCTGCGTCTTTCATGCTACTGGATACATCGATCACCATGACCACATCCATAGACGGCTTATAGGATGCGCTGGGCAGAGACAGCGTTACCCTGGATTCATAGCTCTTATCCAGATTCGTAGTTGTCTTAGACTTGGATATCTCCAGAGGTGCGCTGGGGTCATCCGGCTCCAGAGGAACGATGACCTTATGGGCCGCCTTGATAGCCAGGAAGCCTTCTGCCGGGCCTGCGGGCCAGGCCTGCACATAGCTCCCCGCACCATGGGCATCCCAGCGGGGACCGTACACGGTAGACGTTTTGCCGTCGTCACCGGCGACGGTCTCCGGCATGCCGTCCTCATACCAGCCGTCGATCCGGTCCTTACAGTCGTCTAGGGTCCACTTGCCGGTCCTGTCGACCGTCAGCTTTGACGATGCGCCAAAGCTGAGAACATCGTCCCCGGCAGTTTCGGCTGTGTTGTTATAGATATCTGCCCCGGTCAGGTCCAGGACCGCGCCGGAATTGTAGCAGCCGCCGCCCAACTTACTGGCCCGGTTGCCCTGGACAGTGCCGTCAATAGCTGCTTCCGAAGCATACAGGGAAAATGCGCCGCCGTAGGCCGCTTCGTTGCCGGTAAATACGGCATTTTCGGTCTTCAGAGCGCTGTTCCCCTGCACATGGACCGCGCCGCCCATCACAGAAGCAGTATTGCCCTCCATGCCGGCGGAATCTCCCTTTACTGTGACATTGACCGTCATGCAGGCAACTGCGCCGCCATACGCGGCAGAGTTCTTCTCAAAGGTGCAGTCCGTGATGGTCAGTTCCCCATGGTCACAGTAGAGGGCACCGCCCATGTTAGCCGCCGAGTTGTCCGCAAAAGTGCATTTGGTGAACTCGGCTGTGCCGTTTCCCGCAATGCTGACCGCGCCGCCGCTGCCGGAGGCTTTCGTTTCATGGTTGTCGGTAAAATTCGTACTGGAAACCTCAACCACACCGCCCTCTTTCACAAAGGAAACCGCAACGGCTTTGTCCATGCTGTTTTCAATGGTGCAGTTCTCGATCTTCAAATCACAGGGCCAGGAAATGGCACCGCCGGAAGAACCTTCCGGTGCCGCGCCATTTCTCAACGTGCCGTTTTTCACGGCCAGCGCACACCGGTCCGTGGAGCTGTTGGCCTGTATGCCCAGAATACAGCGCTTTTCACCCTTGCCGTCGATGGCGCAGCCGTTCAGATCAATGGTCAGCGCCGTCGGGGTATCCTTCTTGCTGTTCATGGAGATCTGGACCGTACCCTCACAATCAGCCAGCAGTTTGATGGTATCATCGGTTTTGGCGGCTGCAACGGCCGCCCCCAGTGTCTTGAAATACCGGGGCGCCTCGCCCGCTCTGGCGATTTCTGCCACCGTGCCTTCGGGGACCGTTTCCCCCACAGCGGGCGTTTCCCCTTCTCCCTCATGCGCAGCAGGAACCGCCGTCACTGTTTCCGGTTCTTCCGCCGCTTTCTCCCCCTCCTGGGGGTCTTCCGGCGCTTCCTCCAGTGCTCCCCCCTGTTCCTCCGCCGCAGGCTGAACTTCCTCGGTTACGGGAACAGTCGGTTCCTCCTGCACTTCATCAGCCAGTACGCTGGCAGGCAGGAAACTGCACATCAGCGCAAGGACCATCAGGCAAGAGATCAGCCGTTTCTTCATCATTCCATCTCCTTCTTTCCTTTCGCAAACTTGTCTGCTAGGCTCCGAAATGCACCTATTTTTGTCTTAGGAACTGCCTATCCACGCCGCCAATCATATCATTTCATTCGCGATTTTTAGGGCATTTTTTGTCGAATGCCCATATATTTCGCAACGTTTTTTATATTTTGGTGCGGCGATGGGCTTTCGTTCCGACAAGTGCCGCGCTGCTTTCTGAA